>CAZVOE010000053.1:0-19953 GCA_964628935.1 uncultured Acidobacteriota bacterium
CCGCATTCCAGCTCGGACCATCCGCGTTCGCTGGGGGTCCGTGGACCAGACCCAGACGCCGACGCTGGTGTTCATCGCGCGGAAGTGATGTTCGTACAGCATGGTGTTCACGAGCGGCGCGTGCGCGTCACGGGCGCCAGAAACACCGGCTTCTGTGGCATCGCCGGCAGCAGTATCCCAGCGCTCGGTGGGAGCGGCCTCGGTTGCTCGGGGCCGTTCACGTGGCGCGCGGACCGCCCGATCGTCTGGATCAGCGACCCCTCGGAGCGGAGGTAGCCCTCCTTGTCGGCGTCGAGGATCGCGACGAGCGACACCTCGGGGAGGTCGAGCCCCTCCCGGAGGAGGTTCACCCCGACCAGGACATCGAAGGCGCCGAGCCTCAGGTCCCTCAAGATGCGCACGCGCTCGAGCGTCTCCACGTCGGAGTGGAGGTATTCGACCTTCACGCCGACCTCCTTCCAGTACTCGGTCAGGTCCTCCGCCATCCGCTTCGTGAGGGTCGTCACGAGGACGCGCTCCCCGCGCTCGACGCGGAGGCGGATCTCGCCGAGGAGGTCGTCGACCTGACCGTCGATCGGGCGGAGGAGAACCGCGGGGTCGAGAAGACCCGTCGGGCGGACGACCTGCTCGACCACCGCCCCTCCGGTGAGCGACAGCTCGTACGGCCCCGGGGTCGCGGAGACGTAGATCGTCTGCCCCCGCCGCGCTTCGAACTCCTCGAACGTGAGGGGGCGGTTGTCGAGGGCGGAGGGAAGCCGGAAGCCGAACTCGACGAGGGTCGTCTTCCGGGAGCGGTCGCCGTGGTACATCCCGCGGACCTGCGGAATCGAGACGTGACTCTCGTCGACGACGAGGAGCGCGTCGGGGGGGAGGTAATCCATCAGGGTCGGGGGAGGCTCCCCCGGCGCGCGCCCGGTCAGGTGGCGGGAGTAGTTCTCGATCCCGTGGCAGTACCCGACCTCTTGGAGCATCTCGAGGTCGAACGTCGTGCGCTGCGCGAGACGCTGCGCCTCGAGGAGCTTCCCCTGCGCTTCGAGCTCGGGAACCCGCGCTTCGAGTTCCTCCCGGATGGTGCGGATCGCCCGGAGGGTCGTTTCCCGCGGGGTGACGTAGTGGGAGTTCGGGTAGACCGGGTACCGCTCGAGGCGCTCCACGACCTTCCCCCGCACCGGATCGAGCCGCGCGATCGACTCCACCTCGTCTCCCCAGAACTCGACGCGCAGCGACTCCTCCGCGTACGACGGCCAGATCTCGAGGACGTCCCCCCTCACCCGGAACTGACCGCGGCCGAGGTCCGCGTTCGTCCTCTGGTACTGGATCTCGACGAGTTTCCGGAGCGCGGCGTCCCGGTCGAGGTTCATCCCCTTCGTGAGGAGGAGCATCATCCCGTGGTACGCCTCGGGGGAACCGAGGCCGTAGATGCAGGAGACGCTCGCGACGATGAGCACGTCCCGCCGCTCGAAGAGAGCCCGGGTTGCCGCGTGGCGCATCCGGTCGATCTCCTCGTTGATCGTCGCCTCCTTCTCGATGTAGGTGTCGGACTGCGGGACGTAGGCTTCCGGCTGGTAATAGTCGTAGTACGAAACGAAGTACTCCACGGCGTTTTCGGGAAAGAGCCTCCGAAACTCCTGGAAGAGCTGGGCGGCGAGCGTCTTGTTGGGGGCGAGGACGAGGGTGGGGCGGCCGAGGCGCGCGACGACGTTCGCGATCGTGAAGGTCTTCCCGCTGCCGGTCACCCCGAGCAGCACCTGATCGCGTACGCCCGCCTCGATCCCCGCGCACAGGGAATCGACGGCCTTCGGCTGGTCGCCGGTCGGGCGGTAGTCGGAGACGAGGCGGAACACGCGGATAGAGTGTAGCCGCTAGACCCGGTAGAGGGCCGCTCCCCAGGTCAACCCCGAACCGAGCGCGACGAAGCAGACGAGAGAGCCCGGACGGAGGTCGCGCGCCTGCCTCGCCTCGTGGAAGGCGATCGGGAGGGTGGCGGCGGTCGTGTTCCCGTATCTCTGGATGTTGTTGTAGACCTTCTCGTCGGGGAGACCGAGCCGTTCCTGCACCGCCTCGTTGATCCGGAGATTCGCCTGGTGCATCACGAGGAGGTCGAGGTCGGCGACGCCGAGTCCGTTCCGCTCGAGGATCGCGCGCACGACCTCCGGCATCCGGCTCACCGCCACACGGAACACCTCCCGCCCCTCGACGATCGGGACGGTATCGCCGCGCGCGAACATCGCCGGGTCGAAGTAGGGCCGGTAGGCGCTTCCCCCCGCCGGGACCCACATCTTGTCCCAGAGGTCCCCGTCGGCGCGGATCTCGAAGTCGAGGAAGCCGCGCCCGTCCGCCTCGTCCGCGGCGAGGACGAACGCCCCGGCGCCGTCCCCGAAGAGCACGACTCGGTCGCGAAACCGCGTGTTGCGGGCGCGCTCCTCCTCCGGCACGACCCGGTCGCTCCCCTCGAGCAGCACGTCCCAGCAACTCCACGGCATGAACCCCCCGTGCACCTCCGCCCCGACGACGAGAGCGCTCCGGCAGGCGCCCGCGCGAAGGAGCGAGTCGGCGAGCTGGAGGGCGTGCAGGAACCCCGTGCACTGCTGCCGGATGTCGAGGCTCGGGATCTTCCCGAGACCGGCTTTCCGCTGCACGAGGGGGGCCGCGCCGGGGAAGTAGTGGTCGGGGGTCATCGTCGCCACGATCAGGTAGTCGACCCCGTCGGGAGGAAGCCCCGCGTCCGCGAGGGCGCGCCGCGCCGCCTCGGCGCCGAGATCGCTCGTTCCGGAATCGAGGGGTGCGAACCGCCGTTCCACGATCCCCGTCCGTTTCTGGATCCAGGCGTCGCTCGTGTCCATCGCGCGGGCGAGCCTCTCGTTCCCGACGACGTGGGGGGGCACGTACATGCCGGTCCCGCGGATGACCGATCGCATCGAACGGAGCCTACTCCACCTCCCGCCCCTGCGAAACGACGATCTCCTTCGGGAGAGGCCAGAGGTTGTAGGCGGAGGCCATCGTGAACCCGTAAGCCCCCGCGTCGCGGAAGGCGAGGAGGTGGCCCTCCTCGGGGCGTGGGAGCGGCCGGTTCGAGGCGAGAACGTCGGTCGTCTCGCAGACGTTCCCGACGATTTCCACCCACTCCTCCGGAGCGTCCGGAGCGGAGAGGTTGACGACGCGGTGATAGGCGCCGTAAAGGGCCGGGCGAAGGAGATGGTTCATGCCCGTGTCGAGCCCCGCGAAGACGAGCCCCCCGGCCTCCTTGCGGCAGGTCACTTCGGCGACGAGCCAGCCGGCGGGGCCGACGAGCCAGCGCCCCGGCTCGATCCACACCTCCCGCGGGCGGACTCCCCTGGCCTCCGCGCGCTCGAGGACCCCGGCGATTCCGCGACTCCACGCGTCGAGGTCGAACTCCGGTTCCTCGTCGCGGTAGGGAATGCCGAACCCCCCGCCGAGATCGAGCACCGCAAGGGAATCGGTCCGCGAAGCGGCGGCGACCACGGCTTCCGCCGCCTCCACGAGGGTCGCTGGGTCGAGGATCCCCGACCCGACGTGGGCGTGAAGCCCCTCGACCTCGAGACCCGCCCCCTCCGCCTCGGCGAGCGCGATGTCGATCTCCTCGGCCGGGATCCCGAACTTGCTGTGCGCCCCGCCGGTGACGACGTGCGCGTGGTGGCCCGCCCCCACCCCGGGGTTCACGCGGAGGAGGACCTTTCCTCCGGGCGCGAGCGCTCCGACGCGCCGAGCGTCCGAGCGCGATCCCAAGGCCACGCGCACCCCGCGGGAGAGGGCCTCCGCGAGGTCGGAGGGGCGCCCGTTCGTCGCGGAGAGGAGGATCGACCCCGGCTCGTGACCGCAGGCGAGGGCGCGGGCGACTTCCCCCG
Source organism: uncultured Acidobacteriota bacterium (assembly GCA_964628935.1). GTDB lineage: Bacteria > Acidobacteriota > Polarisedimenticolia > Polarisedimenticolales > DASRJG01 > CAYLHQ01. Next base: position 3,867 of record CAZVOE010000053.1, read on the forward strand.
GAGAGGCCGCCTAGATGCCGACCCCTGCGGCGCGCATCGCGCGGACGATCGCGGGTTTCGCGTTCGCCTTCAACGCGTATAAGACACGGAACCGCGGGTCGGGAAGGGCGGCGCGCAGGCGCGCCGCCCGTTCCGAGACGACGTCGAGGTCGTACACGTAGAGCGGAGTCCCATGCCGCTCGGCGATCTCCGCGAGGGGGAGCGACGTTCCCGGGCCCCGTTCGCGCCGAGCGCTCCCGCGCTCGCCCCGCTCGAGCTCGCGAAACGTCTCCCCGAAAATCTCCGCCGGCAGCGAACCTCGGAAAAAGACGTCGTGCAGGGCCCGCACCACCCGATCGGCCTCCGCTTGCGAGACGACGAGACTCAGGTTGATCTCCGAAGCGCCCTGCGTGATCAATCGAGGACTCGCGAAGCGGAGCGAGCGAAAGACGTCGGCGGCGACCCCGGTCTTCCCCCGCATCCCCTCTCCGACGAGGCAGACGACGGCGAGGTCCTCCTCCACGCGGACGCGGGCGAAGCGCGAGAGCGCCTCGCGGATCGCGTCGAGCCGGGTCGCGTCGTCGAGGGTGAGGGAGACGGAGATCTCCGAGGTCGCGAGGAGATCCACCGACGTCCGCTCCCGCTCGAACACCTCGAAGATCCGGGCGAGGAAACCGTGCGCGAGGAGCATGCGGGTCGAGGTGACGTGCACGAGGGTGACCCCGCGCTTGTCGGCGATCGACTTGACGACGAAGCGGTCTCCCGCCGGCTGCACCCCCCGCCCGAGAATCGTCGTCCCCTCCCCCGCCGGCCGCCGCGCGTTGCGCACGACGACCGGGATCTCCCGGTCGACCGCAGGGAGGATCGTCGCGGGGTGGAGCACCTTCGCGCCGAACGTCGCGAGCTCGCTCGCCTCGTCGAAGGAGAGCAGGCGCACGCGGCGCGCCTCCGGCACGACGCGGGGGTTCGCGGTCAGGATCCCGTCGACGTCGGTCCAGATTTCGATGCGCTCCGCGCCGAGGGCCGCGCCGAGGAGCGACGCCGAGTAGTCCGACCCCCCGCGTCCGAGGAGGGTCGTGCGTCCGTCCGGAGCGCTCCCGATGAAGCCCTGCGTGACGCCGATCGTCCCCGACTCGAGAACGGGGAGGATCTCGCGTCGCGCGGCCCTTTCGATCGCGTCGACGCGGGGGCGGTCGCGCTCCGGCTCCTCCCCCGCCGTGGCGACGATGGGCCGCGCGTCGATCCAGGCCGCCTCGACTCCCGCGGCAGCGAGACTCGCGGTCACGAGGCGGCTCGAGAGGATCTCGCCCGCCGCGACGAAGCGCGCGCGGACCCAAGCGCTCGCGTCGGCGAGGAGGGCCACACCCTGCCTCAACGTCTCCAGCTCCCGAAGCGTCGCCTCGATCGCCGCGTCCGGGCCTCCCCCGACGTCTTCGAGGAGGCGGCGGTGCCGCTCGGCGACGCCGGCGAGAGCCCCCTCCCCGCGGTCCCCGCGCCCCGCCGCGGCGTCGTCGAGGATCGCGTAGAGCGCGTCCGACACGCCCGCGAGAGCCGATACGACGACGAGGACTCGGCCCGGCAGCCTCGACGCCACGATGCGCGCGAGCCGCCCCTGCGCGCCCGCGTCGGCCACGGATGTCCCCCCGAACTTGCATACGATCATCGTCACGACCCCTGTGCTACGCTCGACCGGTCATGCCCGGACCCAGCGCGCGACGTGCCGTCGCGCTCGCGAGCGCCCTCGCCGCCGCATCGGCGGCGGCGGGAGCCGCCCTCGCCGTCGGCCTCAAATCCGACCTCCCGGACGTGCGCGCGCGCGAATCGTACACCCCGCCCCTCAACACGCGGGTCCTCGCCCGGGACGGCTCGACGATCGCGAACTACGGCGAGCAGAAACGGATCCTCCTCTCGCACGAAGAGATCCCCGACGTCTTCCGCAAGGCCGTCGTCGCCGTCGAGGACGCCTCCTTCTACGAGCACGGCGGGATCGACTTTCGGGGGATCGCGCGGGCCGCGTGGCACGACCTGATGACGTTGAGCCTCGAGCAGGGAGCGAGCACCCTGACCCAGCAGCTCTCGAGGAATCTCTTCCTGAAGCCGGAGAAGACGATCCGGCGCAAGATCCAGGAGATGCTCCTCGCCCTCGAGATCGAGCGCCGGTACACGAAGGACGAGATCCTCCGGATGTACGTCAACCAGGTGTACATGGGGCACGGCCGCTACGGCCTCGAGGCCGCCTCGCAGTTCTACTTCGGGAAGCACGCGCGCGACCTTTCGCTTCCCGAGGCGGCCCTCCTCGCCGGCATTCTGCAGCGCCCGGAGACCCTGTCGCCGCTCCGGAACCCCGAGGGGGCTCGCAAGCGCCGCGCCCACGTCTTGAACCGGATGGTCGAGACCGGCGCGATCGATCCCGCGACCGCGGAGCGGGCCGCGCAAGCGCCGATCGAGGTCGCGGCGCACCGCGACGCGACCGGGCTCGCCCCCTACTTCGTCGAGGCCGTGAGGCGCTGGCTCCAGGAGCGGTTGGGCTACGAGAAGCTCTACCGGGCGGGGCTCGTCGGCGGGACGACGCTCGACCCCGACCTCCAGGAGATCGCGAACCGCGCGGTCGACGAGGGGCTTCGGACGCTCGACAAGCGCCAGGGGTGGCGGGGCCCGGTCGCGCGTCTCCCCGCGGGAACCGACCTCGAGTCGGTGCGGCGGGACGCGTGGCGGGACGGGATCCATGCCGATGCGGTCACCGACGCGATCGTCGTATCGGTCGCGCGCGGTCGGGCCCTCCTGCGCGTCGGCCCCGAGCGCGCCTTCCTCGACGCGGAGTCGGTCGCGTGGACGGGTCGCAGGGACCCGGCCTCCTTCCTCCGCGTGGGGGACGTCTTGCGCGTGCGCCTCGTCGCCGGCTCCGGCTCTCCCGCGCGCGCGCTGCTCGAACAGGACCCCGCGGTCGAGGCGGCCCTCGTGGCCCTCGATCCGCGATCGGGCGAAGTCCTCGCCCACGTCGGCGGGTTCGACTTCGCCCGCAGCGAGTTCGACCGGGCATTCCAGGCGAGGCGCCAGGCGGGCTCGGCGTTCAAGCCGATCGTCTACGCCGCGGCGATCGACGCGGGGATCCCGCCGACCCGGTCGTTCCAGGACGAGCCGACGGTCTTCGTCGAGGCCGGGACCTGGTCGGCTTACCAGCCGGAGAATTACGGAAAGACCTATACCGGCCAGGTGACGGTCCGTACGGCGCTCGAGAAATCGCTCAACATCGTCTCCGTCAAGCTCCTCCTCGAGGTCGGGACCCGCCCGGTCCTCGCGCTCGCCGAGCGACTCGGCGTCGGCGGCGGCCTCGAGCCGTACCCCTCCCTCGCGCTCGGCGCCTTCGAGGTGGGGCTCGCCGACCTCGCGGCGGCGTACGGTGCGTTCGCGAACCAGGGGGTGCGCGTCGAGCCGCACCTCGTGCTCGAGGTCGTCGACCGCACGCGGGCCACGCTCCACCGGGCCCGCCCCGCGGTCTCCGAGGCGCTTCGCCCGGAAACCGCCTACCTCATGAACCGCCTGCTCGAGGGGGTCGCGAGCGACGGAACGGGAGCCGCGGCCTCGTCGCTCGGGAGGCCGGTTGCGGGGAAAACCGGAACGACGGACGACTTCACCGACGCGTGGTTCCTCGGCTACACCCCCGACCTCGTGGTCGGCGTCTGGGTGGGGTTCGACGCGAAACGGACTCTCGGGTCCCGCGAGACCGGCGCGCAGGCGGCGCTCCCGATCTGGATGGCGTTCATGGAACGGGCGCTCGAGGACCGGCCCGTTCTCGACTTCCCCCGCCCGCCCGGCGTGATCGACGCGGCGATCGACCGCCGCACCGGCTTGCGTGCGGACGAGGCCGCCGGGTGCGCGCCGATCCTCGTCGAGACGTTCCTCGAAGGGACGGAGCCGACCCGTCGCTGCTCGGCGTCCGAGCATGCCCGGCGGCTCCTCCCGGTTCCGCTCCAGCGTTTCCCTCTCGACGAGGACGGGACGATCGTCGCCGCGCCGGACGATCTCGCGCGCGCTCTCCTCGCCGCCCCGACCGCGGCGCTCACCCCCGGGGGCGAGACGCTCCGGGTCGTCACGCCGCAGGGAACGGTCTCCTTCCCGGTCCGTCCGGGCGAGCCGCTCCCCGAGCCGGAGATTCCGGAATCGGTCGATCGATCGCTCTGGTTCGGGGCCGACGGGAGCCCCGCGCGCGTCATCCTGTTCCAGCCGGGCCGGTGAGGATCCCCGGCGGAGCCCAGCGCCTCTCGCGCGGGCCGATCCTTCCCTCGAGCGTCCAGGCGGCCGAGTCGTACTTCCAGCATCGAAGCGCGGCCGCGCGCTGCGCTTCTTCGGCGTCGAGCGATCCGGGGACGAGAACGGCTCCGAATCGTCGCGCGAACCCCTCGACGAGGGCCGCGGCGATCTCGCCGGGCGGGAGGGCCCGCCCCGCCGCGCGCTCGAGCGCTCCCTCGCTCGGAGCGGAGGAAGCGTGGGAGCCGCCGCCGGGCCGCCCGCCGTGCGGGAGGAGCGGGATCGAGCCGTGCTGCAAGAAGCCTCTCCGTCGCCGCGCCTGCGCCGAGCCGACGACCTTTTCGGATCCGATGACGATCTCGTGCGGCGCCGCGACCTCGAAGCACGAGCGGGGGTCGAGCGGACCGGGATCGCGCCCCCCCGCGCGCGCCTCGGCGCCGAGGCCGAGGATCTCGAACGCGGCGAGGAGGGCCGCCGCGATCCGCTCGTAGGTGTCGAGAACCCCCCCCGGGAACTCGTGCGAGCCGATGCGCCCGGCGACCGCGTACGTCCATTCCCCCTCGTGGAGCACGGCGCGCCCCCCGGTCGGACGCCTCACGAGATCGATCGAGCGGGCGCGGAGCGCGGCCCGGTCGATCGAGGAGGGAAGCGGTTGCTTGCACCCGAGACTCACGGCGGGAGGGGACCACGCGTAGAGCCGGAGGGTCGGCGGGGCGTCCGCTCCCTCGTCCCGCGCGTAGCGGTCGAGGAGGGTTTCGTCGACCGCCATGTTCCAGGCCCCGTCCGCCGCCGGGTGCAGGAGGAGCCGCCAGACGCTCAACGCCCGGCGTCTCTGCCGCTCCCCCGCGCGCTTCGAAAAGCCGCCGAGTGGATCCGGTGCTTGCGGAGAAGGCGTTGCAGCGCCGATCGCATCATCCCCGACGCGACCGCCGCCTCGGTCACGTTCCCCGCGTGTCGATCGAGGAGGCGCTCGAGGAACTCGCGTTCGAACCGATCGACGACCTCGCGCTTCGCCTCGCGGAACGAGGCCTCCTCCCGTCCCCCCGGCTCGCGTTCCGGAGCCGTCCGGCGCCGGATCGCTTCGGGCAGGTCGCGCGGTCGGATCACCCCGTCGTCGGCGACGAGGGAGGCGTGCTCCAAGACGGTGCGCAGCTCTCGGACGTTTCCCGGCCAGTCGTACCCGGCGAGGACCTCGAGCGCTTCCCGGGTCATCCGGAGTTCGCGCAGCTCGTTCATCTCGCGGATCGCCTCGAGGAAGTGCCGCGCGAGGAACGGAATGTCGTCCCGGCGCTCCCGGAGCGGCGGAAGGGAGACGACCGCCCCCTCGAACCCGGCCAGGAGCGCCTCGGGCATCCGCCCGCTCCGAACGGCGAGGTCCGGGCCGATTTCGGAGCCGGCGACGACGCGGGGGCCGAGCGAGGAGGGAGCGCCCGCGAGGGCGGCGGCGAGCCGGTCCTGGACGTCGGGAGCGAGCGCGAAGAGGTCCCGGAGGAAGAGCGTGCCCCCTGCCGCGCGGTCCCAGGGCGATTCGGGGGCGACCGCCCCCCGCCGCGCGAACGGGTCGGTGTCGGGTCCGGCGCCGCTGCGACCCTCGACGACGACGAACGGCCCGCTCGCACGGCGCGAGGCCGCGTGCAGGAATCGTGCTCCGTGCTCCTTCCCCGTGCCCGATTCCCCGACGAGGAGGACCGGCACCTCGCTCGCCGCGAGGGTCACGATCTCCTCTCTCGCCCGGCGCAGCGCGTCGCTCCGCCCCACGAGACCGCCGACTCCCGCGCGGGTGCGCGCGGCCTCGCGGAGTCGCTGCAGCTCGGAGCGCAAGGCCGCCTGAGCGAGCGCCCGGACCGCCGAAGGTTCGAGCGGATCGGCCGTCGCCGCCGGGACGACGTCGAAGATCCCCGAACGGAACGCCGCTTCCCGCTCCCGCGGAGCGAGGTCGCCGACCGCGACGATGACGAGGGAGGACCGGAGGCGCAGGGCGCGCTCCGCGAGATCGACCGCCGGGCCGCAGAGGATCCCGCTCGGCGCGACGAGCGCCGCGACCGGCTTCGTGCGGATCGTTTCGAGGGCCTCCCGCGGGATTTCGACGCTCGACGCCTCGCCCCCGGCCGACTCGAACGCCTCGCGGACACGGCGCTCGAGAGGGGGATCGAGCCCCACCAAGAGCACCGCCGGTCGCGTCATGCCGCCCCCCCGAGGGCCTGGACGAATTCGGGCGATTCTACCGGGGAAGGGCCGGCGGAGGGAAGGGGACGCTCATCGCTCGTTGCGGGACTGCAAATCGGCGACGTACCGCCGGACCTCCCGGTAGGAGGGGTCGACCTCGAGGACGCTCCGGAACAGCCGCAAGGCGTCGTCCTGCTCGCCGCGTTCGAGCAGGACCTCGGCGAGGTCGTACCGGATGCCGTGGAACTCGCCTGCGCCCTCGTCCTCTCCCTCGAGCGCGCGGCGGTACCAGACGACCGCCTCGTCGATCTCTCCGCGCTCGCGATGGCAAAGCGCGATCATCGTGCAGGCTTCCCGCCTGAGTTCCGGGGAGGCGAGCGCCGCCCGGAACGCCTCGAGCGCCTCGTCGACGAGCCCCATCTCCTTGTAGGCGATCCCGAGATCGTAGCGGGTCCGAAAATCCTCGGCGTGGACCGTCGCGTCGACGTGCCGCTTGAACGAGTCGAACACCTCTTCGAGCGACGGCTCGCCTTCGTCATCCCGATCGACCGCGGCGACCTCCAGCGGGGCGTCCGCCCCTACCGAGGCGAGGGCCGCCGTCAGCGTCGAGAGGTCTTCCTCGTCGAGGCGGTCGTCCTCGTCGGACGCGAGCGCCGCGCGGAGCGTCTCTTCGAGGGCGTCGAGGGCGTCGCCGCCGAACCCGAGCAAACGCAGCGCCTCGACCTTGCGGACCGCCTGATCGGCATGCCCGCTCTCCGCAAGGCCGCGGATCTCTTCGATCATGTCCTCCGAAGCGATCCGCACCCGCCGCGGCGATGGCCGTTCCGGCTCGGCGGGAGGCGCGGGAGGAGGCGCTTCGGTCGGGGCGTCGGCCTCGTCGGCCTCGAACTCGATCACCCACTCCTCGTCGCTCGAAGCGGTCGTCTCCCGCGCCGGGGGCCGTGGCTGCGGGAGTTTGGACGCCTCCTTCTCGGGCGCGGGGACGGTCTCGCGCGATCCCGGTTCGTCCCCCCGCTCGAGCCCGAGCCGAAGGGCGGCGGCCGCCGCGTCCGAAGGGATCGGGGCGATCGCCCGCGCGGCCTCGTACGCGACTCGTGCGCCGGCCTCGTCCCCCGCCGCCCGGCGCGCCCACGCGAGAGCGAGCAGGGCCTCCTGGCGCTCCGGCCCTCCGGCTCTCCCCTCGAGAATCTCGAGCCAGCGCTCGATCGCCTCGACGTGACCCGGAAAGCGCGCGACGACCTCGCGGACCTGGCCGAGCGCCTCGTCCGGGAGGCTGTACTTGAGGAACACCTCCGCCTCGGTGAGATGTCCCGTCACGAACTCGTGGTCCGCGGGGGAAAGCGGGACGGCCGGCGCTTCGAAACGGAGCGGGACGGCGGGAGGCGCCGCGGCGGCCTCGGAAGCGGCCTCCGGCTCGGCCTCCCTCGACGGGGGCGGCGCCGCGGCCCCGGCCGGACGCGTGGCATCGGCCGGAGGCTCCGTCGCGAGGAGGACGGGGGAAGCGGCCCCGAGCCTTCGAAGGCGTTCGCGAAGCTCCGCGAGGCGCTGGGCGTCTCCGTGCGTCCGGTGGGCCTCCGCGAGGCGCTCGACGGCCCGCACCGTCGCCGGAGCGTTCCCCTCGACCTCCCGCGCCGTTACGAGCCGCTCGAGGGCCGGGATGTGCTCTTGAGGCTCGACCCGCGCGAGACGATCGAGCAGGGCCGTCACCTTCTCGAAGCGGCGTCCCGCGACCCAGCGATCGACGACCGCGTCGAGGCGTTTCCAGAGGGCGTCCGCCGACCCGCGCGCGATCGCCTCCCGGAGCGCCTTCTCGACCGCCGCGGGAGCCAGCACGTCCGAGGCCTCGCTCTCGAGGAAGGCGGTCGAAAGGTCGCTGCGGCCGAGCCGCTCGAGGAGGACGAACCACTCCCCTCGCACCGCGCCGTCGTCGGGCCGCTCGGCGCAGGCCCGCGCCAGCAGCTCGACCGCTTCGTCGGCGCGCCCCGCCGATACCAGGAGACCCGCAAGGGCGGCGAGAGGCTCGACCGCGGCGGGGGCGATCGAGACCGCCCTCCGCAGCGTGCGCTCGGCGTCCTCGGTACGGGCCATCGCGGCGAACTGCTGGGCGACCGCGACGAGCTCCTCCGTCGCGCGGACCGCGTCGCCCGACGCGACCCGCGCTTCCGCGAGGCGGACGCGGTTCAGCACGTCGGCGGGGTCGGCTGCGACGAGCCGCTCGAAGACCTGCCGCGCCCGCTCCATCTGGCCGGAGCGGACGAGGAGGTCGCCCGCGCGGAGCAGGTGCGTCTTCGCCTCGCCGATCAGCTTCTGCCGGAGGTTGTACTCACCGAGGCGAACGACGACCTCCACGCGGTCCGGGTTCAGGCGGGCGGCCTTCTTCACGATCGCGATCGCCTTCGGATAGAACCCCGCCGCGGCGAAATGATCGGCGATCTTCTCGTAGTACGAGATCGCCTCGGCGTTCCGCCCCGCCTTCGCGAGGCTATCCCCGATCCGGTTGAGCATCTGGACGTCCCGGGGGGCCTCCGAGGCGATCCGGCGGAACTCCTCGAGGGCGGACGAGACCTTCCCCCCGCGCAGGAGCTTCTCCGCGTTCTCGAACGCGCGCTCTCGTTCGGCGGCGCCCATCCCGAGCGACTAACGCTCCCGGCGTTCCTGGATCCGGGCTTTTTTCCCGGAACGATCGCGCAGGTAGTAGAGCTTCGCCTGCCGCACGCGTCCCATCCGGACCACCTCGATCTTCTCCACGATCGGGGAGTGGAGCGGGAAGATGCGCTCCACCCCGACTCCGCCGGAGGTCTTCCGCACGGTGAAGGTGGCCCGGAGACCGGTCCCGCTCCTGCGTCCCACCACGTCCCCCTCGAAGACCTGGATCCGGGACTTGTCCCCTTCCACGACGCGCACGTGGACCTTCACCCGGTCGCCGGGGCGGAACTCCGGCACGTCCTTGCGAAGGCCCCGCGCCTCGATCGTTCGAATCACGTCCATGACTGACCTCGTCCTTTCTGCGTGAGATCGGGCCGCTTCGCCCGGGTCGCTTCCCACGAACGCTCCTCCCGAAACCGACGCACCGCCTCGTGGTCCCCGGAGAGGAGGACCCCGGGGACCCGCATGCCGCGGTACTCCGCGGGGCGGGTCCAGTGCGGATGGTCGAGCCGCCCCCGTGCGAACGAATCGGCCGCCGCCGATTCCTCGTTCCCGAGGACCCCCGGAACGAGCCGGGCGACGGCGTCGAGGAGGAGGAGGGCCGGGACCTCTCCCCCGCTGACCACGAAATCGCCCACGGAAATCTCCTCGTCGGCGAGGCCCTCCCGCACGCGCTCGTCGATCCCCTCGTATCTCCCGCAGAGCAGGATCACCCGGTCGTACCGCGCGAGGCGCTCCGCCTCCGCGTGATCGAGCCGCGTCCCCTGAGGCGAGAGGAGCACGACGCGCTCGTTCTCCGCCGGCCAGCGATCGCGGATCCACTGGACCGCGTCGAAGAACGGTTCCGGCTTCATCACCATCCCGGCCCCGCCGCCGTACGGCGCGTCATCGAGTTGCCGGTGCGGGCCGATCCCGAATCGACGGAGGTCGTGAAGGCGCGCCGCGAACGCCCCGCGGTGGCGCGCCCGCGCGAGGATTCCCCCCTCGAGGGGACCCAGGAACATCCCGGGAAAGGCGGTCACCACGTCGAACGTCATCGTTCCACCCCGGTCCCCCGGTTGAGATCGAGGAGGCCCTCGGGAGCCCGGATCCGAACGATCCTCGACGCGACGTCGATTTCCGTCACGATCCCCTCCGCGAACGGGACGAGAACCTCCGTCCCGTCACCCGCCCGGATCTGGAGCAGCTCCACCCCTCCGGTCTCCCACACGTCCTCGACGACCCCGAGTTTCCCCCGGGACTCGTCCTCCGCCTCGAGGCCGATCAGCCTCTCGACGAAATATGTGCCTTCCGGGAGCGGAGGCACCTCCCCCGGCGGCGCCTCGAGCCAGGCCCCACGGAGGGTCTCGGCCGCGGAGGGGTCGTCGACCCCCCGGAATTTCAGGACGAGCCGGTCGCCGTAGGCCATGGCCGACTCGACGTCCAGATCTCCCCCGCCAGCGACCCGGACCGTCCGGATCCGAACCCAGCGGGAAGCCTGCCCCGAGACGACGCGGACGGTCACCGCCCCCGCGTTCCCGCGGAACCCGCCGACGCGACCGAATCGGATCGCTCCCTCCACGGGGTCACCCGACGATCTCGACGACGACGCGCCGGCCGCGCTTCGCCCCCGCGGCCGCCAGGACGGTTCGGAGCGCCCGGGCGGTCCGGCCTTGACGGCCGATCACCTTCCCGAGGTCGTCCGGGGCGACGCGAAGCTCGAGCTCGATCCTCTCGTCGATCTCGTCCTCCCGCACGCGGACCGAGGCGGGATCGTCGACGAGTCCCGTCGCCAATCGCTCGAGCAGTTCTCTCACGGCGGCTCTCCTGCGGCGAGCGGCGGATCAGGCCTGCTGGGCGGCCGCGCGGGCCCGCTCGAGGAGGCTCTTCACCGTTTCGGACGGCCGCGCTCCCTTGCGGATCCAAGCGTCGGCCTTGGTCAGATCGATCCGCACGCGGGCCGGATCCGAGCCCGGCGCGTAGATTCCGATCGTGTCGACGCTGCGCGCCGACGGTGTCCGTCCCGACTCCGAGACGACCACCCGGTAGTGGGGGTTCTGCTTCGAGCCGCCCCGGCTCAGACGAATCTTCAGCACACTCTCACCTCCGCCTTTGCAAAGTGCTGGAAACGTGCAATATAGCCTAGCGGCCCCAAAACGGCAGCGGCCCCCTGCGTTTTCCGCCCCGCGCGTCCCTCACGGACTTGAGCATTCGCTTCATTTGCGCGTACTGCTTCAAGAGGCGGTTGATCTCGGGGACCGACCGTCCAGAGCCGCGGGCGATCCGTTTCTTGCGGCTCCCGTTGAGCACTTCCGGGCGGAGCCGCTCTTCCGGGGTCATCGAGTCGAGGATCGCGGCCACCCGGACCAGGGCCTCCGCGTCGAGGTCGGCTTCCCGGACCTGACCCATCCCCGGGAGCATCGAGACGAGCCCCGAAAGAGGGCCCATCTTGCGAACGGTGCGAATCTGATCCCGGAAGTCTTCGAGCGTGAATTGGTTGCGACGGAGCTTCCGTTCCATCTCCGCCGCCTGTTCGAGGTCGAACGCTTCTTCGGCCTTCTCGATCAGGCCGAGCAGGTCCCCCTGGCCGAGGATACGGCCGACGATCCGGTCGGGATGGAACGGGCTGAACTCCGACGGACGCTCGCCGTGGCCGACGAACTTGATCGGCACCCCCGTGACGTGACGGATCGAAAGGGCGGCGCCGCCGCGAGCGTCGCCGTCCATCTTCGTGAGGATCGCCCCGGTCAGTCCGAGCGCCCGATGGAACTCCCCCGCGGATCGGACGGCATCTTGACCGGTCATGGCGTCGGCGACGAAGAGGATCTCGGCGGGGGCGAGCGCCGCCTTCAGCTCGCGCAACTCGTCCATCAGGGCCTCGTCGACGTGGAGGCGCCCCGCGGTGTCGACGAGGACGGTGTCGAACCCGGATCGCCGGGCCTCGACGACCGCCTCCCGCGCGATCTCGAGCGGCTTCCCCTTCCCGTCGTGCTCGTGGACGCGGAGCCCCGCCGACCTGCCGACCCGGACGAGCTGCTCGATCGCGGCGGGGCGCTGGACATCGACGGGAACGAGGAAGGGATACCGGCCGGCCCCCTTGAGCCAGAGGCCGAGCTTCGCCGTCGTCGTCATCTTCCCCGAGCCCTGCAGGCCGACCATGAGGACGACCGTCGGCGGGCGCGAGGAGAACTTGAGCCGGGCCCCGTCGCCCCCGCCGAGGAGCGCCTCGAGCTCATCCTTGACGATCTTGACGACCTGCTGCCCGGGAGTGAGGCTCTCGAGGACCGCCTCGCCGAGCGCCTTCGCACGAACCGCCTCGAGGAGGGACTTCGCGACCGCCACGTGCACGTCGGCCTCGAGGAGGGCCATGCGAATCTCACGGAGGCTCGCCTCGAGGACCTGCTCGTTGATTCGACCCTGGCCTCCGAGCTTGCGGAAGATCCCCTGCAGCCGTTCGGAGAGATTCTCGAACACCGCGCCCCCTCGGTCAGACGGACTTCAAGAGATGGCCGAGCTTCGTCTTCTTCGTCCGCAGGTAACCCCGATTCTCCTCGAGCGGCGGAAGCTCGAGGGGCACCCGCTCGGCGATTTCGAGGCCGTACCCCTTGAGGGCCACGTACTTTCCGGGGTTGTTCGTCATGAGGCGCAGGTTCCTCGCGCCGAGGTCGTAGAGGATCTGCGCCCCGACGCCGTAGTCCCGATGATCGGGCTTGAAGCCGAGCGCTTGGTTCGCCTCGACCGTGTCCTTGTGGTGTCGGTCCTGGAGCTCGTACGCGCGGAGCTTGTTGGCGAGACCGATGCCGCGCCCCTCCTGGCGAAGATAGAGGATGATCCCTCGTCCTTCGGCGGCGATCATCTCCATCGCGCGGTGGAGCTGCGCGCCGCAGTCGCAGCGCGTCGAGCCGAAGACGTCCCCCGTGAGGCACTCGGAATGGACGCGGACGAGGATCGGCTCATCCCCCGAGGGATCCCCCATCACGAGCGCGACGTGCGTCCGGTCCTCGAGCTCGGTGTGGAACGCGTGGATCGTCCAGTCTCCGAACACGGTCGGAAGCCCCGGCGAGGCGACGCGCGTCACGAGTCGCTCGGTCCGCATCCGATACCGGATGAGGTCGGCGATCGTGATCATCTTGAGGCCATGGCGGGCGCTGAAGGAGCGTAACTCCGGGAGGCGCGCCATCGAGCCGTCGGGGTTCATCACCTCGCAGATCACGCCGGCGGGACGAAGACCGGCGAGGCGCGCGAGGTCGACGGCCGCCTCGGTGTGCCCGGCGCGCTTGAGCACCCCGCCCGGCTGGGATCGGAGCGGGAAGACGTGCCCCGGCCGCGCGAGGTCCTCGGGCCGGGTTCTTGGATCGCAGGCGACGCGGATCGTGCGGGCACGGTCGGCCGCCGAGATTCCCGTCGTCACGTCGGTGCGGGCCTCGATCGACACGGTGAAGGCGGTCCCGCGGCGGCCGGTGTTCCGCTCCACCATGAGCGGGAGCCCGAGCGCCTCGCAGCGCTCGGACGTCATGGGAAGGCAGATGAGTCCCCGTCCGTGCGTGGCCATGAAGTTCACGATCTCGGGGGTGACGAACTCCGCAGCGCAGCACAGGTCCCCTTCGTTCTCCCGGTCTTCGTCGTCGAGAATCACGATCATGCGGCCGAGTCGGAGGTCCTCGATCGCCTCCTCGATCGACGCGAAACCGCCGTCGGGGACCTCGGCCGGGATCTCGACGGGCCCGTCATTCATGCCGTGTCTCCGCTCGATCTCCGAGCAACGTCTCAAGATACCGTGCGACGAGATCCACCTCCACATGAACCCGGGAGCCGGGGCGGAGCGAGCCGAGATTCGTCCGCGCGAGGGTCTCGGGAATCAGCGAGACCTCGAACCACCCCGCGCCCACCCCCGAAATCGTGAGCGAGACCCCATGGAGGGCGACCGAGCCCTTCCGGGCGAGGTAACGTCGGATCTCCCGGGGAGCGGCGACCCGCAGTTTCCAGTCCCCTCGGCGCGCGCCGTTCGAGAGGACCGGGGGCGCGGCGTCGACGTGGCCCTGAACGAGATGGCCGCCGAGCCGGTCCGAGAGGCGGAGGGAGCGCTCGAGGTTGACGCGCCTGCCTGCGCGGGCCTGTCCGAGGGTGGTCCGCGAGAGCGTCTCGGCGATCACGTCCGCCTCGAAGACCCTCCCCGCCCGCGCGGCGACCGTCAAGCAGACCCCGTCCACGGCCACGCTCTCCCCGTCGGCCATCCGATCCGCGGGGAGATCCGACTCGATCGCGATGCGGGCCGAAACACCGGTCTTGCGGAGCGAGACGACCGTCCCGACCGATTCGATCAATCCGGTGAACATCCTCCCCTCCTCAGGAGCGGCGAACGAGATCTCCCCAGACGAGGAGATCGGCGCCGAGCGGCACTCGCCGCACGCGGGTGAGCCCCCACGCCTGCGAGGGGTCGGCCGCCGCGGGGCCCGAGATCAGCGGGACCGCCCCCTCGGATCCGATCAGCGACGGGGCGACGAGGAGCGCCGCCTCGTCCGCCAGGGCCGCCTCGAGGAAACGCGCGAGCGTGCGCCCGCCCCCCTCGACGAGGAGCGACTGGATCCCGGCCGCGCCGAGATCGTCGAGGACCGCCTCGAGCCGGATCTCGCCGTCGACCACTGGCACGGGGACGGCCGTCGCCCCCCCCGGGACCGACGCCGCGAACGCGTCCTCCCTCCCGGCGGCGACGTACACCCGTGTGCGGGGGGTTCCGGGCGGCCCCGGGGCGAACACGCGCGAGCGCGGGGGGACGCTCCCCTCGGGGTCGAGCACCACGCGCAGGCGCGGGGCGACGATCCCGGGGAGCCTCACGGTCAGCCGCGGGTCGTCGGCGCGGATCGTGCCGGCCCCGACGAGGATCGCGTCGTGGCGGTAGCGGAGGCGGTGGGCGAACCGCCGTGCCGGCTCCCCCGTGATCCAGCGGGATCGCCCGCCGACGGCCGAGAGTCGCCCGTCCAGCGAGACCGCCGCTTTCAGGGTGACGCGAGGGCGTTTCCGCTCGATCCAGCGGAAGAAGGGAGCGTTGATCCGAAGGGCCTCCTCCGCGAGGAGCCCGACCTCGACCGCCACCGCGGCCTCCCGCAGCTTCGCGAAACCGTGCCCATCGACGAGCGGATTCGGATCGACGACCGACGCGACGACCCGTCTCACCCCCGCCCGCACGAGGAGGTCGGCGCACGGGGGGGTTCGACCGGTGTGGGCGCACGGCTCCAGATTCACGTACGCGGTCGCCCCGCGCGCGCGCTCCCCCGCCGCCGCGACGGCGACCGCTTCGGCGTGGGGCTGTCCCGCCGCCGGATGGAACCCCGCACCGACGACGGTCCCCTCTCGCACGAGGACGCAGCCGACCCGGGGGTTCGGGCTCGTCCGCCCCTCCGCGAGCGCGGCGAGGGCGAGCGCCTGTTCCATGAAGCGCCGGTCGCTCATCCCTCGGGAGCGTCCTCCCCGAGAAGGCCGCGCACGAACGACTCCGAGTCGAACTCGAGGAGGTCCTCGACCGATTCCCCGACCCCGACGTAGCGGATCGGCACGCCCAGCTCGCGGCGGATCGCGAGGGCCACCCCTCCCTTGGCGGTCCCGTCGAGCTTGGTGAGGACGACGCCCGTGACCCCCCCGGCGCGCGTGAACTCCCGTGCCTGCGCGATTCCGTTCTGGCCGGTCGTGGCGTCGATCACGAGGAGCGACTCGTGGGGGGCCCCCTCGACCTCGCGCGCCGCCACGCGTTTCATCTTTTCGAGCTCCGCCATCAGGTTCGTCTTCGTGTGGAGCCGCCCCGCGGTGTCGACGAGCACGGTGTCGATGCCGCGCGCGCGCGCCGCGCGGAGCCCGTCGTGGACGACCGCCGACGGATCGGCTCCCTCGCGTTGCTTGACGACCTCGACTCCCGCGCGCTCCCCCCACCGCTCGAGCTGGTCGATCGCGGCGGCGCGGAAGGTGTCGCCGGCCGCCAGCATCAGGCTGTGGCCGTCCTGCTGGAGGCGGCGCGCCAGCTTGCCGATGGTGGTGGTCTTGCCGGCGCCGTTGACGCCGACCGTGAGGATGACGA
>CAZVOE010000054.1:0-19333 GCA_964628935.1 uncultured Acidobacteriota bacterium
CGCGTTCCGAGTCTTCGCCCCCGGCACCGTGTTCGGTGTGATCACGCCGCTGCGCGGCGGCGCCCCGTACGGTCCGTACGTCAATCCCTCCCACTTCGCGTTTCTGATGGAGCTCGCGGTCCCTTGGCTCGCCGGCCTCGCGTGGCACCGGTGGCGGCGGGACCCTTCGCGGCGGTTCGGAGTCTTCCTGCCGGCGGCGGGAGCGGCGCTGTGCGCGGCGGCAGCCGTCGGTTCGGCGAGCAAGGCCGCGGCGTTCCTGATTCCGTTGTCGCTCACGGCCGTCCTCGCCGCCGGAACATCGGGGCGACCCGGAAAATGGCGTGCGGTTGCGCTCGCGGTCGCGGGGTTCGTCCTCGTGGGCGCCGCGGCGACGCTGACCCCCCTCGGGGAGCGGATCGCCGATTTCGTGGCCTCCGGAGGGACGGAAATCGCCTCCTCCGACCGCTTCCTCGTCTGGAGCCGCGCCCTCGCCGACGTCTTCGCCGCGCACCCCGTGTTCGGCACCGGGTTCGGCGCGTTTCGGCACGTGATCCCCCGCGCGCTTCCCGCCGGCGAGGCGGAGCCCTGGCTCCAGCTCCACAACGATTTCCTCGAAGTCGCGGTGGACGGAGGGGCCGTCGCGGCGGTCCTCGTGCTCGTGCTCGCTTGGGGGTTCTGGAAGCGCGCGGTGTCGTCGTCGTTTCGGGAGGGGCGCACGCGTCTCGACCGGTTCGGCCTTCTCGCGGGGATCGCCGCGGTGACGGTCCACGCCGCGTTCGATTTCGGGCACCAGATGCCGGGAAACGCCCTCGTGTTCGTGGTGGCGTGCGGACTCGCCGCCCCCGCGACACGGATTCCATCGAACCACGGCCGCGCCGTCCGGATCGGCTCGAATCTCGCCGCGCTTCTCGCCGTCGCCGGGTTCGCCTTCTGGGCGGCGCTCGGGATCGCGTTCGGACCGTCCTTCTCTACGGGACTCCGGGCCGCTGCCGCCGGAACGTACGAGACGGCGATCGCGAAGCTCGACCGGGGCGTCCTCGGAATCCACCGTTTCGAGGCGCTCTGGATGGGAGGGGAGGTCCGGCTCGGGTTGTGGGATCGGATGGAGCGCCCCGTCGCGTTCGGGGACGAGGGCGTGCGCACGCTCGCCGAAGCGGCGCGGAAGTTCCTCGGCTCGGAGGGCGAGGTCGCGGCATCGGGATGGCCGCTCTCCGGCCTCGCGTCGACCTACCGCCGCGTCGAGCACGTCGAGGCGGCGGCCCGTCCGGTCGATCTCTCGTCGCTCGGAAAGCCCGCATGGGCGCGCACCGGCCGCGCCGGGCGGATCGCGATCGGCCTCGGACGGCTCGCGATCGATCGCGAGCCGTTCGTTCCGGCGCATCGCGACGCGCTCGTCGAGACCTGCCGAATGCTCGGTCTCGAGGACGAAGCCGCGGTCGCGATCCGAGAGTCGGCCCGCATCCAGCCGGTGCTCGAAAAGCACCCCGGCCTCGCGCCCGACCGGATGGACCGGACGCTGCTCGAGGCGTTCCACGAGGGGGCGCGCGAGGCGTTCGGGCACGTCCCGATGACCCGCCCGGTGGAACACCTGCTTTCCCTGGGGAAATCGGCCTTCCGCCTCGATCGCTTCGAGGAGGCCGACCATTGGTTCCGGCGCGTCCTCGAGGGTCCGGCCGGCCGGATCGATCGCGCCGAGGCGCGATTCTGGCTCGGGCTGGTCTCGGAAAAGCGCGGCCGGCCGGAGGAAGCGGAGGCCCACTTCTCCTCGGTCCTTTCGGTCGCGAACTTCCGCCTGGCCTCTCTCGACCACCTCGCCCGGCTCGCGGAGCGGAAGGGCGACTGGCGCGGAGCGTACGAGCGACTGGACTTGCTGCGTCGAGAACATCCTGGCCGGCCGGAGTTCGTCGCGCGCTGGGCGGCGGCGGCGATCCGGTCCGGCGAGGCGGCGCGCGTCGTGGAGGGGATCCGATTCGCGCTCTCGCGACTCCCGGGAGAGAAGGATCTCCAGGTGGCGCTCGTGGAGGCGCTCCTCGCGGCGGGCGACCTCGAGGGCGCGTCGGAGGAGCTCGAGGCGTTCGCCGGGCGGTTCCCCGTGGATCCGCGGATCGCCGCCCTTCGCCGCGAGATCGTCGAGAGGGGCTCTCCCGCACCGGTGGATCCTTGAACCGGTCCGGGTCTGGCGGTATACCCTCCCGGGTGATCTCCCTCCCGCTCGTCGGTCCGGGAAGCGATCCCGTATTGCGCAGACGCGGGAACGACCTGCGGTTCGCCGCCGGGTTCGTTTCCCTCGCGGTCCTCGCGACGTGCGTTCCGTTCGTGCCCCATCTCGACCGTGTCGCTCTCCTGTGGGTCATGCTGACCGCCTACCTCGGATACCTGTTCTTCCGAAGTCGGCGTGGATCGTTCGACTGGTTCGAGATCGTCGTCCCGTACGGCGCGCTGTTCATCCTGTCCTACGGGGTCGGCGCGCTGTTTTACGCGTTCGTTCCCGAGGAGCTGTTTCGCCGCTCCCTCGAGCCCTATCTCACCCCCGCGCTGGCGCTCGCGGTCGCGGGCTTTCTCGCGTTCCTCGCCGGCTACGCCGTTCGCGGCGCAGGGACCGTGCGGCGCTCGCCGCTCGGTCGATGGCGCGCGGCCGGGACGGGATTTCCTCTCCTCGCCGGGATCGTCGGCTTCGCGGGTCACATGGCGAACGTCGCGACCAATCGCCAGCTCCCCGTCGCGAGCGTTTTCGGCGGCCTGACCTCGGCGGCGGGCCAGCTCGCGTTCTTTTTCTTCGTCGCGTGGTACATGGGCTGGCACTCGATGTGGTCGCCGCGACGCACGTCTCTCGCGCAACGGGCGGGCTTCGCCTCGCTCTGCGCGATGGCTTCGATCATTCTCGCGCTCAACGTCGGGACGAAGGAAGTCGTCGTCACCCACGGGGCGATCCCGATCGTGGCCTACTGGCACGCGCGCAAGACCCTTCCGGTGAAGTCGATCGCGGCGCTCGTCCTCGTCGTCGTGTTCGTCGTGTTTCCGATCTACAACACGTTCCGTTACACGGAGAGGGGACTCGACACCGCGTCGCGGTTGCAGCAGACGGTCGAGACCACGCGACGGTGGGACTCCGGAACCTACCTGGAGCACACCTTTCTCGCCTTTCTCGGGCGGATGGCGTACGTGACCTCTTCGGCGGCGGTGATTCGGGACGTCGGCCGGCACGTGGAGTACAAGATGGGGGAGACGCTTCTCCTCGCCCCCGTCTCCGTTCTGATCCCGCGTCTGTTCTGGCCGGACAAGCCGAGCATCGTCATCGGGAGGGAGTTCGGCGAGACGTTTCGACTGATCCACGAGCGGGACCGGCAAACGCAGATCGGCGCGTCGTCGATCGGCGAGCTGTACTGGAACTTCGGAACGGCCGGGGTCCTGGTCGGCATGTTCCTGTTCGGGGTCCTCTACCGATGGTGGTACCGCAGGTACGGGGAGGGAGCGGAAACGGAGGATGCGCTCCGGCGGGCCGTGTACGTCGTGCTTCTCACGGTGTGCTGGAACATCGAGGGGGGGATCGCGTCCATGCTGGCCGGAGCCGTGAAGATCCTCCTTCTTGCGACGTTTTTCGTCGTCGTCACGAGACGCCTGGGCCTCCTGGTGCCCCTCCCCCCCGCTCCGGGGGCGGCCGACTGGTCAAAGTAGGAATTCGACGTACATGAACGGGGCGCTCCGCGAGGAGCGCTCGTGAGGCTCGATGGTCGAAACCGGGATCGTCACGTTGTTGGTGGGGACGGTGACGGCGTGGGCGGTCACCCCGTGGGTGTCCCGTCTGGGGCATCGACTGGGAGCCGTCGACGCTCCGGATCCCCGGAAGATCCACCACGCGCCGGTCCCCCGCATCGGGGGGCTCGCGGTCTTTGCCGGGTTCGTCGCGTCGGGCGCGTTCGCTGTCTTCGCGACCGGTTACTGGCAGAAGTTCCCGGAGGGCGCGGGCGAGTGGGGGGTGCTCGCGGCGGGCGCCGTCACGATGCTCCTCCTCGGGCTCGTGGACGACATCCGCGGGGTCGGGTTCCCGTGGAAGTTCGGGGTGCAGACCCTCGCAGCCATCGTCGCGTGGTCCGCCGGGTTCCGGATCGACTCCGTCACCCTGCCGCTCGTGGAGGGCCCGGTCGAGTTCGGAGTGCTGTCGCTCCCGGTGACGGCGCTGTGGATCGTTGGAATCACGAACGCGCTCAACTTGATCGACGGACTCGACGGCCTCGCCGCGGGTTCCGCCATGATCACCTGCACGGCGGTCGCCGCGATCGCGTTCTGGTCGGGAAACGTCGCGGAGGCCGCGATCAGCGCCGCGCTCCTCGGGTCCTTGCTCGGGTTCCTCCGGTACAATTTCAATCCCGCCCGGATCTTCCTCGGGGACTCCGGCAGCATGTGGCTCGGGTATATCCTCGCGTTGACCTCGATCCGGGGGTCGCAGAAGAACACGACGACGGTCGCGGTCCTGGTTCCCGTTCTGGTCCTCGGACTCCCCATCTTCGACACCGCGTTCGCGGTCCTCCGGAGAACGTGGCGACTGGCCAGACATCGCCGGCCTACCCCGGCCGGAATCCTCGGCTCCGTCCGCCGGGTGTCGGTCCTGTTCCTTCCCGACCGCGGGCACATCCATCACCGCCTCCTCGACGCCGGGCTGTCGCATCGCGCGGCCGTGCTCGTCCTCTACACGGTCGCCGGGCTGTTCGCGGGGCTCGCCCTTCTCCATACGGTGGCGACCGGCATGGCCGTGGCCGTCCTCTCCGTGATCCTCGTCGCGTTCGCGGCGCTCGTGGCGGCGGTCGCCTGGACTCGAGCGCGCGCGATCCGGAGGCGCCGCGGAGCGGCGGCGGCCGTCGCGGTTCTCTCCGGGGAGCGGCGCGCCGGCTCCACTCCCTCGTGACGGCCGGCTTGAAGCGTCGCGCCCGACGATCCCGACTCGGCGCCCCGCTCATGACGGCGGTGTTGTGCGCGCTGCCGTCTGCGGCGCGCGGGGAAGCGCTCGAAGGGATCCCGGCCGGACCGTGGCTCTTGAAGCCGCTCCTCTTCACGCAGTTCGGGTACGACAGCAACCCGTTCTACGAGGGCCCGGAGGCCGAGAAGGACCCGGAGGGGAGCGCCCGGTACGCGCTGGGGCTCGCCGCAACGCTCCCGTTTCGCGAAAGCGCGCTGCGCGTCGCGTACCGGAGGGATCGACTCGACTATCGGGAGACGACGCTCGAGGAGGACACGGCGGAAGATTTCTCCGGGGGGGTTCGGCTGGCGTTTCCGACGCGCGACGAGGTTTCGGTCGGGGCGGAGCTGACCCGCGGAATCGCCGACACCCTCCGCTTCGACCCCGGCGGCGAGGTCGTCTTCCGGGGGGAGCCGTACGATCTTCGAGTCGTCTCGGCGGCGGCGAGCCGGGAGGTCCGCGGGCGGCCGGGGTACGGGTTCCGGCTCTCTCGGCGGGACCTCGTGTTTCCCCGCGAAGAGGCGGACTTCAACTACTTCGAGTACCGCGGCTGGGACTTCGACGCGGAATACCGTCACCCGTTCGGACCCTCGACGTGGGGAACCCTCGGATACGCGGGAACGCGCTACCGCCACTTCTGCGACACGGTGGAGCCGTCCGGAGCCCCTTGCCCCGGCGTCGGAACGCCGTTCCGGCGGGAGACGGGGGACACCGTCTACGTGGGGGTCCGCGGGGCGTTGTCGGAGCGCAGTCCCTATCGGGCGAGGGTCGGATGGATCGACCTGCGCTACGCCGGCACGATCTCGGACGCATATCGAGGCCCGGTCGGGGACGTCGACGTTCGGGTGGGGCTGTCGGCCGGCACCTGGGTGGAGGCGGCGTTGGTCCGGCAGGTCTACTCGTCCTTCTACGACCGGAACAACTTCTTCGTCTACGACGCGGCCTCCGCCAGGGCGGGGATCAACTTCGCCGACCGCTGGGAGGTCGCCCTGGGAGCGACGTATTCCCGCAGCCGCTACGAGACCCCGGTGCCGGGCTCGATGACGGGGGCGCGAAGCGATGACACCTTGCGCGCGGACGCGTATGCTAACGTCTTTCTTCCGAGGCGTTTCGCGATCCGGGTCGCCGTCACCGACGAGAGGCGCTCGTCGAACGACCCCGCTCTCGATTACGACCGGAGGACTTTCTTTGCGGGAGCGTTCTTTGGCTGGCTCTAGAGTGTTCGCGGCGGCGCTCCTTCTGCTCGCCGTTCCGGCGGGAGCGGCCGAGCAGACCGCCGAGCTCCGATTCGGGCTTCCCGAAGGAGGGCCCGCGGTCGCCGTCTCGTTCGAGGCGGGTTCGGTCGTTCTCGACCTGCCGATCGGGGCGCAGCTTCCGCTCGACCTCCGCGGGATCGGGGCGGGGCTCGTCACGGACGCCGAAGCCCATCCCCTGGAAGAAGGCGGGGTCCGGTTGGTCCTGCGGCTCGGCGGCGCGGTCGTGGAGCGGATCGAGGTCTCCCCGGGCGTCCTCTCGGTCCGCGTCGGGAAGCGGGTCCGCGCGGGCGCGGAGGCTGCGGCGGTCGGGTCGTATCGGATCGGGATCGACGACCTGCTCCAGATCTCGGTGAACGGGAAGCCGGAGCTGACGCAGCAGGTCGTCGTCGGCCCCGCCGGAACCGTGATGGCGCCGCTCGCGGGGGAGACCCCCGCGGAGGGCCTCACCACCTCCGAGCTCGCGGAACGGCTCACCGAGCGGCTCGCGCGCGACTACCTCGTCGATCCGAAGGTCGACGTGCAGGTGATCGAGTACCGGAGCCAGTGGGTCCTCGTCTCCGGCGCGGTCCTCTCCCCCGGCCGGGTGGCCCTGAAAGGTCGGCTCGAGCTCAAGCAAGTGATCGCGGACGCCGGAGGATTCGGGCCGACCGCGGGCGGCCGGATCGTGATCTCGCGCAGCGCCCAGGGAGGCGGGGAGGCGGAGCGCATCACGGTCGATCGCGACGAGTTCGAGCGCGGCGCCTCCGCGCTCGTCGTCCGGCACGGCGACCTGATCCACGTCCTCGAGGCCGAGTTCTGCCACGTGCTCGGCGAGGTCCGCGTTCCCCAGCAGGTGAGGGTGGAGAAGGGGTTGACGCTCTTCCGGGCTCTCGCGAACGTCGGCGGACTCACCGAGTTCGCGAACCGGAAGGAGATCCAGGTGCTGCGCGTCGACGGCACGGTCGAGTCGTACGACCTTCAGAAGATCCAGAAGGGAGAGGCGGAGGATCCTCCCGTCCACGGCGGGGACCGGATCTACGTGAAGAGGCGTTTCCTCTGAGCGTGGGCTTCCTCTTCGCGTGCCGGGACGGGGCTTTCGTCCTATATTCCCGTGGCGGGCCGCCGGGGCCGCGCCGCTCGGGGAACGGGAAGACATGAACGCGACCAATCCGAACGCCATTCCCGCGAACTCCGAGGACACCCATCTCCGCGAGTACTGGAACCTCGTCTGGAAGGGGCGTTTCACGGTTCTCGGGATCTTCGTCGCCGTCTTCGGGCTGGTCGCCGCCTGGACCTTCCTGCAGACCCCGATCTACAGGGCCGTGGCGACCGTCGAGATCCAGCCGCAGGCGCGGCGCCTCGCTCCCGGCCAGGACGTCTCGGGGATCGGCGTCTCGTCGTACGGCTGGTTCGCGGAGGAGCGGTACCAGAACACCCAGCTCGAAATCGTCCGCAGCCGCGACGTCGCGAAGGCGGCGTTCGACCGTCTCGGGCTCGCGAACGACGAGCGCTTCAAGAACTCTCCCGACCCGATCGCCGCCCTGATCGGCCGGATCCGGGTCGAGCCGCGCCGGGAGACCGGCCTCATCGAGATCAGCATGGAGGGCCCCGACCCCGAGGAGGCCGCGGCGTGGGCGAACGCCGTGGCGCGCGCCTACGTCGATCGGAACCTCGAGCGTGCCGAGCGGAACGTCCGGGAATCGGTCGCCCTGATCACGGAAATGCTCACACCGCTCCGGAAGCAGTTGGAGGCGGCCGAGGACAGGAAATTCGAGGTCTTGCGCGACTCGCAGATCGTGAGCCCGCAGAACCAGCAGGAGGTGATCAAGCAGAGGCTGACGAAACTGAACGCCGAGTACACCGACGTCCAGACGAAGGTTCTGCGCCTGCGCTCGACGATCGAGAAGGGGCAGGAGATCCTCGCGGGAGGCGGCGACGCGAGCAGCCTTCCGGAGATCGCCGAGGACCCGCAGGTCGCGGAGATCCGCGCGCTCCGCGCGCAGGCGGAGCGGGATCTCGAAGCGGCGCGCGTCACCCTCCGTCCGGGACACCCGGACTTCCTCGCGCTGCAGTCGAACGTGACGAAGCTCGACCGGAGGCTGCGGGAGCAAGTTTCGCTCGTTCTCGGGAAGCTCGAGAACGAGTACGACCTCGCGGTGCGCAACGCGAACGATCTCCAGGCGCAGATCCGCGCCGCCGAACGCTACGCGAACGAGGTCGACCTCGCGACGAGCCGATTCGCGGTCGTCCAGAGCGAGGCGCAGTCCCAGAAGCAGATGTACGACGCGGTCACGAAGACGCTCAACGAGATCAACGTCGCGGTACAGCTCCTCTCGAACAACGTTTCGATCCTCGACCCGGCGATTCCGCCGGTCACCCCGATCAAGCCGAGCAAGCGGCTGAACCTGTTCCTCGGCGCCGTCGTCGGTCTCTTCCTGGGGATCGGGGCCGTGTTCTTTCTGGATTACCTCGACAACACCCTCCACTCGCCGGAGGACGTCGAACGCTACGCCGGCCTCAACACCCTCGCGGTCGTTCCGAAGTACGTCCCCGGGGAGCCGCTTTCCCGCGCGGCGCGCGAGGCGTACCAGACGCTCCGCACGGGGCTCATTTTCTCGAGCCACAACCGGCAGCGGAAGATCGTCCTCGTGACCAGCACCGCGCCGCAGGAGGGGAAGTCGTCGACCGCCGCGCACCTCGCCCGGACGCTCGCGGGAGCGGGGGACCGCGTGCTCGTGATCGACTGCGACCTCCGCCGTCCGACGCAGCACGTCCACCTGAAGATCGATCGCGACCCCGGGCTCACGACGTTCCTCGCGGGGGATCGAACCGTCACCGACTGGAGGCCCTTCGTTCGCGAGGTCGGCCCCGACCGCCTGCACGCGATCCCCTGCGGTCCGATTCCCCCGAACCCTCCGGAGTTGCTCGGGGGCGAGCGGTTTTCGGCGCTCCTCGCCGAAGCGTCGCGCGAGTACGACTGGATCGTCATCGACTCGCCCCCGGCCATTTCGCTGACCGACGCGGCCGTTCTCTCCCGTCTCGCCCACATGACGGTCATCGTCATCCGGCACAACCACACCGACCGCGCGATCGTTCGCCGGAGCGTGCAGCAGTTGCGCCAAGTGGGGGCGGAAGTCGCCGGCGCCGTTCTCAACAGCGTCGACGTCGATCGCGGCGGGAAGGGCGACTACTACTACGCCGGCTACTACTACTACGCGGACGAAGAGGGGCAGGGGAAGCGCCGCCGCGACAAGGCGGCCGCCGGGGTGGGACCGGCGGCCTGACGGGGCAACCCGTCAACCGAGCCCCGTCCTCCGCCGGAAGTCGCGGATCGTCGCCGCGATCCCTTCGTCGATCGGAACGCGGGGGGTCCAGCCGAGGAGTTGACGCGCCTTCGTGATGTCGGGTTCCCGAACCTTGGGATCGTCGACCGGAAGCGGCTCGTGGACGACCGGCACCGGCGCCCCGACGGCGTCACGGATCGTCTCCGCCATGCGCGTCACCGTCCACTCTTCCGGATTCCCGATGTTGACCGGTTCGTGGACGTTCGATTCGAGGAGCCGAAAGATCCCGTCGATCAGGTCGGAAACGTAGCAGAACGACCGGGTCTGGCTGCCGTCGCCGTACACCGTGATCGGCTCCCCGCGGAGCGCCTGCATGATGAAATTCGGGATCGCGCGCCCGTCGTCGAGACGCATCCGCGGCCCGAACGTGTTGAAGATCCTGACGATCCGGGTGTCGACGTCGTGGTAGCGGTGGTAGGCCATCGTCATCGCTTCGGCGAATCGCTTCGCCTCGTCGTACACGCCGCGCGGTCCGACGGGGTTGACGTTTCCCCAGTAGTCCTCCTTCTGCGGGTGGACGAGGGGGTCGCCGTACACCTCGGAGGTCGAGGCGAGGAGGAACCTCGCTCCCTTCGCCTTCGCGAGCCCGAGCGCCTTGTGCGTCCCGAGCGATCCGACCTTGAGCGTTTGGATCGGCAGTTCGGCGTAATCGCGCGGGCTCGCCGGGCTCGCGAAGTGGAGGACGGCGTCGAGAGGTCCGTCGAGGAAGACGTACTCGGTCACGTCGTGGTACACGAATCGAAAGTCGCGGTTGCCGGCGAGATGGGCGATGTTGTCCGTCGAACCGGTCAGGAGGTTGTCCATGGCGACGACTTGCCACCCCTCCGCCAGGAGGCGGTCGCACAGGTGGGACCCCAGGAACCCCGCCCCTCCGGTGACGAGCGCGCGTGGTTTCAATCCCCTCTCCTCCACTGCCGGTCGCGTTCTCTGCAGGCGGAAACGCGCAGTCTAAACCGTTCCGGTCCCGGGTTCATCCCCGTTCCACCGTTCGACCGGACCGGCCCCGCGGAGGGAGTCCCGGCGGGCGCGATGCCGGAGGTACCCCGGAAGGTCCTGCGGGTGTTCGAGGAGGACCGCGGCCAGGTACAGCTGAACCGCGCGCCGACGCGTTCCCCGGAACAGTTCGAGCGGGTGGCGCGAGCGGAGGGGCGCGAGCAGCGCGCGCCTCCATGCCGCGACGGGGAGACGGGAAAGCGCCTCGGCGGGGGCGGCGCCCGGAAGAAGGCGGTGGAGGTGCCGCAGAGCCATGCCGGCCGCCTGCGCCCCGCCCCAGCGGCGGACGCGTTCGGCGACCCGTTCCCAGCGGAAGCCGTCGCCTCCCGACAGGTGGCCAAGATCGATCGCCCACTTGAGGCGGCGGTCGAAGTAGTGGGAGACGTGGTGCAGGAGGATGTGCGCGACCGCATCGTGATCTTCGAGGCGGAGCGCGCGGCGCCCCGCCACCTCGAGGGGAACGGCCCGGGAGAGGATCTCCTCGGGGTCGAGCCGGTAGCGGCGCTCCTGCACGAGGTTCCAGTGGATCTCGAGGTCCACGCGGACCGGTCCGGGAGAGCGGACGGGAACGTGGTGGCTGCTCCGGATCCAGTGCCTCCACCGCTCTCCGGTCGGGACCTCCCAACCGGCCGCCGCGAGCGCCCGCACCGCCGGTCCCACCTGCGAGGGGTGGAGCAGGACGTCGGCGTCGTCGAGGGTGCGCTCGTCGAAACGACGGTGGAAACGATGGAGGGTGTCGGTGCCCTTGAGCACGACCGGGACGATCCCTTCGGACGCCAGAAGATCGAGGACCTCCTCGAGGCGGGCGAGGAGGAGGAGATTGTCGGCGGTGACCTTTCTCCGGAGGGCGGCGAGCCGCTCGACCACTTCGGGACCGATCCAGTCGCCGGCTCGCGCCTCCACGAGCCGAGCGTGCACCCACGGATGGATGTCGGCCTCGCGGGCGAGCGCCACGAAACGGCCCGGGTCGGGCCGCCGCCCCGCACACCGCTCGCGCGCGGCGTCCGTTCCGCCGCGGGCGAGGGCCAGGAGGATCGAGAGTTCGTGCACGTCGCCCACCGTCGAGGGCCGGGCCGGCCACGATAGGGGCCGCGGCGAGCGCCGTCAACGACCGTGCTAGACTCCCGCTCCGCGCGCCCCATGAGCCCCACGAAGGAACGGTTCCTCCTCGCCGTCGCTCCGCGGCTGGCCTACGCGTACATCCGGCTCCTCAAGGCCAGCATGCGGCTCGAGTGGCGGGGGCGGGAGAGGCTCGACGCGCTCCGGCGGGATGGGGGCCGGGTCATTCTGGCCTTCTGGCACTCGCGTCTCGTGATGATGCCCTACGTCTACCCCGGAGGCCGCATCACGGTCCTCTCGAGCCGGCATCGAGACTCCGAGATGCTCGCGCGAGTCCTCATTCGTTTGGGGCTCGACCTCTCGAAGGGATCGAGCACCTCCGGCGGGGCCGCAGGCCTCCGGGACATCCTGCGGAAGACGCGCGCCGGTTACGACGTCGCGTTCACGCCCGACGGTCCGAGAGGTCCGCGGCGGATCGTCAAGCCGGGAGTCATCGTCGCCGCCCGCCTCTCGGGGCTTCCGATCCTCCCCGTCGCGTTTTCGGCGAAGCCCGCCCGGCGGCTTCGCACGTGGGACCGGACCCTGCTCCCGGCGCCGTTCGGCCGCGGGCTGTATCTCTATGGCGAGCCTCTCTTCGTCCCTCGCGACGCGGAGGGCCCCGCCCAGGAGACCTGGGGGCTCGCGCTCGCGAAGTCCCTCGACGCGCTCACCGACGCCGCCGACCGCGAGACCGGGATCGGGCCCGAAGAGCCGCGGCCGGAGACTCCCGCGTCGTGAGCCGCCCCCCGCGGATTCTCCTCTCCGCCGGGGAGGCCTCGGGGGACCGGCTCGGCGCCGGCCTCGCCAGGGAGTTGCGGACCCTTCGCCCCGACGTCGAGCTCCTCGGCATGGGGGGCGACGAGATGGGCGAGGCGGGGGTCCGCCTCGTGCGCCACGCCTCCGGCGTCGCGGTGATGGGGCTCGTGGAAGTGGTGACCCATCTCCCGGTCGTCCTCGGCGCGATGCAGGCGCTCGAGAGGACGATCGACGAAGAGCCCCCGGACCTCGTGGTCCCCGTCGATTTCCCCGATTTCAACCTCCGCCTCGCCGCCCGGGCCCGGACTCGGGGCATCCCCGTCGTCTACTACGTGAGCCCACAGGTCTGGGCGTGGAGGGCGGGACGCGCCCGGGAGATCGCCCGCGTCGTGCGGCGCATGCTCGTCCTCTTCCCGTTCGAGGTGGAGTTCTACGAGCGAGCCGGAGTCCCGGTCACGTTCGTGGGCCACCCCGCCGCCGCCCGCCGTGCGACGGCGCGCCGCGAGGAGGTTCTCCGGTCGGCGGGACTCTCCCCCGACCGTCCCACGCTCGCCCTCCTTCCCGGAAGCCGGCGGAAGGAGGTGCGGCGTCTCCTCCCCGTTCTTCTCGAGGCCTTCGCGCGGCTCCGCCGCGAACGGCCCGCGCTCCAAGCCGTCGTTCCCCGCGCGCGAACCCTCCCTCCCGGGTTCGTCGAGCGGATCGCCGCCGGGGCGGACCCGGAGATCTCGATCCTCGACGGAAGCTACCCGGAGATCCTCGACGTCTCGGACGCGGCGGCCGTCGCGTCCGGGACCGCCACGCTCGACGCCGCGATGTCGGGGCTTCCGTCGGTCGTCGTCTACCGGATGCACGCGCTCTCGTACCTTCTCGCACGCCGTCTCGTGCGGGTCGAGCACATCGCCCTCCCGAACCTGATCGCCGGGCGCCGCCTCCTCCCGGAGCTGGTCCAGGCGGAGTGCCGGCCGGAGCGCCTGGCGGAAGAACTCGCGCCGTTCCTCGACGACCCGAGGGTGGGGGCGCGCGTGCGGCAGTCCCTCCTCCGGCTGCGGGAGTCCCTCCGCGGGGACGGGGCGTTCCGCCGCGCGGCCGAGTCCGTCCTCGCCGAGCTTCCCGCCGGGCTCCGTTGACCTCCTCCGGGGGGGTGTGGTCCAATCCGCGGTTCGGCGGCGGTCGGGCCGTGATCCCGGTTCGCGACCCCCGCGAGAGGCGTGGTCGGCACCGATGATCCGTTCGATGACCGGTTACGCGCGTGGAACGGCGGAAGCCGGCGGACACCGGGTTTCCGTGGAGTTGCGGAGCCTCAACGGGCGATTCGCCGAGGTGCGGATCCGATCGTCGGAACCGTTCGCGGCCCTCGAGCCGGAGTTCCGCAGGCGCGTCCTGGCGGCGGTGCGGCGGGGACGCGTCGAACTCGACGTCCGTCTCACCCGGGAGGAGGGGGCCTCCCAGGCCGTCTCGCTCGACCTCGCCCTCGCCCGCGACGTGCTCGAGGCCGCTCGGAAACTCCGCTCCGATCTCGGCGTCGAAGGAGATCTCGACGTCGCATCCCTTCTTCGGGTGCCCGGCGTGCTTCGCGCACCGACCGACGAGGCGCTCGACGACTCGCTCCGCGACGCCGCGGGGCGCGCGCTCGAGGAGGCGCTCGCGACCCTCGAGGCGGAGCGGGTTCGCGAGGGAGCCGCTCTCCGGGCCGACCTCCTCGGGCGGCTCGAGCGAATGCTCGGCGTCGCCGAGCGGATCCGGGCGCGCGCTGCGGACGTTCCGGCGTCGGTGCGCGACCGGCTGAGGGACCGGGTTCTCGCCCTCGCGGCGGAAGCCGGGGTCGATCCGGGACGGCTCGCGCAGGAGGCCGCTTTCCTCGCGGACCGCGCCGACGTCACCGAAGAGCTGGTGCGGCTCCTCGGTCACCTCGAGCAGGCCGTCCGGATCCTCCGGTCTCCCGGCGGCGAACCGGTCGGCAAGCGACTCGAGTTCCTTCTGCAGGAGATCCACCGGGAGACGAACACGATCGGCAGCAAGTCCCCCGATCTCGAGCTGACTCGGATGGTGCTCGATCTCAAGAGCGAGACCGAGAAGGTGCGCGAGCAAGCGCAGAACCTGGAGTGAACCCGTGCTCGAACGACGCGATCGCGGCATCCTCTTCGTCGTGTCCGCCCCGTCCGGAACCGGGAAGTCGACGCTCGCGCGCCGGCTCCTCGACGGCGTTCCGTCCCTCGAGTTCTCCGTCTCGTTCACGACCCGCGCGAAGCGGCCGGGCGAGACCGACGGGCGGGAGTACCACTTCGTGAACGACGCGGTCTTCGACCGCATGGTCGAGAGAGGCGACTTCCTCGAATGGGCGAGTGTGTTCGGGCACCGGTACGGAACGAGCCGGACGGCGACCGAGGAGATTCTCGCGACCGGCCGCGACCTCCTGCTCGACATCGACGTCCAGGGGGCGACGCAGGTGCGGAAGAGCGACATGCCGACGGTCTCGATTTTCGTGCTCCCTCCCGACTACGCGACCCTCGAATCGCGCCTCCGGTTCCGCGGGAGCGAGCGGGAATCCGAAATCCATCGTAGGCTGGCGCAGGCGAAGGTGGAGGCCGAGGAGTACCGGCACTACGATTACGTCGTGGTCAACGACGACATCGAGCGGGCCACCAAGGAACTCCGGGCGATCGTGCGCGCCGAGAGGGCCCGCACCGAGCGCCGCCGGACCTTCGTGGAGAAGATTCTCGAGACTTTCCCGGAAGAACCTCGCGGCAGGCGGGGACTCCGGGCGACCTAGGAGAGCGGGATGTTCAAGGTTCCGGAGAATGTGGGGAACAAGTATCGTTTCGTGACGCTTTCGGCCCTCCGGGCCGAGCAGCTGCAAATCGGGGCGACCCCCCGAGTGCAGGTGCCGTCCGAGAAGCCGACCGTGGTGGCCCAGGCGGAGGTCGCGGCCGGGCTCGTCCAGGAATGGGATCCTTCGGAGGCCGGAGCGGAGCTCGGCGGCGACGCCGGGGCCGGCGAATCCGGGGAGTGAGCGTTCCGTGCTCGTGGCCCTCGGGGTGAGCGGAGGAATCGCGGCCTACAAGGCCGCGGAGATCGTGCGCGGCCTGACGAAGGCCGGAGCCGAGGTGCAGGTCCTCGTCACCGCGAACGCCACCCGTTTCGTCACCCCGCTCACGCTCCAGACGCTTTCGGGGCGCCGGGTGCTCGCGGACCCGTTCGACCCCGGCGTCGAGGAGGGGGTCCAGCACGTCGATCTCGCGAGGCGCGCGTCGGTGCTCGCGGTCGCGCCCGCGACCGCGAACACCCTCGCCCGGTTCGCGCACGGCCTCGCGGAGGACTTGCTCTCGACCTTCTATACCGCGTTCACGGGGCCGGTCGTGGTGGCCCCCGCGATGAACACGCGGATGTGGCTCCACCCGGCGACCCAACGAAATCTCGCCGTCCTGAAGAGCACGGGCGTCCGGGTGGTCGATCCGGAGAGCGGGTGGCTCGCGGAGCGGGAGTCGGGCTGGGGTCGGCTTGCAGACCCCGAGCGGATCGTCGCCGCGACCCTCGAGGCGGCCCGGATCGGCGCGCAACTCTCGGGGAAAACCGTCGTGGTCAGCGCGGGCCCCACCCGGGAGGCGATCGATCCGGTGCGCTTCGTCACGAACCGCTCGTCGGGACGGATGGGGTACGCCCTTGCGGCCGCCGCGGCGCGCCGGGGGGCCCGCGTCGTCCTCGTCAGCGGGCCGGTCGATCTTCCGGTCCCCTTCGGCGTCGAGCGGGTGTCGGTCCGCACCGGGGAGGAGATGCGCCGGGCGATCCTCGGGGCGCGGGAGGGCGCGGCGGCGATCTTCATGGCGGCCGCCGTGTGCGACTGGGTCCCGAACGCCGCGCCGTCGAAAATCAAGAAGTCCGGGGAGCCGCTCACGCTCACGCTCGAGGAGGGCCCGGACATCCTGGCCGAACTCGGCCGGACCCGTCGCGGGGAGATCCTCGTCGGGTTCGCCGCGGAGACCGAGCGCGTGCTCGAGCGAGCCCGGGAGAAGCTCGGCCGGAAGGGGGTCGACTTCCTCGTCGCGAACGACGTCTCGCGGGAGGGGGTCGGACTCGAGTCCGATCGCAACGCGGTGACGATCCTCGACGCGCGCGGGGGCGTACGAGAGGTTCCCGAGGCTTCGAAGGGGGAGATCGCCGAAGCGATCCTCGATACCGTCTTCGGGACGTCCGCGGCTTGAGCGGCGAGGGGCGGAGCGCGATCGAGGCGATCTCGGAGTGGGTGGCCCACCTCCGGGAGATCGGGGTGCGCGAGTTGGGGACCCCCGCGAGCGCTCCGCGGCGCGGATCGGGCGCCCTTTCGCGTCTCGAGGAGATCCGCGCCGACCTCGGGGACTGCCGCCGCTGCAAGCTTTGCGCCGGTCGAACGAACATCGTTTTCGGCACCGGGAACCCGGAGGCCGACCTCCTGTTCGTCGGCGAGGGGCCGGGGGCCGACGAGGACCGCCAGGGGGAGCCGTTCGTCGGACGCGCCGGGCAGAAGCTGAACGAGATGATCCGCGCGATCGGGCTCGAGCGGTCGCAGGTCTACATCGCGAACGTGGTCAAGTGCCGTCCGCCGGAGAATCGGACGCCGGAAGCGGACGAGGTCGAGACCTGCGC
The DNA here is from genome assembly GCA_964628935.1 of uncultured Acidobacteriota bacterium. Lineage (GTDB taxonomy): Bacteria > Acidobacteriota > Polarisedimenticolia > Polarisedimenticolales > DASRJG01 > CAYLHQ01. The sequence continues at coordinate 16,980 of CAZVOE010000054.1, forward strand.
TCCGTTCCTGTTTCGGCAGATCGAAGCGATCGCGCCCCGCGTGATCGTCGCCCTCGGTTCCCCGGCCGCGAAGACGCTCCTCGGGGCGCGCGAGGGAATCACGAAGATCCGAGGGAGGTGGGGGGAGTTCCGGGGGATCCCGGTGATGCCGACCTTCCATCCCGCCTATCTGCTCCGGGCGTACACCGTGGAGAACCGGCGCCTGGTCTTCGAGGACCTCAAGGCCGCGCGCGCGCGGCTCGACCTCGAGCCGTGACCCTCTACGCGGACGTCGCGGTGGGGGTGCCCCTCCGTTCGAGGTTCACCTACCGCGTCCCCGCCGAGCTGGCGGACGCTCTCGCGCTCGGGCGGCGGGTGCGCGTTCCCTTCGCCCGGCGGGAGACGGTCGGGACGGTCGTCCGCTTCCCGGCCCCGCCCCCCGACGAGGGGGTGAGCCCCCGCGATGTCTCCGGCGTGCTTCCGAACGCGGCGCGGCTCGACGCCGGGCTTCTCCAGTTGACCCGCTTCGTTTCCGACTACTGGCTGTGCGGCTGGGGGGAGGCGATCGATGCCGCCCTCCCGCCGGAGGTCCCGCCGAGAAAAAAACCGGCGCGCGGCGCCCCTCCCTCTCTCCCGTCGGGCTCTTCGAGCGAGCGACGGGTCCCCGAGCCGACCCCGTCGCAGGCGAAGGTCCTCGAAACGCTCCTCCCTGCGGCGCGGTCGCGGCGCTACGCGCCGTTCCTCCTGTTCGGGGCGACGGGATCGGGGAAGACGGAAGTGTACCTGCGCTGCGCGGAGGAGGTGCTCGCGCGCGGCCGGGGAGTCGTCTACCTCGTTCCGGAGATCGGGCTCACCCCCCTCCTCGTCGGGCGGGTCGCCTCCCGCTTCCCCGATCAGGTCGCCGTGCTCCACAGCGGCTTTCCCGCGCGCGCTCGGCGCGAGGCGTGGGACGCCGTCCGCGACGGACGCAGGCGGTTCGTGATCGGCGCGCGCTCGGCGGTCTTCGCCCCACTCGCCGATCCGGGCCTCGTGATCGTCGACGAGGAGCAGGATCCCTCCTACAAGCAGGAGGACGTTCCCCGCTACCACGGCCGGGACCTCGCCGTCGTGCTCGCACGTTCGAGCGACGCGCTGCTCGTGCTGGGCTCGGCGACACCGTCGCTCGAGTCGTTCCATCACGCGAGGTCCGGTCGCTACGGGCTTCTCCGTCTCGGGGGACGGGTGCAGGACCGTCCGCTCCCCACCGTCGAGCGGATCGACATGCGCAAGGAGTTCTCCGCGACCGGCCGCGCGGCGCCCATCTCCCGCGCGCTCCGCGCGGCCCTCGAGGAAACGCTCGGTCGAGGCGAACAGGCCCTCATCCTCCGGAACCGGAGGGGGTGGGCTCCCGCGCTCCTGTGCACCGAGTGCGGCCAGCGCGTCCACTGCACGCGCTGCAGCGTCGCGATGACCTGGCATCGTTCGGCGGGCCGTCTCCGTTGCCACGCGTGCGGAAAGGAAGCGCCCTTCCCGACCGCCTGTCCGGCCTGCCGAGAACCCGCGCTGCGAGAGATCGGGGAGGGTACGGAGCGGATCGAGGACGAACTTCGCCGGCTCCTGCCCTCGGCCCGCATCGAACGGATGGACCGGGACACCGTCCGGCGCCGCGGCAGCCAGGCCGCGCTCCTCGAGCGCTTCGACCGGGGGGAGATCGACGTCCTCGTGGGAACGCAGATGATCGCGAAGGGCCACGACTTTCCGAAGGTGACGCTCGTCGGCGTTCTCTCCGCGGATCAGACCCTCGGCCTGCCCGATTTCCGCGCGGCCGAGCGCACCTTCCAACTGCTGACGCAGGTCGCCGGTCGCGCGGGGCGCGGAGAGCGGCCGGGAAGGGTCCTCGTGCAGGCGTTCGACCCCGACCACCCGGTGCTGCGCGAGGCGGCCGTCCAAGACTTCGAGGCGTTCTACGAGCGGGAGATCGCCTACCGGAGGGCGCTGCGTGTTCCCCCGCTCTCCGCGCTCGTGCAGATCCTCGTCCTCGACCGGGACGAACTGAAGGCGGCGAAGTGGAGCGAGCGGGTGGCCGACGCCGTTCGCGCGGAGGGGGAGGGAAGGCTGCGCGTCTCGGGGCCCGGACCCGCTCCGATGGAGCGGATCCGGGAGCGATGGCGGCGGCAGATCCTCGTGCGGTCGGCGGGTCGCCGCCGGATGGTGGAGGCGATCGACCGGGCGCTGGCGTCGCTCGCGCGGGAGGTCCCGCGTCGTGCGATCCACGTCGACGTCGACCCGGTGTCGTTGCTTTGAGGAGCCGTTGAGGGTGCGGGAGGGAGTGGGGGGTCTTCGGGGCGTGATCGCGTCGGCCCTTCCGGGGGACGCCGGAGGGGGGGAACGGGCGC
>CAZVOE010000055.1:0-19157 GCA_964628935.1 uncultured Acidobacteriota bacterium
GCGGTCAACCATCCGCGAGGACCCTGCCGACGAGGTCGTACCCCGCCGCCTCCGTGATCTCGACGCGAGCGAACGTTCCGGGGTCCGCGACGCCGTCGTTGATGAGGACCTGCCCGTCGACATCGGCCGACTGGGTCGCGAGTCGGCCGACGAGCAGGTGTTCCGTTTCGGGGTGCGCCCCCTCGACGAGCACCTCGACCCTCTCTCCGATCCGCGACGCGTTCCGCTCGAACGCGATGGCGCGCTGCGCCTCGAGAAGCCGTTCTCGGCGTTCCCGCTTCACTTCCTGGGGCACGTCGTCCACGCCTCGATACGCCCGGGTCGAGGCCTCGTGCGAGTAGGCGAAGACGCCGAGATGGTCGAACCGCACCTCGCGGACGAAGTCGAGGAGGGCTTCGAACTCGTCCTCGGTTTCGCCGGGAAACCCGACGAGGAAGGTCGACCGGAGCGCGCAGTCCGGCATCGCCCGGCGGAAGCGGTCGAGGAGCGCGAGGTGGCTCTTTGCCGATCCCCCGCGCCGCATCCGCCGCAAGGTGTCGGGGTGGGCGTGCTGGAGCGGCATGTCGACGTAGGGGACCACCCGCGGAAGAGAGGCCATCGCATCGATCAGGAGGTCGGTCACCGTGTTCGGATAGAGATAGTGGACGCGGATCCAGGCGAGGCCGGGGATCGCGTCGAGGCGCTCGAGGAGACCGGCGAGACCCCGCGCGTCGCCGCGGTCGCGGCCGAAGTGGCTCGAGTCCTGAGCGATCAAATTGATCTCCCGGACGCCCTCCGCAGCGAGACGCTCCGCCTCGAGGACGACGTCGTCGGCCGTCCGCGAGCGGAACGAGCCGCGGAACGTGGGAATCGCGCAGAACGAGCAGGTGTGGTCGCACCCTTCCGCGATCTTGACGTAGGCGGTCCAGGGAGGCGTGGCGAGGCGTCTCGGCGTCTCCGCCCCGTAAAGGAACGTGCTCCGCGGGGCGGGAAGGGCACCGAGGATCGGGAGATCGCTTCGAGGCGCGACCGCCGGGACGATCGCGTCGAGCTGATCGAGTCCGACGAACGCGTCGACCTCCGGAAGCTCCCTGCGCAACTCGTCGGGGTACCGCTGGACGAGGCAACCGGCGACGACGATGCGCCGCACCGAGCCCGACCGCTTGAGCGCCGCCGCCTCGAGGATCGTCCGGACCGACTCCTTCCGAGCGTCCTCGATGAAGGAGCAGGTGTTGACGACGACGACGTCGGCTTCGGCGGGATCGGTGACGAAGACGCATCCGGCCCGGTCGAGGTGGCCGAGCATGACCTCGGTGTCGACGAGATTCTTCGCGCATCCGAGGCTCACGACCCCGACGCGCGGCGTCGGCGCCTTCCGTTCGCGGGACTCCGCGCTCACGGGTAGAGGCGGTGGATCTGGCGCGGGTAGGGAATCGCCTCGCGCAAGTGGGAGATCCCGCAGATCCAGGTCACGCAGCGCTCGATCCCCATCCCGAACCCGGAGTGGGGGACCGTGCCGTACTTCCGGATGTCGAGGTACCACTGGAAGGCCTCGACCGGAAGGTTGTGGGCCCGGATCCGCGCGAGGAGGAGGTCGTGGTCGTGGACCCTCTGCGATCCGCCGATGATCTCCCCGTATCCCTCCGGGGCGAGAACGTCGACACAGAGAGCCTTCGACGGGTCCTCGGCATCGGGCTGCATGTAGAACGCCTTGATGTCCGCGGGCCAGTGCGTCACCATCACGGGGCGGTCGAAGCGCTTCGTGAGGAGGGTCTCGTCGAACCCGCCGAAGTCGCTCCCGCGGGTGAACGCCGGAGCCCCCGCCTCTCGCATCGCCGCCTGCGATTCGGGGGTCAGGAGGATCTCGGCGGCCCGGTCGTACGTGAGTCGCGGAAACGGGGGAACGACCGACTCGAGCTTCGTCACGTCCCGTTCGAGGAACTTGAGATCTTCGGCGCACCGGTCGAGGGCGCGGCCGACGACGTAGGAGACGAATTCCTCCGCGAGCTCGAGGAGGCCGGGGAGTTCGAGAAACGCGACCTCGGGCTCGATCATCCAGAACTCGGTGAGGTGGCGGCGGGTCTTGCTCTTCTCGGCCCGGAAGGTCGGGCCGAAGCAGTAGACCCTCCCGAAGGCCATGCAGGCCGGTTCGAGGTAGAGCTGCCCGGATTGCGACAGGAACGCCTGGCCGAGGTCGAAGTACTCGGTCCCGAAAAGCGTGGTCGTCCCCTCGCACGCCGCGGGGGTGAGGATGGGGGAGTCGATCAGGACGAAGCCGCGCTCGTAGAAGAAGTCGCGGCAGGCCTGCACGACCTCGCTCCGCACCCGAAGCACGGCGAGCGGCGTGCGCGCCCGCAGGTACAGGTGCCGGTGATCGAAGAGGAACTCGGGCCCGTGCTCCTTCGGCTGGATCGGGAACTCGGCCGCTTCGTGGAGAACCTTCATCGCCTCGAGCCCTAGCTCGTACCCGCCGGGGGCGCGCTCGTCCTTCCTCACGCTCCCGCGGATCTCGACCGACGATTCGAGCGGCGGTCGGTCGCAGAGCTCGAACAACTCCGCGGGAACGTCGTTCTTGAAAGCCACGCACTGGAGGAAGCCGGTCCCGTCGCGCAGGACGAGGAACTTGATCTTCCCCGACGAGCGCTTCTGGACGAGCCAACCCTTCAGGGTGACCGTCTCGCCGACGTGGTTCGCGAGCTCCCGGATGTAAACGAAATCGCGGGTCACGGGCCGCTCACTTCTCGGCTTCTTCCTGCTTGTGTCGGGCCGCCTCGGCGATGATCTTCTCCTGAATCTGGGCCGGCACCTCGTCGTAGTGGTCGAACTCCATGTGATACGTGCCGCGGTCGGAGGTGATCGACTTGAGCGTGGATGCGTACGTCAGCATTTCCGCGAGGGGCACCTGCGCCTTGATCACCTGGTAGTGCCCCTGCGTCTCCATCCCCTGCGGCTTTCCACGGCGGGACGAGAGGTCCCCCATGATGTCGCCCATGCACTCCTCGGGGGCGGTGATCTCGACGCTGTAGATCGGCTCGAGGATCGTCGCGCGGGCTTGCTCCATCGCCGCCTTGAACGCGAGCGAGCCCGCGATCTTGAACGCCATTTCCGAGGAGTCGACCGAGTGGTAGGAGCCGTCGGTCAGTGTCACGCGGAAGTCGACGACCGGATACCCCGCGAGCCATCCGCGCTGCGCGGCCTCGACGATTCCCTTTTCGACCGCCGGGCGGAAGTTTTGAGGGATCGCGCCGCCGAAAATCTTGTCGACGAACTCGAAACCGGCGCCCCGCTGGAGCGGCTCGATCTCGATCCAGCAGTCCCCGAATTGCCCGCGGCCGCCGGTCTGCTTCTTGTGCCGGCCCTGCACGGGGCCGACCTTCTTGCGGATCGTTTCGAGGTAGGGGACCTTCGGCTGTTTGAGGATCGCCTCGACCCCGAACTTCTTCTTCATCTTCGCGATCGCGACTTCGACGTGGACCTGACCGTTTCCCGACACGAGGAGCTCCTTGGTCCGCTCGTCCCGGCCGACCCGCAGCACCGGATCCTCCTCGGTGAGGCGGTGGAGCGCAGTCGAGATCTTGTCCTCGTCCCCCTTGCTCTTCGGCTCGATCGCGAAGGAGATCGCGGGGGCCGGGAAGGCGATCGCGGGGAAGCGGATCGGGTTCGAGGGGTCGGCGAGGGTGTCCGACGTCTTCGTCTCTTTGAGCTTCGCCACCGCTCCGAGGTCTCCCGCTCGGATCTCGCCGATCGGAACGAGTTGCTTCCCCTGCAGGAGGTTCACCGTTCCCAGGCGCTCGGCGACCCCCTGACTGACGTTCTGCACGGGGGTGTCCCCCCTGAGGGTGCCGGAGACCACGCGGAAGAGGGAGACCCGCCCGGCGTACGGATCGGCGACGGTCTTGAACACGAACACCGACGCGGGAGCGGCGGGGTCGGCGACCCGCGCGATCTCCTTCCCGCTCGCCGGGTCGATCCCCTGCCGCGGGGGCATTTCGGCGGGGGAGGGCACGAGATCGACGGCGGCATCGAGAAGCTCCCGCGCCCCCACCGCGCGAGCCGCCGACGCCAGCATGACCGGGAAGACCTTACGCTCGAGGAAGGCCCCGTGAAGACCGGCGACCATCTTCTCCTGGGGGAGATCCCCCTTCTCGAAATACTCCTCCATCAAGGCATCGTCGCTTTCGGCGATCATCTCGACGAGCTTCGCGCGGTACTCCCGCGCGCGGTCGAGGATCGCCGCGGGGATCGACTCCTCGGTCCTCGTCCCCGACCCGTCGGTCGCGTAGCGGTGGGCCTTGAGCGTCACGAGGTCCACGACCCCGTCGAACGCCTGCTCCTCGCCGAGCGGGATCTGGATCGGCACCGCCCGGCGGTCGAACCGTTCGGCGATGCTCTCCATCGTCCGGTCGAAGGAAGCCCGTTCCCGGTCGAGCTTGTTGAGGACGAAGACCCGCGGGACCCGGTACTCCTGGCAGTACTTGAAGACGCGCTCGGTCAGCACCTGCACGCCCGCCACCGCCTCCACCAGCAGGAACGCGGCGTCGGCGACGGCGAGCCCCGCCTTCGCGTCCGCGACGAAGGCGGCGTAGCCAGGCGTGTCGATCAGGTTGATCTTGGTCCCCCGCCACTCCAGGTGCGCGATCGCCGTCTGGAGCGAGATCTTCCGTTCGATCTCTTCGTCGTCGAAGTCGGTCACGGTGGTGCCGTCCTCGACCTTCCCGAGCCGCGTCACCGCTCCCGCGACGAAGAGAAGGGCCGAAGCGAGCGACGTCTTCCCGACGTCCCCGTGGCCGATCAGCGCGACGTTTCGGATCTCGGGGGTGTCGTAAACCTTCATCGATCTCTCCCTGGCGGAAAGCCGGAACTATAGCACGCGTCGAGGGTTACCCCGATCGACCCGTCACGCTCCGGCGGGGAGTCGGCGTTTTCTTGACCGTGCCCGGAGCGGAACCTACGTTCTCGGTGCCTTGAGGGAGGCGACCGTGATCGTCAGCTGTCCCAAGTGCCGAACGCTCTACCGCCACCAACCGTCGACGCGGCGCGTCGCGCGCTGCGGCACCTGTCACGCCGAGATCGCCCTTCCGCAGACCAGGACCTACCTCCTGCAGACGGTGTCCCGTGCGACCCGTTCGGCGATCCGCGCCGCGCCCGATTCCTCGCCGGCTCTCGCGTTGTCGGGCGTTCCGGTCGTCTCGGAGGCGCGATCGACCGGGGCTTGGACGAGCCGGGCCCGCCTCGACACGCCGGTCGCGAGCGTCAAACCGTGGGACGATCCGGCTCCATCGCCCTTCGAGGGGGAAGAGCGGGAAATCGCGCCGGAATCGGAGGGGGAGCATCGCCTCGAGGAGATCGCGGGCCGAGCCCGGAACACCGAGGTCGCCGACGACCCAACGGCGCGAAACGTCCTCCTCGGCGTCGGCGTCGGGGCGATCGCGGGGCTGGCGTTCTCCCCCGGCTTGTTCGATGCTTCGTGGCTGAGCTGGGCGGTCGGAGGGACCATGGGAGGTCTCGCGGCGGCGCTGTGGAGCCGGGCGTGGGGGTTGCGGAGAGCCTGAGCCGTTCGACGGGGGAAACCACCTCGCGCGATCCGGGAATCGGCGGCTGTGCCCGGTGCGGAGACGCCTCCGTCTCCGCGGTCGAGAACGGTCCCTCGTGCCTCGAACGGGCCCCGCTCGCGCGATGCCGGCGCTGCGGGACACGACGCGCGCTGACCCGCGCCGGAGCCCGGTTCCTCTTCACCTGCGCACGCTGCGGGCTTCCCTTCCTCGCGTCCGAGTTGCTCGCGCACCACGACCGGCGTTGCGGGGCGTGCGATCGCGGCGAGAGTGTCCCCGACCTTCCCACGGAGGCCGAGTCGGCCGCCACGGAAGCCGAGATCCTCGCATCGCTCTCGGGCCGATTCCGGTTCGCGGACGGCGGAGGGCTGTCCGCCTACGTCGGAAGGCTCGCGCGGGAGATCGCGGAGCGGATGGGAGGCGTCCCGAATTGCCGCGTCGGCTTTCTCGACGACGATGCCGTCGAGACTCTCGCGCTCCCCGCCGGGACGATCCTCTTGAGCCGCGGGACGCTCGGGGTCGCCGAGGACGAAGCGCAGCTCGTATTCCTGCTCGCGCACGAGGTCGCCCACGCCGCTTCGGGGGACGCCGCGGTCCTCCTCGGCAGGATGGGGTTCCGGGCCACCGCGAAGCGAGGGGAGCGCGAGGACGGCAGAGGCTGGACCGACGCCGCCTCCGACCTCATCCTCCTCGGATACGGCCGCAGGCGCGAGCGCGACGCCGACGCACGAGCGGTCGAGACGATGGAGGCGCTCGGGTACGACCCCGCATCCGCGATCCGCCTTCTCGCGAAGATCGACTCGCTCGTCCGCGCCGGCGATCCGTGTCTCGCGTCGTACGCGATCGCGCACCCGCCGGCGTCCGATCGGATTCGAAGGCTCGAGCAGGCGCTCTACGGCCGGACGACGGTTGCGGCGGGGAAGGTCAACCGAGAGGTCTTCCGGCGCTTGGCCGCGGCGGCGGTGTGGACACCGACCTCCGCTCCGCCCGTCCGGCGGAGAATCGCGCGCGGAGCCACCGATCGTCCCGAGGCCGCTTCCGGGCGGAGGTGGCCCCTCCTCCTCGTGGCCGTCGTCGCCGCGGCGGCCGTCCTCGCGGCGGGGGCGCTCTTCGCCCTCCTCCTCTGACGGAGGTGTCCGGACGACGCGCTGGTATCATCGGCGCGTGTCGAGACCGCGCGAGCGAAAGGCCCCCCATCCCGGGCGTCGGTTGAGACTGTCCCTCGATCGGACCCGAATCCTCCTCGACGGGCTCGCCCGAACGTACACGCCGGACTTCCTGGACACCGATCCTCTCGGCGTCGTTCGGGAGTGGGACGAGCCGGGCGACCGGGAGATCGTGGGACTGCTCGCGGCGGGTCTCGCGTACGGGAGGGTCGCCTCGATCCGGCGAAGCATCCGCTCCGCCGTCGCTGCGATGGGGGAGAGCCCGTCCCGTTTCGTCGATCGGCTCGATCGGAGGCGCGCTGCGGCCCGCTTCGAGCGGTTCGTGCACCGTTTCACGACCGGCGCGGCGATCGTCGACCTCCTGTGGCGTGTCCGGATGGCGCGGGAGAGGTCGGGAAGTCTCGAGCGGTTCTTCGTCGACCTCGACCCGGCTCCCGCCGCCCCGACGCTCGCGGCGGCGATGGACGCCTTCGTCGAACGGCTCTTCGCCCTTCCCGGATCCGGACTCGGCGCCGACGCCGAACGGGGAGCGAGGTGGCTTCTGCCCGCGCCGTCGCGGGGGTCGGCGTGCAAGCGCCACTGCCTGTTCCTGCGCTGGATGGTGCGTCCGGACGACGGCGTCGACCTCGGATTGTGGCGGAGCGTCTCCCCTTCGAGGCTCCTGCTTCCGCTCGACGTCCATCTGGAGAGAGTGGTGGTCGCGCTCGGCTGGACCCGCCGGAAGAGCCCGGGTTGGCCGATGGTCCTCGAGGCGACGGCGTGTCTGCGGAGGATCGATCCCGACGACCCGGTCCGATACGACTTCGCTCTCAGCCGGCTCGGGATCCTCGGCCTCCTCCCCGCCCCCGCGTCCGGCGCGAGGCCGCGCCTTTGGGCGGCCGCACTCGGAGGCTGAGGGGAACCCTTGGCGACGCGCGGTCCGAGACTCGGCGCTCACATGTCGATCGCGGGCGGGATGCCGCGCGCGGTCGAGCGCGCGCGTTCGGTCGGTGCGACGGCGCTCCAGGTCTTCGTGAAGTCGTCGAACCAGTGGGCCGCGCGCCCGTTCGACGAAGGGGAAGTCGAAGCGTTTCGCCGCGCGGCTCGTGAGGCGGGGATCGATCGACACGTGATCGCGCACGCCTCGTATCTGATCAACCTCGCGACGCCGGACGATTCGCTCTGGGAGCGCTCGGTCGAGGCCCTCGCGGTCGAGGTCGAGCGTTCGGCGGCGCTCGCCATCCCGTCCCTCGTGCTCCATCCGGGTTCGCCGCGGGAGGCGGGGGTCGAGTTCGGCCTCTCGCGCGTGGCGAAGGCGCTCGACCGGGTGCTCCTTCGGGACGGAAGGGCCGCGAGGCGGCGCGAGGGGGTCACCGTTCTCCTCGAGGTCACTGCGGGACAGGGGGCGACGCTCGGGCGAACCTTCGAAGAATTGGGGGCGATCATCGCCCGCGCGCGCTCCGCCGAGAGGATCGGGGTCTGCTTCGACACCTGCCACGCGCTCGCCGCGGGGTACGAGTTCCGGACGGAGTCGGGCTACCGGAGCACGTTCGCCGCGCTCGACCGCGCGGTCGGTCTCGGAAGGCTCCGGGCGATCCACCTCAACGACTCGAAGGCGGACCTCGGCTCCCGAAAGGACCGTCACGAACACATCGGAAAGGGAACCGTCGGCCTCGAGGCGTTCGGCCGGATCCTGAACGATCGCCGCTTCTCCAGCATTCCAATGGTGCTCGAAACGCCGAAGGACGAGACGACGTTGGCGGAGGACCGCGAGAACCTCGCGGTGCTCCGCGGGCTGGTGCGCCGTTGAACCTCGACGATCTCGACTACGAACTCCCCCCCGATCGGATCGCCCAGGTTCCTCTCGCAGAGAGAGACGCCTCTCGACTCCTCGTCCTCGGGCGACGGTCCGGCTCGATCCGGCACCGCCGCTTTCGCGATCTCCCCGAGGCGCTGCGTCCCGGGGACGTGATCGTCCTCAACGACACCAGGGTGCGTCCGGCGCGGCTGCGCGGGACGAAGGACACGGGGGGAAAGGTCGCGATGCTCCTCCTCGAGCCGGACGAGTCTCCCGGCCTCTGGCGGTGCCTGCTCGACGTCTCCCGTCCTCCCGCACCGGGTTCGCGGCTCCGGTTCGGGGGAGGGCTCTCCGCGCGCGTGCAACGACGCTCGGGGGAGACCTGGATCGTCCGACTCGAGACGGCGACCGGCGCGGACCCCCTCGACGTCGTCGAAGCGTGTGGCGAGATCCCCCTTCCGCCCTACATCGCGCGCGAGCCCGACGATCCGCGCGCGAGGATCGACCGCGAGCGTTACCAGACCGTCTACGCCCGCGAGACCGGATCGGCGGCGGCCCCCACCGCCGGGCTCCACTTCACCCCGCGCCTCCTCGCGGCGCTCGAACGTAGGGGAGTCGCGCGGGCCGCGGTCACGCTTCACGTCGGCGTCGGGACGTTCCTTCCCGTCCGCGGGGACACGCTCCGCGACGGTCGCCTCCACGCGGAGTCGTACTCGATTCCCGAGGAGACCGCGCGGACGGTCGTGCGGGAGCGGCGCGGGGGCGGGAGGGTCGTCGCGGTGGGAACGACGACGGTGCGCGCCCTCGAGAGCGCCTGCCGGGAGGACGGATCGATCGAGCCCGGTCCCGGGCGAACCGATCTGTTCATCCGTCCGGGCCACCGCTTCCGCGCGGTCGACGCGTTGATCACGAATTTCCACCTACCGCGCTCGAGCCTGCTCGCGCTCGTCTTCGCGTTCGCGGGGCGCGATGCGGTTCTCGCCGCCTACCGGGAAGCGATCCGGGAAGGGTATCGTTTCTACTCGTACGGCGACGCCATGCTGGTGTGCGACCCGTGAGCTCCGGCCACGCCTTCCGGGTCGTGGCGCGGGACGGCGCAGCGCGAACCGGCGTCCTCACGACCGCCCATGGCGAGGTACGCACTCCCGCGTTCATGCCGGTCGGGACGCAGGGAAGCGTCAAGGCGGTCACCGCCGAGGACCTGCGCTCGTGCGGCGCCGAAATCGTCCTCGCGAATACCTACCACTTGTTCGTCCGACCGGGCGCCGAGTTGATCCGGGACCTCGGGGGGCTCCACCGGTTCATGCACTGGGACGGCCCGATCCTGACCGACTCCGGCGGGTTCCAGGTCTTCTCGCTCGAGGGGCTGCGTCGGATCGACGACGACGGCGTGACCTTTCGATCGCACCTCGACGGCTCGACGATGCGTCTCACCCCGGAAGGGAGCATGGAGATTCAGGCGGCCCTCGGTTCGGACGTCGCCATGGCGCTCGACGAGTGCCCGCCCCTTCCTTCGCCGCGAGAGGCGGTGGAGGCGGCGGTCGTCCGGACCACGCGCTGGGCGCGGCGCTGCCGGGAGGCCTACCGGGGACCGGGCGCGCTGTGGGGGATCGTCCAGGGAGGACCGTACGAGGACCTGCGGGAGCGGAGCGTCCGCGAGTTGCTCTCGCTCGAATTCCCGGGGTACGCGATCGGGGGCGTCAGTGTGGGCGAGGCGCCCGAAGAGATCGCGCGCGTGTGCCGCGGAACCGCGGCACGCCTTCCGGACGACCGACCGCGGTACCTCATGGGGGTGGGTCGCCCGGAGGACCTCGTCGAGGCGGTCGCCGCGGGGGTCGATCTCTTCGACTGCGTGATGCCGACGCGCAACGCGAGGAACGGGACTCTCTTCACCTCCCGCGGGAAAGTCAATATCAAGAGAGAGGAGTACCGGAGGGACGGCGACCCGCTCGACCCGGGTTGCGGCTGCGAGACCTGCCGGAACTACTCGAAGGCCTACCTGCGTCACCTCTTCCTCGCGAAGGAGATTCTCGCGCCGCGTCTCCTCACGATTCACAATCTCGCCTACTATCTCGGCCTGATGGCGCGGATCCGCGAGGCGATCGCTGCGGGCCGGTTCGCCCGGTTCCGGCGGTCCTTCCTGGGAGAGGGCGGCGCGGAGGGAGTGGAGTGAACGGCCGGCGCGAGGAACTCGCGTTCATCGGGGACGTCCATCTCGACTGCGGCGACGACGCCTTGCCCTCCTTCCTCGCCTGTCTCGACACCCTCGCCGCGCGCGCGGGACACCTCGTCTTCCTCGGAGACCTCTTCAATCTCTGGATCGGCGCGCGCGGGCTCGAGCGTCCGCACCAGACCGCGGTCCTCGACCGTCTCGCTCGGGCGCGCGATCGCGGCGTCGCCCTCACCTACGTCGAGGGAAACCGCGACTATCGGATCGCGAGCGGGAGGGCGGCCGACGTGTTCCACCGGATCGCGTCAAGCGCGCTGGAACTCGAGTGGGCGGGCCGCCGGCTGCACGTCGCGCACGGAGACCTGGTCAACGCCGCCGATCGGCAGTACCGCGCGTGGCGCCGAATCTCGCGCTCGCGACCCTTCTGGGCCCTCGTCGGACTGTTCCCGTCGCGGAGCCGGCTCCGCCTCGCGGACCGCCTCGAACGACGGATGCGAAAGACGAACCTCCGCATGAAGCGATCGTTTCCCGAAGAGCGGGTCCGCGCGTACGGCGCGGCCGCACTCCGGTCCGGCTGCGATGCGGTCGTCCTCGGGCACTTTCACGAGGAGCACCGCATCGAGCCCGGGGACCCTCCCGGCTCGATTTTCGTACTGCCGGACTGGAAGTCGTCTCGGCGGGTCCTTCGCGTCGGGCCCGATGGGGCGATCGCTTTCCGCTCCTGCACCGACCCTCAGGGGGAGCCGGGCGACGGGACGGGGGGCTCGTCGGTGGGGTGGGATGGCGCGGGTTCCGGGTCGCGGATCATGTAGCGCCGGTCGAGCGGGTGGAACTTGTCCGCCGCCTCGATGAGCGATTTCGCGGTGTTCCTCGGGAAAGAGATCACCTCGACGCGGGGGCCGATCGCCTTGACTCGACGGACGAGCGAGGTGAAGTCGCCGTCGCCGGTCACGAGAACGACGACGTGCAGGCGCGGGGCGGCGTCGATGATGTCGAAGGCCATCTCCATGTCCCAGTCCCCTTTCGTCGAACCGTCGGAGCGCACCTTGAGCGTCTTCCGCTTCACGTCGATGCCCCGCTGGTCGAGGCGCGCGATGAAGCCCGACTGGTCGATCTCCTTGGACTCGACGACGTAGGCGGTCGCCTGGATCAGTCTCCGGTCGAGGACCGCCGCCTGCAGGAGCGCGTCGAAGTCGAGCTTCCCCTTGAGCTGCCGCGCTCCGTACCAGACGTTTTGAACGTCGATGAAAACCCCGACCCTCTCGGGCTCTCCCTTCCGCCGCGCCGGTGCCTTCGCCGGACGGCTCCCCTCTTCCGCTGCGGATCGGGCCGCGACGGCCGCGGCCTGAATCTCCTCGAGCCGCCGCACCTGCTCGGCGAGGTCGCGTTTCCGCTCGCGGCGGAAGGCGGCGAACTCGCGCTCGAGGGTCCCGATCGCCTCGATGAGGGGATCGAGCGCGGAGTCGGGCAGCGCGATCGTCGGCGCAGGCGCCTCGGCGAGCTTCTCGATCCGGTGGGAAAGACGCTTGTGATCGGAGACGAGACGCTTGAGGGTTCGGTCGAGACCGAGCAACGCCTCGGCGCCGGCCTCCGCGCCGGCGGCGGCGGGAGGCGCCGAGCCTCTCGCCTCCTGCAGATCCCGGCGAAGACGCTCGGAGAGCATCCGCGCCTCAGCGAGCTCCCCCTTGCGCTGGATCAGGTCCCGCTTCAGGACTTTCTCGGACTCTCGATATTTTTCGAGCTGTCCCTCGAGGTGCCGCACCTTCTTCTGCAGTTCCGCCGCCTTCTTCCGCAGGCGAGCCGCCTCCCGACCGTTCGGGTCCCCCCCGTCCTCCGGGGTCGAAGGAACGGCGGAGCCGGGCGTGATGCCCTCGATCGCCTCGCGCAGTCCTCGCTCGGTTTCCGCTTCGTGCGGGGCGTCGGCAGCGAGGAAGAGGACCTGCCCGAGAGGGCCGGCCCCGCGGCCCGGCCGGCCTTCGCCGCGAAGCCGACGGAGCCGTTCCTCCGGCCGGAGGGCGGCCCAGTCCTTCGCCGCGGCCGCGACTTCCTTACGAACCGCCCTCAGGACCTTCGCGCGGGCCGCATCGTCGACGAACGCCTTCGCAGCGAGATCCCGCAGGATTTTTTCCCGTTTTTGGGATTGCATCCGCATCCCGGGGTAGCTCAGCTTGCAGGCGTTGGCGACCTTGACCAGGCGCGCATGGTCGAAGACGTCCGCGAGAACCCGCTCGAGTCCCGCCGCCCCAAGGCGCTCGAGCACCCGCTCCTCGTCCCGCGGGGTCTTTCCCGGATCCGGGAGGGCGCTGGATTCGACCGGGTCCATCGGCGGAAGATCTCCTGACGGGAGGGGCCGAGCCCCAAGAAGTCCCCGAGAATCGGGGAAGGACGGGCCGGTGACCGGGCCGCGCGAGGGACGTAGTATACCACCGGGGTTCGGGTCCGCGGAGGTCGTCGTGATCGTCGGGATCGGAGTCGACGTCGTCGAATTGGCTCGCTTCCGGTCGGCGCTCGAAAGGCACGAAGGGCGATTCGAGGCGCGGGTTTTCACCGCGGACGAGCTCGCCTCCTGCGCCGGCCGCGCCGACCGGGAGAGCGCGCTCGCCGGCCGGTTCGCCGCGAAAGAGGCCTGCCTCAAGGCGCTCGGCTCGGGGTGGTCGTCGGGGGTGGCTTTCCCCGACGTCGAGGTCCTCGGGGGCTTTCCCGGCCCGCCCCGGATCGCCCTGCGCGGAGCCGCTGCGGAGCGGGCGCGGGCGCTCGGGGTCGATCGGTCCCACGTCAGCATCAGCCACGACGGGCCAGTCGCGATGGCGGTCGTGTTTCTCGAGTCCACCGCGGCGCGTTAGCCGTCAGGCCGGGTCCCGCAGGATGACGAGGCCCCGCTCGCGCATCCGCTTCAAGGTGCGCAGAGCCTCCACCTCCCGGAGCGGCGTGATCTGTACGACCGACTTCACGTCCCAGGTTCCGTCGATCCGGGACAAGAGGAAGTACTCGGCGGGGGACAGCGACTCCCCGGCGAGGGTTTCGACCGGCTTTCCGAGGGCCAGGAGCTTTTCCGCCGGGAGGTAGTGTCGGTAGGCCTTCTCCACGAACGCCAGCTCGGCCTCGGCGAGAAGCCGCCGCAACGCATCGCTCCCCGGCTCGGCCCGGAAGCGACTCTCGAGAAGGTCGAGCGCCGTGTCGAATTCCCCCCGGTCCATCCGGCGGCGGGCTTCGGCGAGGTCCTGCTCGAGGCCCGAGCCCTCGAGGGCGGGGGGGGCGGCCCGTCCGGAACGCCGTGGCTTCGGGGCGGCCTCCGCGGAGCCGGCTCCGGAGGACGCCGCGGGCGGGGGATCCACGCTCTTCACGCCCCGGATCGTCACCATCCCGCCACGGTGCAGTTCGTAGAGGAACTTCGTGACGACGAACTCCGACGCATGGGCGTGGAGGAGGATCTCCGCGACGGTCCGCTCGCCGTTGATCGAATCGAGCACCCGGCGCGCCAAGCGGTTCCGGTAGATCTCCTGGGGCGGGCGGCGCGCGGTGCGCGCGAGGACGATCCCGGGGTCGTGGAAGACCTCCCGGATCCGGCGGACCTCGTCCCACCGTTGCGCGCCGCGGAGGAGGACGTCCTCGACCCGAAGGTCGACCGGGTAGAATCCGTTGCGGTTCTCGATCCCGTCCGTGAACGAGAATTCGGCGTCGTCCCACTCGAAGAGGCTGAAGATCGTCTCCTCCGCCTTCTGCTCGAGCGCGCGGACGAGCTCCTCCTCGGAGATCGCCCCCATCTCGAGGAGCAGGGCGCCGAGGTGGCGCGGGTGTTTCTCCTGGAGCGCCAGGGCCCGACGCAAGTGGTCCTCGGTGATCCGCCCGCGGGAGAGGAGGAAATGCCCGATCCGCTCGGCCGGCTCGTCCGATCCGCAGGCGACGATCCGACCCCGCTCGACCAGGATCTGCTTGGAGACCTGCTTCCGCTGCACCCGGAGCTCGCCGGTTTTCGAGGCATTGCCGAGCCACTGGAGCACGTCGGGCAACGGCATGCAGGCGAAGTTCCCGTGGAGCGGCATGGCCCTCCCCGACGACAGAATGTAGGCCGTCGACGCCCCCCGGCAAGGCCGTGCTACGATCCGCCGACCCATGGACGTTTACCGCATCCCCCGGCGGACCGTTCTCGTTCGCCTCCTCCTCGACGACGGTCGAAGTCTCGAGGGCGGGCTTTACGCCGCGGCGGGAGGCGGGGACGATTACGAAAGGGTCCTCGCCCGCCTGAACGACCCCGAAGAGGACTTCGTTCCCCTCGCGGTGGGAGACGACCGGTTTCTCCTCCAAAAGGCGGGGATCGTGACCGCGGAGCTGCTCGATCCGCCCGATCCGCGCGACCCGGTCGGAGTCCGCGTCGTCGCGGCGCGTCTTTCGCTGATGGGCGGGACCGCGGTCCTCGGGCGCCTGCGCGTCGAGATGCCCCCGGAACGGGCGCGCGTCCTCGACTATCTCAACGCCGCACCGCGTTTCGTTCCGGTCTGGAACGAACGGGGCGTCGTGCTGGTCCAGCGGCGGGCGATCGTTTCCGTGCGCGCCGACGAGTGACACGGGCCTCCCGTCACTCGAACGCGCCGAGACCGGTCAGACGCTGGCCGACGATCAGCGTGTGAATGTCGTCGGTCCCCTCATAGGTGAAGACCGCCTCGATGTTGCAGAAGTGACGTCCCACTTGGTACTCGTGCGCGGTCCCGTTCGCTCCGAGGATCTCCCGGGCGAGATGGGTGCACTCCCGGGCGACCCGGCAGCCGTTCATCTTCGCCATCGAGATCTGCCAGGGAGCCGCCGCGCCTCGGTCCTTGAGCCGGCCGATTTGCAGATTGAGGAGCTGGCTCTTCGTGATCTCCGTCGCCATCCAGGTCAGTTTCCGCTGGACGAGCTGGAACTGCGCGATCGGCTTTCCGAACTGGACCCGCGCCTTCGCGTATTGGAGTGCCTCGTCGAAGACGCAGAGCCCGATCCCGATCACTCCCCAGGCGATCCCGTAACGCGCCTGGGTGAGACAGCTGAGCGGAGCCTTCAGGCCCTGCGCTTCCGGGAGCATCGCGTCGAGCGGCAGCTCGACGTCCTCGAGGATCAGTTCGGAAGTGACCGAGGCGCGGAGGGCGAACTTCCCGACGTGGTCCTTGGTCGAGAAGCCGGGGGTGCCACGCTCCACGAGGAAGCCGCGGATCCCGTCGTCGGTCTTCGCCCAGACGACGGCGACGTCGGCGACGGAACCGTTCGTGATCCACGCCTTCGCCCCGTTCAGGATCCATCGATCTCCCCTGCGGACGGCTCGAGTCGTCATCCCTCCGGGGTCCGAACCGTGGTCGGGCTCGGTCAGGCCGAAGCATCCGATCGCCTCGCCGGCGGCGAGGCGGGGAAGCCACTTCCGACGTTGCGCCTCGCTCCCGTACGTGCGGATCGGGTACATGACGAGACCGCCCTGCACCGACGCGAAGGATCGCAGCCCCGAGTCCCCCCGCTCGAGCTCCTGCATGATGAGCCCGTATGCGACCTGACCGAGACCGGCGCACCCGTACCCCTCGAGGTTGGCCCCGAGCACCCCGAGCTCCGCGAGCTTCGGGATCAGTTCGTTCGGGAAGGTCGCTTCCTGGAAGTGACGCTCGATGATCGGGATCACCTCCGCGGTGACGAACTCGCGGATCGTGTCCCGAATCATCCGCTCCTCTTCTTCGAGGAGAGAATCGAAATCGACGTAATCGAGCGCCTCGAACTGCGATCCGAGTCCCACGGCCGCCTCCTAGTCCACCCGTTCGAGCATGAGCGCCCCGCCCATCCCGCCGGACACGCAGAGCGTGGCGAGCCCCTTCCGCGCCTTGCGGCGCGCCATCTCGTGGAGGAGCGTGACCACGATCCGCGCCCCGGAGCACCCGATCGGATGCCCCAGCGCGATCGCTCCCCCGTTGACGTTCGTCCGTGCGCGGTCGAAACGCAGCTCCCGATCGACGGCGAGGACCTGCGCCGCGAACGCTTCGTTCAGCTCGACGAGGTCGAAGGCGTCGAGCGATTCTCCCGTGTCGGCGAGGAGCCCTCGGACTGCGGGGACCGGCCCGATCCCCATGATCGCGGGATCGACCCCCTCGACGCGCCAGCCGGCGATCCGCGCGGCGGGGCGCACCCCCAACCTGCGGGCGGCCTCGGCGCGCATCACCAGCATCGCGGCGGCCCCGTCGGTGATCCCGCTGCTGTTGCCCGCGGTCACGGTGCCGCCCGGCACGCGGAACACCGGTGGGAGCCTTCCCAAGGCCTCGACCGTGACGCCGTCGCGGGGATGCTCGTCGTGCTCGACGAGGGTCTCGCGCTTACCGTCGCGGACGGGAACGGGAACGACTTCGTCTCGGAAGCGCCCGGCGCGCCGCGCGTCCTCGCAGCGATTCTGGGAGAGCGCGGCGTAAGCGTCCTGTTCTTCGCGCGGGATCCCGTACCGGTCCGCGAGCGTTTCCGCCGTCTCCCCCATGATCTTCCCCGACAGCGGATCGAGGAAACCGTCTTGCGACATCGCGTCCGTCACTTCGCGGTGCCCCATCCGGTACCCCCAACGGACGTCCGGGAGGAAGTACGGGACGCGGCTCATCGACTCCATACCCCCCGCCAAGACGACCTCCGCCTCGCCGCAGCGGATCGCGCGTGCGGCCGCGAGGATCGCCTGCATCCCCGAAAGGCATGCCTGGTTCAGGGTCATCGCCGGCCGCTCGACGGGAATGCCGGCGAGCACGGCGACCTGGCGTCCGGGGTTCGGCCCGCATCCGGCTTGCCGGGCGTGGCCGAGAATCGCCTGGTCGACCGACGCCGGTCCGATCCCCGCGCGCTCGATTGAAGCGCGTGCGACGTGCGCTCCGAGGTCGACCGCGGGGACCGAGGCGAGAGCGCCTCCGTACCTGCCGATCGGAGTGCGGACGGGCGCGGCGATCCAGATCTCGGGAGGCATGGTCGGGGGGTTATAGCACGCGCCGGCGCGAGACGCGGGTCAGGGTCGAGGGGAGATCTGGACCTCCTGACCGGGCGCGAGCGCGAGACGCCGCGCGGCCGAATCCTCGCGCATCGCGATCTCCACGTAACCGGCGGAATTGACGACGAGAAACGGCGCCCCGAAGGGGCCATCGCCGAACGTCCTCCGAACGTCGGAGACGGCCGTCCCCGACGCGAGCGCGGCCGAGAGCCGGGGAAGGCCGGTCCCCCCGTCGATCCACGCGGCCAGCCGGTCGGCGGGGAGGTCGAGCACCGCGCTTCCAAAACGGTCGACGAAGAGAATTCGGGTCCGGAAGGGAGCGGGCGGACCCGCGGGAACGCTCGCGCGCGGCAGGGGGACGAGGTCCGCGATCTCGGGACCGAACCGGGACGGGTCGGTCCCTCGCGCGAGCCAGGCGGCAGCCGGGGCGAAGACATCCCGCCCTTCGAATGTGGCGCTCGACCCGGCGGCCCGGTAGTGGGCCGCCTCGAGGGCATACGCGCTGCGCGTCGGATGCCGCTCGAGCACCCTTGAGAAGATGCCGTTGTCGGGGCCCACCAGGACGAACCGCTCCGTGCGCACGACGACCGGTCGCCTCGCCGTTCCGACCCCCGGGTCGACGACCGCCACGTGGATCGTGTCCCGAGGGAAGGCGTCGACGGCGGTTTCGAGGAGATAGCCGCCCGCCGCCACGTCGTGGCGCGGGACCTCGTGGGTCAGGTCGACGATCCGCGCTTCCGGGGCGATGCCGAGCATCGTTCCCTTCATCTGGGCGACCCACGTCGCCTCTTCGCCGAAGTCGGTCAGGAGCGTGATGAGCGGAGGAGGCGCCACGGCGCGACCTTACGTGCCGGTCCGCCTCGACGTCAAGCGGAGCGACGTGGCGCGGATCGTGGGGACGATTCCGGGACCACAGCCCCACGAAAATGCGGCGGGTCCGAAGGTTCCATCGCGACGCCCACACCGCGAAGTCGCGAGCGAAACGCTCCGGCCTCCGAGAAACGGGAATCTCGAGTGCGGACCAAGACTTCGGCGTCCGTTTCGTCCCGTTCCATCCCCACGATTCGCGTCACGTTGCGTTTGACACTGCCGATCCCGTCCCGGAGAATGCCGCGGCCCGGGGGGAGGAGACCGATTCGACCGATGCGCTCCCGCATGGTTCCGATCCTCGGCCTCGCGCTCGCGCTTTCCGGACGCGCCGAGGAGCCACCCTCCCGGCCAGGCCCTCGGATCGGGATCTCGCTCGCAGGCGCGGCGATCGCTCGGGCGATCCCCGCGCCCGAGGCGGGGCCCGCGACCCCGGCGCGCATCGAGGTTTCCTGGGCCGAGGTCGAACCGGCCCCCGGAAGGTACGACTGGTCGGCGGTCGAGGAGGCGGTCCGTGCGCTCCGGGAACAGGGGCGCGACGTCGCCGTAGCGCTCGGCGGGGCGCATCCTGTCCACCTTCCCGCGGGCGGGCGACCGTCGCCGCTCGAAGGGACCTCCCTCCAGGCCTGGTCCGACTTCGTGCGGAGCGCGGTCCGTGCGCTCGGTGGGTCGATCG
>CAZVOE010000056.1:0-8449 GCA_964628935.1 uncultured Acidobacteriota bacterium
GCGCGCCGTCTGGACCGCGAGCGCCGCGACGAGGAGCCCCACCGCCCACCCCCGGGGAAACGAACGGCGCCGTTCCCCCGCGAGCACCCCGAGCGCGGCCGCGAACGCCATCCACTGCGGGAGGAAGTAGTAGAGGCGGTACCGCTCCTCCCCGCCCGTCCAGAGCCAGAGGCCGTAGGTCGCGTAGTGGAGGAGCGAAAAGAGGACGAGGAGCGCCACACCGTCCCCGGAGAGGCCGCCGCGGCTCCGCCGGTGCGAGAGGGCGGCCCCGACCGCGGCGCAGTAGGCCGCGCCCGCGAGAAGGGCGGGCAGGGCGCCCCGTCGCAACGGGCCCGTCCCCGGCACCCCTTCGAGCGCCGCGCGGCCGATCGCGCCGGGGATGTCCCGGATTGCGTAC
This sequence comes from uncultured Acidobacteriota bacterium, assembly GCA_964628935.1. Taxonomy (GTDB): domain Bacteria; phylum Acidobacteriota; class Polarisedimenticolia; order Polarisedimenticolales; family DASRJG01; genus CAYLHQ01. The sequence goes on from CAZVOE010000056.1 coordinate 398, forward strand.
GCCGCTCGTCGCTTCCAGAACGCCGGCGAGGCGGCTCCGCCGAGCGATTCGCGCTCCTTCGCCGCCGCCATCGAGACGACCTGCCCGCTGACCGGAAGCGGCGAGCCGAACCGCGCGAACCCCCAGGCGAGGAACGGGAGGACGCAGGCGGCCGACACGACGCCGACGAGCGCGAAGCGACGCAAGCCGCCTGTGCGGCCTCCGCCGGCCGCGAGGAGGAGCGCCATGGCGACCGCGAGGAACGCGCCGTCGAGCCGCGACGCGGCGACCGCGCCCGCCGCGAGGCCGAGCACGAGGAGAGAACCGGTCGACGCGCGCGCCGCGGTTCTCTCATAGGCGCCGGCCGCGAGGGCGATCGTGAGGGCGTAAAGAGGCGTCTCGAGGCCGTTGGGCCTTTCGAGGGCGAGTCCGAGGAACGGATGGAGCCCGAAGATCGCCGCGGCGACGGCGGCCCCCACCGGTCCCGCGCGAGGCCGGATCGCCCAGCCCACCGCGAGAGCGGACGCCGCCGCGAGGAGAAACCAGAGCGTCGCTGCGGCGCGGACGCCGCCGTCCGGATCGTCGAACACCGCGAGGACCGGCACGAGGAGCCAGCACCAGAGCGGGTGGTACCCGTTGGTGGCGTGGATGCCGTCGAAGGTCGAGCCGAATCCCGCGGCGAGGTTTCGAGCGACGCCGAAGTAGTAGTACGCATCGTCGTACAGCCGGAACGCGAGTCGCGTCGGCGGCCCCGAGAGGATCCACGCGCCGGCGGCGAGGATCACCCCGGGAACCGCGGCGAGGGCGAACGTCGCGGCGCGGTCCGCGCGAGGAGTCGAGGCCATGGTCGCGTACTATCGCACGCGTTCCGCTATATTCGGCCGGTGATGGGCCGCCGCCTCCTCGAATCGCTCGGATTCGGAATCTCGCTCTCGTTCCTCTTCGGGGCATGGGACGTCCGCCTCCATCACGACCTCGCCGGCGCGATGCCGGCTCTCGCGCTCGACCGGTTCCGGTCGTTCGTGCCCGCCGGTCTGGGGCTCGGCGCCTCGCTCGGAGCGCTCGCCGCACTCGCGCCGCTCGCGCTCGAGCGCGGCCGGTCCCTTTCGCGGCGCCTCCTCGCCGCCGCCGGAGCGACCCTCGCGGCGGCCGGGCTGTGGCACGCGCTCTCGTCGTTCCGCCAGGCGGCGTGGAGTCGGCTCGACTGGAACCGGCCCTCCGTGGCCGCCGCCATCCTCTGCGCCGCGGCGATTCTCGCGCTCGCGGTCGCGGCCTTCTGGGTCGTCGACGCGCGCCGCCGTCGTATGGGGCACGCCTCCCCCTTGGTGCGATCGCGAAGCGCCCTGGCGACGCTCGCCGTCGCGTCGGGTCTCGCCGTCGTCGCCGCGGTGCCGATCGCGATGGGCCGGCGGGCGGAAGGACGCGCCTCGGTCGTGATCGTCTCCCTCGACACCCTGCGCGGGGACCGGCTCGGCTTCATGGGCTACTCGCGGCCGACGAGCCCCCACCTCGATCGTTTCGCCGGGGAAGGAGCCGTCTTCGAGCGGGCCTCCGCGGCCTCCTCCTGGACCCTTCCCTCCCACGTCTCGCTGTTCACGGGGCTCCTTCCCTACGACCATCGGGTCCTCCATGTGGGACAGCGGGTCCGCCCCGACCTGCGGATGCTCGCCGAGCGGTTCCGGGACGCGGGCTACCGAACCGCCGCCTTCACCGGCGGCGGGTACGTCTCGTGGGGGTACGGTTTCGACCAAGGGTTCGAGGTCTTCCGCGACCACGACGAATTGCGAGACGGCGGTCCCGAGCTCCTCGCGGAGAACGCCCGGGCGTGGGCTCGCGAGCACGCCCACGAGCCGATCTTCCTGTTCATCCACTCCTACGAGCCGCACGGCCCCTACCTCCACGACGACTTCGCCGACCCCGAGGACCGCGGACGCCTTCCGGAGAGCCGAAGCGAACCCGTCGGGGGGGTCCTCGAGGATCCCACGCCGGAGGAGAGGCGCTACATCGCGGATCTCTACGACGGGGACGTCTTGCACGCCGATCGGATCCTCGGGGGGCTTCTCCAGGACCTCCGCCGCGAGGTTCTCGGCGAGCGAGCGATCGTCGTCGTGACCTCGGACCACGGCGAAGACCTTTGGGACCACGCCGCGGACGACATCCCGGCGCACGGCCACACCCTCTACGAGGAGATTCTCCACGTCCCCCTCCTCGTCTGGGCCCCGGGACGGATCCCGGCCGGGTGCAGGATCGATTCCCCCGTGAGCCAGCTCGATCTCCCGCGCACCCTGCTCGATCTCGCGGGGATCGCGGACCCGAATTTCCCCGGACGGTCGCTCGCCCCCGCGCTCCTCGCCTGCGAGGAGCCCGAGCCGGAACCCGTGCTCGCGGAGGGGGTGCGCTATGCCGCCGAGCGCTTCTCTCGCCGGGAGGGAAACCGGAAAGCGATCGTCGAACCGGTCCAGTCCGAGAGCGGGTCGCGCCGCTTCGGATCCGCGCGCGCGATCGAACTGTACGATCTCGCGCTCGACCCCCGCGAGCGGAGGAGCCGCGCCGCGGAAGCCGACGCGGCCGATCGCGCACTCGTCGAGCAAGTCCTCCGTCGTGTCCGCTCGACGGAGCGGGTCGCTTCGGAGGAGACCGCCCGCCCGATTTCCCGCGCCCTCGAGGAGCAGCTCCGGAGCCTGGGATACGCGCGCTGACGGAGCGGGAGAGGGCGGTGTATCCTTCGCGACCGACGGATCCCTCGCGTTGAGTTTCCTGCGCACCTTCGTCGTCTCTCTCGCGATCGCGCTGGCCGTCCTCGGGCTCGCGGAGGGGGGACTGCGCGCGATCGGTTTCGAGCACGACGCCGCGCCCGTGGTCTTCCGCTTCGGTTACCCGAATCCGCGCGAGATGACCGGCCTCTTCCGGGCCGACCCGCGCCTGTTCTGGAGGTTCCGGCCCGGCACGGTTTTCGACGCCGAGGCCCCGGTGCCGATCAACGAACGTGGGTACCGAGGACCCGAACCGCTTTACCCGCGGCCCCCCGGTCTGCTGCGGATCGCGGTGCTGGGGGACTCGGTCGCCTTCGGGAGCGCATCCGCGTGGCCGGAGATCCTCGCCGAGCGCCTCGGCCGTTCCGTTCGCGGTCGTGCGGTCGAAGTTCTCAACTTCGCGGTCCCCGGCTACACGGTGGTCCAGGGGCTCCGCCAGTTCGAGGACGAGGTCCTTCCGCTCGCGCCGGACGTCGTCCTCGTCGCGTTCGGCTGGAACGATCACTGGCTCGCACGCGGGGGACTCCCCGACGCCGATCGCGATCGCCGGACGCTCGAGGAGAACCGCTTCGCCCTCGCCCTCGCGCGGCTCAGACTGACCCAAGCGCTCCATGCCCTGCTCCCGGAGACGGACGCCGGCGCCGTCGGATCGGGCGCGCGGCGCGTTCCCCCGCTCGTGTTCGAAGCCCACCTCGTGCGGCTCCTCGAAGCGGCACGTTCCGCGGGAGCCGTGCCGGTCGCGATCGAGCTTCCCTCGGCGCTCACCGAGACGGACGTACCCGGCTACCTCGTGGACGACGGGTTCACTCCCAGCGCTCGGGATGCGGTCGCCGACCACGCGCGGTATGCGGACCTCGCGCGGGGGGCGGCCGAACGGACCGCCGCGCGGTGGGTGGGCACGGCGGAGTCGTTCGCCCCGCACGGCGTGCCCGACACATCGCTCTTCACCGCGGATCGGATCCACCTGTCCGCGGCCGGGCACGCGCTTCTCGCGAGCCTCGTCGAGCGGAGCCTGCTCGAGGCGCATCCTCTCTCCGCGGAGGGACCTCGATGATCGCACCGTTCTTCCGGACGCTCGCGCTCGCCGCCGGCTCGCTCGTCCTCCTCGCCTCCGCGGCGTGGTACTCGGACAGCATCATCGACGACGCGTACATCGTCTTCCGGTACGCCGACCACGCCCTCGCCGGCCACGGCCCGGTCTTCAACGTCGGAGAGCGGGTCGAGGGGTTCACGAGCCCCCTCTGGCTCGCATGCGTCGCGGCGGCGCGCGCTCTCGGGTTCTCGGGGGAGGCTGCCGTCACCGTCTTCGGAGCCTCGTTCGGCCTCGGGGCCGTGTTCGCGACCTGGGCCCTCGCGCGGCGGCTCGCCTCGGGAGCGGCCGCGCTCGTCGCCCCGCTCCTCCTCGCGTTCCACCCGGCGCACGCCCTTTGGGCGGTGCATGGCCTCGAGACCCCGCTCTTCGTCCTTCTCTTGGCTGCGGCCTTCGCGGCGTGGGGCGGCGGGACGCGCAGGGCGCCGTGGATCGCCGGCCTTCTCTTCGGCGCCGCGCTGTGCACCCGACCCGAAACACCGATGCTCGTCGCGATTCTCGTCGCCCTCTCGCTCGTGCGGCGGGAGGTGCGGCGTGCGGCGGCCCTTTTCGGCGCCTTCGCGGCCGTCGCCGCCCCGCTCCTGATCGCGCGCCTCGCGTACTACGGCGCTCTGCTCCCGAACACCTTCCACGCGAAGACCGGCGGAGGGATGGGACGCATCGCGTGGGGCCTCGGGTACGCGAACGAGTTCGTGCGCTCGCACCTTGCCCTCGTCGTCGTGTGCGCCGTCGCCGCCCTCGTTGTCGCGGTGCGCCTCGTCCGCCCGACCACGGACTCGGACGAGCGGCGTCGGGTCGGTTTCGCGGCCGACCTCGCGGTGACCGGGGTTGCCTGGTCGTGCTGGGTCGTCTGGATCGGCGGGGATGCCTTCCCCGGGTACCGTTTCTGGCTTCCGGTCCTGCCGCTCGCGGGGGCCCTCGCCGGATGGGCGGTCGATCGCGCCCTCGCTTCCGAGCGCTTCTCGCCGACTCGGGGAGCCGGGAGGCTCGCGCGCGCGGTCTTCCTCGGGGCGGCCGCGGTCGGCATCGCCACCGTCGCGCTCGAAACGCGTTCGGACGTCGTCCTCGAGTACGAGTCGGGCAAGGAGTTCACCGCCCGGATGAAAGCGGTCGGCGACTGGCTCGGTGCGAACGCTCCGCGCGACGCGACGATCGCGCTCAACTACGTCGGAGCGGTCCCGTACCGGTCGGGACTCCGCGCGATCGACATGCTGGGGCTGACCGACGCCTTGGTGGCGCGGTCGCCGATCGAAGGGCGGTTCCGCTTTCCCGGCCACGCCAGGGGAAACGGCGCCTCGGTGCTCGACCGCCGGCCGGAGCTGATCCTCATGGGCGGGGTCTATCTGGCCCCCTACCCGATGGGAGACCTCGGCCCCGAGCTCGACTCCGAGGAACAGATCGCCGCCGACCCGCGATTCGCCGCCGAGTACGAGCGCGTGCAGGTTCCCATCCCGGCCCAGGGGGGCAGGCTGTGGTTCGCCTTCTACAAGAGGAAGGACTACTCCTGGTCCCCCGCGGGGGCGCATTGACCGAGCGCCGCCGTGCGGCCCTCGTCCTCGTCGCGGCGAGCCTCGTCGCCGGTTGGCCCCTTCTCCTCCCGTGGGTCTACGACACGCACGACGGTCACTACGCGATCTACAACGCCGCGCAGTTTCACGAGGCGTTTCGTGACGGCCACATCCCCGTCCGTTGGCTTCCCGACCTCTTCGGCGGGCGCGGCATCCCGCATTTCCTCTACTACCACCCCCTCGCGTTCTACTTCGTCGAAGCGATCCGGCTCGTCGTCCCATCGACGATCGCGTCGATGAAGATCTTCGAGTTGCTCGCGATCGCGGCGGCGGGGTTCTCCATGCGGGAGTGGCTCCGCGGTTGGCTCCCGGCCCCGGCGTCCCTCGCGGGGGCGGTCGCCTACGTCCTCGCCCCGTACCACCTCGTCGAGATCCACGTGAAAGGGGACCCTCCGGCGATCCTCGCGTACGCGGTGGCGCCTCTCGTCCCGATGGCGATCGAACGGGCCGCGAGGGGGACCCGCTTCGGCCCCGCCGGGCTCGCCTTCGCGAGCGCCTCGCTCGTCCTCTCCCACATGCTCTCCGCGATGCTCCTCGTCCCCTTTCTCGCCCTCTGGGCCGCCCTCTCGATCCGATCCTCGCCCCCGCGCGCCCTCGCGCGCCTCGCGGGGGGGGTGGCGGCGGGGGCGATGCTCTCGGCGTGGCACTGGCTCCCCGCCCTCGCGGAGCGGGACCTCGTGCACATCGACAGCCCGCTCGGGATCCTCTTCTTCGATTGGCGCGAGCAGTTCGTCGCCTGGTGGCAGTGGCTCTCGCCGCTTTGGGGGTATCACGGTTCGTTCGAGGGGACGGCGGATGACATGTCGTTCCAGGTGGGGCCGGTGCACGTGGGCGCGGTCGCGGCGGCGGCCGTCCTCCTCCGAAAGAGGAGGGACGCCCTGGCCCGCTGGTCGATCGCGACCCTCGCCCTCGCACTCGCGATGACGCACCCCGCGAGCCGCGCCGTCTGGGAGCTCGTTCCGTTCCTGCGATTCGTCCAGTATCCCTGGAGGTTCCTCTCGGTCGTCTCGCTCGCGGCGAGCGCGCTCCTCGGCTGGGCGGTCGCGCAGGAAGGGGCGAGACGACTCGTTCTTCTCGCCGCCGCGACCCCGTTCGTCCTCAACCTGGCCTTCGCGGCGTGGGAGAGAAATGGGCTTTACGCCGCGCTCGCCGCATGGACCGGACTCGCCGGCGTCGCCGCCGCGGCGCTCTGGAACCGGTCCGACCGTTCCGCCGCCGCGACCTCCTTCGCGATCACCCTGCTCCTCGCCTCCGTCGCCCTCCCCTGGTCGGCGGTTCCCCTCCACGCGCGGCTCAAGGGGGAGCCGTTCGTGATTCCGCTCCGAGAGTCCGATCTCGCTCCGGAGCGCGTGCGGCTCGGCATTCGGCGGACCACCGCTCGGGACGATTACCTCCCGCGCAGCGTCGAAGCGATTCCGCCGCGGGACCCGGAGCAGGAGTACCTCCCCCCGCGGGAGGCGGCGGCGCCGGAGCCCTACGAGACGCTCTCGGGAGATCCCGTCGTCGAGATCGTGTCGTACCGCGCCCACCGGCGCGTCCTCGCGGTGCGCGCGAGCGTTCCTTCGTCCTTCGCGCTCAATCTCCACGAATTTCCCGGGTGGGAGGTGCGGATTCGCGAGGGAGGGGCGCCCCCGCGCTTCGTCGCCCATGCCTGGGACGCGCAAGGACGCATCGTCGTGCCGGTTCCGGAGGGACCCAGCGAGGTCGAGGTCGTCTTCGTGGGCACGGAGCCTCGCCGGATGGGGGGCTGGATCTCGCTCGCGGGGCTCCTGATCGTCGGGCTCGGGGCGGGGATCGCTCACCGCACGAAGCGACTGTCCCCCGCTCGCTCGGCCTCTTCGTAGAACCGCGCAACCATCTCCGCGAGGACTTCGGGATGGGATCCCGACCGGTCCTCGGTGAACGAGGGATCGAGATCGCGCCGGTACAGACGGAAAGACGGGCCGTCGACGCGCGGGATGAAGGTCAGCGCCCAGGGCCCGTACTCGAGACGCCGATGCTTCGCGCGGATGACGGCGTCCCGGTGCTGCGGAGCGACGACGATGTGCGGCGTTTCCCCCGCCTCGACTTCGAGGAGCCCTTCGAGGAACGACGGGTAATCGAGCGCCTTCCCGCCGGGGTCGAGCCGGCGGACGGCCTCGCGCGCGAAGAACCACATCCCCGTCTCGAAGAGCGCCGGTCGCTCGGGGAGGCCCGGGCGGCCGCGGGCCTCGTCGGCGCGCGAGACGCCGTCGATCCCCTCCATCGGGAGGAGACCGAGGAGGTCGAGGATCGTCGGGGCGACGTCGGTGACGAGGACCGGGCTCTCGACGGTGCGCGGCTCGAGGCGGCCGGGCCAGACGATCCACCAGGGAACGTGGGTGGAGCGATCGCGCTCCATCGCTTCCCCGTGCGCGAGCGGTCCGCCGGCGTCGAGCAAGTTCTCGCCGTGATCGGCGAGGAGGATGAGCACGGTGTTCTCGGAGAGTCCCTGCCGCTCGAGGGCGGCGAGGAGGTCCCCGATCGCGCGGTCGACCGAACTCACCGCGCCGTCGTAGAGACGGATCGCGTTGTCCCGCTCGTCGTCGCTCGCGCGGGGAACGGTCGCCGCCTCCCCCTCCCTCACCTGCTCGACCAGGCCCCCGGCGAGCATGGAGTAGCGATTCGGGCCGGCGTAGCCGCC
>CAZVOE010000056.1:8459-18841 GCA_964628935.1 uncultured Acidobacteriota bacterium
TCGCCGATCGCGTAGAGCCAGCCACCCTCGACTCCGACGGCGCGGAGGGTGTCGGGCCAGGGCGGGACATACGGGAGGTGGGGGTTGTCGAAGAAGACGAACTGGAAGAAAGGCTCCGGCAGGCGGTCCCATGCGGCGACGGCTTCCCCCGCCAGATCCGCGGGGTTCGATCCCTCGACCGCGGTGCGCATGTGGGGCCACACGGCCCGCATCCACGGCCGTCTCAAGACGGCGGGGAGCCACGGATGCCCGCGCAGCGCGACCGCGCTCACGATCAGGTCGACCTCGCTTCTCGGCGTGCGCTGCATCCCGAACCCGAACGCGATCTCACGGAGCGGGGTCGCGCAGTAGCCGCCAACCGCGGCGGTCGACCATCCGTTCGCCTCGAGCCGCGTCGGGAGCGCTCGGTCGGCGAGGTCTCGAAGCTCCCGCTCGGGGTAAAGATGCCGGATCCCGTGGCGTGGGGGGTTCTGACCGGTGAGGATCGACGCGATCGCGGGGTAAGTCAGCGCGCAAGGGGTGCGGGCATCGAGGAATCGAACGGCGCGGCTCGAGAGGGCGTGGAGGTTCGGCGCCACCGCCGAGGCCCGCTCCGATCCGTCGACTCGGTCGGGGCGGAGCGAATCGACGACGAGGACGATCACGTTCGGACGCGACGGATCGTGCACACGGTTCGTCCTCCGCGCGAGCGAAGCGGTAACGAGTGCGACGCAGGCGATCGCGAGCGTGACGATCGCCGCGCGACGCCGTTCCCGAACCATGTGACGCCACCACCCGGAGGCCGCGGCGAGCAAGAGCGCGGCGGCGGAGACGGCGACCGCCCGCGCGATCGCGGGGGGTGTGGCGATCCCCTCCGCGATCCGGTGCACCGATCGGAACGCGCCGCCGCGCTGCCAGAAGATCCCGGCGAAGTTCGCCGGACGCTCGACGATCGCGAAGAGCGCGGCGACGCCGAGAAGAGCGAGGACGATCCCCGTCCCGATCGAGCCCTCGGCCTTCCCCGGCGGTCCGGGGGCGCGCGAGCGGAGCCGCACGATCCCGCGGGCGAGCCATGCGGCCGCAACGCCCACGACGAGATACGGGACCGCGAACGCGAGGAGCGTGACGACGAGGTCGCGGACGAGACCGTTCCGCCGGATTTCCGCGCTGACGAAGTCGTCCGCGACGAGCACGTGGCGGAGCACCGATCCCGAACCCGCGATCCACACGATGAGGGCGACGGCGGAGGGGACCGCGAGGGCTACCTTCCCGTTGGACAGGCCGTTCCTCCTGGACACCGAGGCGCCCGCATCATACCCGCGAGCGAATCCCGAAGGAGCGCTCCCGCGCTTACGAAACGGTGATCCGGATCGCCGTTCCGTCATCGCCCCGAGCGCGACGCAACGACGATCCTCCGAATCGGAACGCACGGAATTTGCTCTTACGGAATTTCGATCGGTTCGCTTCGAGACGAGGGGACCCATGGGTAACCGGCTCTGTGCGGTCTGCGGCGGATCCCATCGCCGCCCCGTCGAGTGCCCCGGCGACCTCCGGCCGACCGGGCCGGAACGCCCGTCGTGGCGCGTCGAGGTCGACACCCCGAAGGGGATCGAGGCGTTCGGCGTCCTGGTCGCGCCTTCCTACGACCACTGGCGCGCGCGGATCCTGACCTACCCGAACGTCCTGTGGCTCGGCGCCGACGGTCGGACGACGCTCAAGTTCGGTGGGCAGACGGAGAGGGAGGCGGAGGCGAAGGCGATCGCCTTCATCGAGTCCCACTGCCGCTTCCGCGGCTATCAGGTCCGCACGGCGCTCGCCCCGGTGACCTCCGCGGGCTCCTCCCTCGCCGCCTTCCTCGCGGCCGAGCGGACGAAGCCGTCCGCCGTCGCGCCGAGGAAATCGATCGCGATCCCGCTGCGCTACGGGCCCGTCCGGCCGGTCGATCCGGGAATCACGGTCAACCTCTCGGAGACGGGGCTCTTCGTCGGAGCGCGTCGCCTCCTCGAGCCCGGTTCCGCCGTCGCGCTCGACCTGATCTTGAGGGACGCCCGTCCGAAGCTTCGGGGCGTCGTGGTCTGGAGTCGACCGATTCCGAAGCCGGGCCTCCCGAGCGGGATGGGGGTGCGCCTGCTCGCCCCGCCCCCGGCCTACACGTCGTACGTCGGCGGCCTTTAGAAGCCCCGAGTCTGCTAACGTTCGGGGGGAATGACACCCGACTCGGTCTCGAGAGGAACGGCGTTGCCGCTCGGTGCGACCGTCCGCCGCGACGGGGTCAACTTCGCGGTCTACTCGAAGCACGCGACCGCGATGAGCCTCGTCCTCTACGATCGCGGCCGGTCGGAACCGGCCGCGGAGATCGCGCTCGATCGTGGCCGCAACCGCACGGGCCACATCTGGCACGTCCGCGTCCGCGGACTCGGTCCTGGGACCGAGTACGGCTGGCGCGCCGACGGTCCCGACGACGGGGCCTGGCACCGCTTCGACCGGACTCGGGTCCTCCTCGACCCCTTCGCCAAGGCCGTCTCCGGCGGGGAGCGCTGGCTCGAGCCGCAAGAACCGCTTCCCCCGCCGGGCGTCCGCCCGCGCCGGTCGGTCGTCGCGGAGGAGGAGTTCGACTGGGGGGACGACCATCCGCCGCGCATCCACCTCGCCGATTCGATCGTTTACGAACTCCACGTGCGCGGATTCACGCGGCATCCCTCCTCCGGCGTCTCGGCCCCGGGCACCTACGCCGGCCTCGTGGAGAAGATTCCTTACCTCCGGGACCTCGGCGTCACGACCGTGGAATTGATGCCGGTGACCGACTTCGACGAGCTCGAGAACGACCGGACCGACCCGGAGACGGGCAGGAGGCTCCGGAACTTCTGGGGGTACAGCCCCATCGGCTTCTTCGCGCCGAAGGTGGGATACGCGTCCGTCCCGGACGCGCTCGCCGCCGTGCGGGAGTTCAAGGCGATGGTCCGCGCGTTCCACGCGGCGGGGATCGAGGTGATCCTCGACATGGTTTACAACCACACGGCGGAAGGGAACGAGCGCGGGCAGACGTTGTCGTTCCGAGGTCTCGGGAATTCGACCTACTACATCCTCGATCCCCGGACCGGCGCCTACCGGAACTACACCGGAACCGGGAACACGCTCAATTGCAACCACCCGGTCGTGCGGACGATGATCATCGAATCGCTGCGCCACTGGGTGACCGAAATGCACGTCGACGGGTTCCGCTTCGACCTCGCGTCGATCCTCGGCCGCGGGCAGGACGGGCACCCGCTCCCCAATCCCCCGATTCTGGAGCGCATCGCCGGCGACCCGGCCCTCGCCGACGTGAAACTGATCGCCGAGGCCTGGGACGCGGCGGGGCTGTACCAGGTCGGAACGTTCCCGGCGTGGGGGCGCTGGGCCGAATGGAATGCCGCCTTCCGCGACGACGTGCGCCGGTTCGTCCGCGGCGATCCCGGGATGGCCCCCGTCGTCGCGACCCGGCTCGCCGGCTCCTCCGACCTCTACGCCGACGACGGCAGGGCTCCGTTCCACAGCGTCAACCTCGTGACCGCCCACGACGGGTTCACCCTCGCCGACGTCGTCTCCTACGCCTCGCGGCACAACCTGCGCAACGGCGAGGAGGGCCGGGACGGCCACGCGGGGGAGATCTCGTGGAACCGAGGGGTCGAGGGCCCGACCGACGATGCGGAGATCCTCCGCGCGCGCTCGCGCGATCGGAAGAACCTCGCCGTCCTCCTCCTCGCGGCGCAGGGGATGCCGATGATCCTCGGAGGCGACGAGATGGGCCGCACCCAGCGTGGGAACAACAACGCCTACTGTCACGACGACGAGACGTCCTGGGTCGACTGGTCGCTCCTCACGCGCCATGCCGATCTCCACCGTCTGTTCCGGGCCCTCGTCCGTTATCGCAGGGCCCATCCGATCCTGAGGCGGCGCGCCTTCTTCCGGGACGGCGAGGGAAGCGCTCTCGAGATCGGGTGGCACGGTCCGAAGCTCCGGCGACCCGACTGGTCGGCCGAAAGCCGCACGATCGCGATGCACCTCCTCGGAGGATCGGACGACGACGACCTCATGCTCCTCGCCAACATGGGCGAATCGGCGGTCCGGTTCGAGATTCCCCGCGCCTCGTACGAAAAGCGATGGAGGCGGTTCGTCGACACCTCCCTCGAATCCCCCGGCGACGTGGCGGAGGACGACGCGATGCCGGTCCTTTCCGATCTCGCGACCTATTCGGTCGCTCCGCGTGCGATCGCGCTCTTGGTGGCGCGATGACCGGCAGCGCTCCGATCCTCGGTCTCGAGCGCCCGCACCCGAGCCTCTTGACGTACTACATCCTCGGCTCGCTCCTGCTCGGCCCGTTCTTCTTCGTCGCGCTCGTCCCCCTGTACTTTCGCTACCACACGATGCGGTACCGCTTCGACGACGAGGGGATCTCGATGCGCTGGGGGATCCTCTTCCGGCGGGAAGTGCACCTGACCTACTCCCGCATCCAGGACATCCATCTCGTCTCGAACGTGGTGGAGCGCTGGCTCGGCCTCGCGAGGATCCAGATCCAGACCGCGAGCGGTTCGTCGAAGGCGGAGATGACGATCGAGGGGATCCGCGAGTTCGAGGCCCTCCGGGACCACATCTACGCCCGGATGCGCGGTGTCCGGGAGGAATCGCGCCCCGGACGCCGCAGCGCCGCGCCGGCGCCAGGCGGAGAGGGAGAGCTCGCGGCGGTGCTCCGCGACGTGGCGGCGGAGCTGCGGGCGATCCGCTCGGAGATCGAGCGCCGGCGGGACGGCCGTGATTGACCCTCTGAAGCGGGCCCTTCTGGAGGTGCTGCGGGTTCCCGCGGAGCCGAGCCCTCCGGCGGGCTCCCCCGAAACCCTCCGCGTCTTCCGGGCATCCCCGAAGTGGCTGCGCCTCCGCCTCGTCCTCTGGGGAATCCGCCAGGTGTTCGCTCTGCTCGGCATCGTCTTCATCCTGTCCCTTCCGGTCTCCGCGATCCCGTTCGACGTCCCTCCGCCGATGGAGGCGCTCGCCCTTTGGCTCGGCGTGGATCCGACGGGGCCGCCCGATCGCGAGGGCGGGCCGCTCCGGATCACCTGGGGCGACCTCGAAGGACCCCTCGCGGTCGTCGAGCTTCTCGCCGTCGGCCTTCTGGTCGTGCAGGCTCTCGTCTCCTACGCCGTGATCCGGATCGATTGGGAGCTCAGGTGGTACATGACGACGGACCGAAGCGTGCGGATCCGCGAGGGGACCTGGTCGCTCCGGGAGAAGACGTTGACGCTCACGAACGTCCAAAACGTGCAGGTCGTGCAGAACCCCGTACAACGGTTCCTCGGGATCGCCGACGTGAGGGTGCGCACCGCGGGGGGCGGCGACCGGAGTTCCTCGGAAGGCCACGGAGAGGGCGAGCAGGCGAAACTCCTCCACGTCGCGGTCTTCCGTCACGTCGAGGACGCCTCCGCGATCCGCGACCTGATCCTCGATCGTCTCCGGAGCGCGAAAAGCGCCGGCCTCGGGGATCCCGACGACGAGGAGCATGCCGCTTCCGCTCCCGGATCGCGGTCTGCCGCCCTCGACGCGGCGAGGGACCTCCTCGCGGCCGCGCGCGAGCTCCGGGAAGCGATCTAGGCGAGCGCCCGCTCGAGGTCCTCCTTCAGATCCTCCGGGTCCTCGAGCCCCACCGACAGCCGCAGTAGGTCCGGCGGGGTTCTCGAGGAGGGCCCCTCCACGGTGAACCGGTGCTCGATCAGGCTTTCGACGCCGCCGAGGGAGGTCGCCGGGACGAAAAGGCGCGTCCGGGTCGCGACGGCCTTCGCGCGATCGAGTCCCCCCTCGACCTGAAACGAGAGCATTCCGCCGAACGCCGACATCTGCCGTTTCGCGACCGCGTGGCCGGGATGGTCGGGGAGCCCCGGATAGTGCACGGCCTTGACCCCCGGAAGCCCATGGAGCCAGGTCGCGAGAGCGTGCGCGGAACGCGAGTGCCTCTCCATGCGGCAGCCGAGCGACCGCAAGCCCCGGAGCGCGAGCCACGCGTGGAAAGGCGAGCCGATGGCGCCGAGGTGCTTGCGCGCGTGCAGCACTCGCGCGTGGAAATCGTCCTCCCGCCCGAAGACGAGGGCGCCGCCGTGCACGTCGCTGTGGCCCCCGATGTACTTCGTCGTGGCGTGGAGCACGATGTCCACACCGCGCTCGATCGGTCGCTGGAGCGCGGGCGTGGCGAAGGTGTCGTCCGCCAAGGTCGCGGCACCGACGGCGCGCGCCGCGGCGACGGCCCGATCGAGGTCGACGATCTTGAGCATCGGGTTCGACGGGGTCTCGATCCACACGAGGCGCGTGTCGGGACGGATCGCGGCGGCGAGGGCCCCCGGCTCCTCCATCGCGGCGAAGGTGAAGCGGAATCCCCAACTCGCCAGGAAATCGGTCGCGGCGGTGCGGTAACCGTAATAGACGTCCTCGGGGAGCACGACGTGGCTCCCGGGCGGCAGGCTCTGGAGAACCGCGACTCCCGCGGCCATCCCCGAAGCGAAGGCGAGCGCGGTCGCCCCCCCCTCCACCTTCGCGAGGGCCGCCTCGAAGAGCGACTGGGTCGGGTTCGCCTCTCGAACGTAGTGCCACTCCCCGAGCGCGTACGCCTCGTCCCGCGCGTAGGTCGTGGAGAGGTGGATCGGCGGGGCGACGGCCCGCGTCGCCGGATCGAGCCCGGCGGAATGGACGGCCAAGGTGTCGAATCGCATCGGAGACCTCCGGGGGCCGCGGCACGGCCCGGCGGTTGAGCGTACACTTTCGGCATGCGATCCTACCGTCGATTCGGGCTCGCCCTCTTCGCGGCGATGCTCGTCGGTTCCGTCGGCGTGGCGGCCGCGGAAGCCCCGAAAGTCTGGACGAACGAGGACCTCGAACGGCTCTTTGGACCCTCCGACGCGTCGCGCCCGGTATCCGTCGATCCCGAGCTGGCCGCTCGCGACCACGCGTTCGTCGAGCGGTTCCTCGAGCGGCAGTACCGTCTCCTCGCGGCGGAAAAGGACCGCGAACTGCGCAGGGAAGAGGTGCGCGCGACCGCCGAACCGGAGCCCGAGTACTCGCTCGGGTACGCTCCTTGGGTCGGCGCGTTGTGGTGGCCGCACGAGCGACCGGCTCATTCCGGCGGCCGTCCTTCCCCCCACCGGAACCCGCCTTACCGCTACGCTCGAGACGTGAACCCCGTCGGGAACGGGGTCAGCCGGTCGGCGGCCGACGTCAATCCGGCGAACCGTCGCTAGCGAAAAGGACGCTCCGTGTAATTCCTTCGCGGGGATCGTCTTGGTCGGCCCTGGGTTTGCACGATTCCTCGGCGATTCCCGCACCCCCCGGCCGGGCGTGTGCCTTGCTTCGAATCGGGAGGGAAGGAGGTGCGGCGTGAAGACGAATGGTGCGTGGATCGGTCTCGCCCTCGCAGGAGCCCTCGTTCTGGCGGGGGCATGCTCCGACGACCCCACGGGTTCCGGAACGGGGCACGTGAGCGTCTACCTCACCGACGCCCCGATCGACCTCACGGGAGTGACGGCCGTCAACGTGACGATCACCGAGATCGTCCTCTTCCCGGCGGGAGCCGAGGACGGCGCGGGGATCCCTCTCGACCTCACGGCGACGGGCCCTTTGACCGTGAATCTCCTCGACTATCGGGACGGCCACGTCATCCTCGCGGCCGCACAGGAAGTTCCCACGGGCGAGTATCAGCGAATCCGTCTTGCGGTGAGCGACGCCGAGATTCTTCGGGACGACGACCTCGATCCCGCGACGCCCGATCTCTCCGAAGATGTTTGGGTCCCGCCCGGGAAGATCGACGTCCCCGTCCCGTTCACCGTTTCGCGGAACGAAGATCTCGACGTGATCCTCGACTTCGACGCGGCCGCTTCGATCCAGATCAACGAGACGGGGAACGAGAAGTACATCCTTCGGCCGGTGGTCACTCCGGTCGGGGTCCACGCGCGCTAGGCGCCCCCCCTCGCTCCGCGCGCGCAGCGACGAGCCCGTTCGCGACCGTCGCCGCGACGATCACCGCCCCCCCGGCGAGCGCCCAGCGCGAAGGGCGCTCGCCGTGAACGATCCACGCCCAGAGGGGGTTCAGGACGGGCTCGACCGAGAGGAGGAGCGCGGCCTCGAGCGCCCGCACCTTCCGGAGACCGCGTGTCATGAACACGTACGCGAGCCCGATCTGGAAGATCCCGAGGTAGGCGATCACGAGCCAGTCCGCGACTCGGCCCCCGGGCCCCGCGGCGGCCCACGGCAGACAGAGGGCGAACGCCAGAACGTTTCCCGACGCGACCGCGGCGAGGGCACCGCCGTTCGAGCCGCGATGGGGTTCCCTCCCGAGCCAGCGAAGGCCGGTCACGGTGACCGCCCAGGCGACCCCGCTCGCGATTCCCAGCAGGTTCCCGCGCACCGGGTCGGGAGCCGTCGCTTGGGGCGCTTCCGCCCCGACGAAAAAGAGGCTGAGGCCGAGGGCAAGCGCCGCGAGAAAGCCCAGGTCTCGGCGCCTCACCGGCTCCTTCAGCACGAGCGGGCCGAGGAGGATGAGGTACAGCGGAGCGGTCGACTGGAGGAAGATCGCGTTCGCGGCGGTGGTCAACTTGGTCGATTGAACGAAGAGGATGAGGGTCGCCGCGTATCCGGCCCCCACGAGCCACGTCGCCGGCCGGAACCCCGTTCTCGACTCGCGCAGGAAGATCAGGAGCGCGAGCGCCGCGACCCCCGAGCGGTACGACGCGACCTGCCAGCCGGTCATCGACCCCGCCGCCTTGATCATGGCGCCGCCGGTCGAGAAGAGCACGGCGGCGGCGAGGACCTCGATCCTGGACATCGCCTGGGCAACCTAGCACGTTCGCGAATGGGGTTGACGGAAGGCGGAATTCGCGGAATACATCTCTGGTTCGCGGGTGCGTGCGACGCCGGGGTCGGTGTGCGCGGGCGACCCGCGGGGGGAATTTCCGTGACGAACTCCCGCCTGCGTTGCGTCCTTTGCTCCCTCGCTTCGACCCTCCTGCTCCTCCTGGCCATGACCCCGACCGGATCCGCGGCGATCGCCGGTCGGGAGCCGAGCCGGTTCGACCCCTACGTGATCGAGGAGCCGGTCGCGCTTCTCGGCGTCGTCGCGGAAGAGCCGGACGCGATCGATGGTTTCGAGGAGGGCGGGGAGCGCTGGCGCGATTTCGGAGGCGCCCTCGGCGGCTCCTGGAAGGTCTGGATCGACCGGCGTTCGGGGGCTCCGCTCCTCGTCGAGGGGAGCGGCGTCCCCTGGTTCGACCCCGAGAAAGCGGCCCCCGGCATCGACGCTCTCGAAGCGATGGCCCGGTCGTTCCTCGCCGACCACGAGCTCACGTTCCGGGTGCGCGGCGCCGAACTCGAACTCGACCGGGAAGGGACCGCAACGGTCGATGGCGACCGCTGGGTGATCGCGTTCCGGCGCGTCGTGAAGGGGATTCCCGTCGATGGGGAGCGATTCGTGCTCTACGTCGTCCGCGGAAACCTCGTCTCCTTCGGCGCGCCGCGGTGGGGAACGGTGTCGCGGGTCCCCGACGCGGTGTTCGGGGTCGAGACGACACGGCAGGTTCTCTTCGACTACATGGGAATCCGGCGAGGCGACACGGTCGAAGAAATCGAATCCGGCTCGCTTCTCCTCTCGCGGGCCGCCCCGGAGGGAACCACGCAGGCCCGATGGACCGGCCCGGTCGGTTCCGGGGTTTCCTACCGCCTCGTTCGTCGCTTCGTGCTGCGGGTCGCCGGTGAGCCCGGAACATGGGTCGGAAAGGTCGATGCGGTGACCGGCGAGGTCGTCGCCCTCTACGACGACGAGAAGTACGCTCAGGCGAAGGGTTCGATCTACCCGAAAGCCGCGGATCAGAACTGCGCCGAGTTCGGCTGCCTCCTCCCGAACTTCCCCATGAGCTACGCCGACCTGACCGTGGGGGGCCTTCCCGTCACCGCGAACGACATGGGGATGTACGAAGATTGTTCGGCGGGGACCGTCTCCACCACTCTGGTCGGCCCGTACGTGAGGATCAGCGACGCGTGCGGCGCCGTGAACGAGACGGGTCTCTGCGACGAGGACCTCGATCTGGGCGGGAACACGGGGACGAACTGCACCGTCCCCGCGGGAAAGAGCTCCGGCGACACCAACGCGGCGCGCACCGGCTTCTACCACATCAACCGAATCAAGGAGAAAGGGCGGTACTGGCTGCCTTCGAACAACTGGCTCAAGGGCCAGGTCCAGGTCAACACGAACGTCAACTCGACCTGCAACGCCTCCTGGAGCGGCCAGCTCAACATGTACCGGGCGGGCGGAGGCTGCCGGAACACCGCGGAGACCGCTGGGGTCCTGAACCACGAGTACGGCCACGGGCTCGACCAGAACGACGGCGGCGGCTACG
>CAZVOE010000057.1:0-6648 GCA_964628935.1 uncultured Acidobacteriota bacterium
GCGGCGGGGGGGGGCCGCGGCGGGCGGCTCGGGGAGAATTCCTACGACGGCGAGCCGGAGGATGAGGTAGAGCGCCGCGGCGGCGGCTGGCGCGGCGGCGGCCGAGATCGCGGCGCGGACGCGCCCGCGCGCAGCCTCCCGGTCGGCGGGGAGGAGCAGCGCGCGGAGGACCGCGCCGAAGAGGACGGCGACCGCCATCTCCTTCGCGAGGAGACCGGCGAGGGTGAGCGCGAAGACCGCGATCGCGGCGCCGCGACCCCCCGTCCTCGCGCGGCGCGCGTCGAGAACGAGGGCGGCGAGCGCGGCGGCGGCGGCGAGAAGATCGGTCCTGCCGGAGATCCACGCGACCGACTCCACGTGGACCGGGTGGGCGGCGAAGAGGAGTCCCGCAACGACCGCTCCCCGTCGGCCGAGGCCGAGCGCGCGGCCGAGCGCGAGGACGAGACACGACGCGAGGGCGTGCAGAATCACGTTCCCCGGGTGGTAGCCGGCCGCCGCGGCGCCGAAGCGGCGACGGTCGACCATGTAGGAGAGGGTCACGACCGGCCGCCAATGGCCGATCCGTTCCTCGTTGCCGCTCCTGCGGAAGAAGTCCGAGGAGAGGGCGCCTCCGAGATCGGACCAGTCGTCGAGGAGGTCGTTTTCGAGGATCAACGACCGGTCGTCCCAGACGAAGTCTCCGCGGAGCGAGGGAAGGAAGAGCGCGACCGCGGTCGCGGCGACGAGGAGAAGGGCGGCGGCATCGCGACGCACGCCGGTATCTTATGTTAGGCTTCAGCGCTTTCCGGGGAGGTTCCGCCCTGTTCTGTCCTTCGTGCCGCGACGAATACCGTCCCGGGTTCACCCGCTGCGCGACGTGCGGAGTCGATCTCGTCGAGTCGCTCGAACCGACCGCCGCCGGCGCTCCCGCCGCGAGGCCGGACGAGCGGAGCGCGATCGCGCCCGAGCCGACCGCTCCCTACTGCGGCTTCCTTTCCCTCGCCGAGGCGCGCGACGCGAAGTCGAGGATGCGGGAAGCGGGGTTCCATGCCGAGATCCTGATCCGGGACGGCGAGGGGCCCGACGGGCAGGAGATCGAGGAGTACTGGCTTCTACTTCCGCCGCGCGCCTTCCGGGCGGCGCAGGGGATCGTCGGGTTCGACGCGGCCGAGGCGGAGGCGGGGGAGGTCCTGTGCTCGGTCTGCGACAAGCCGGTCCCTGAGGACGCCGACGCCTGCCCGCATTGCGGGGCGCGGTTCGAGGAAAACTGATGCGGAAGGTCGAAACCGTGCTCCTCGACGCGGGAGGGGTCCTGCTCGACCTCGACTACGCGTTCCTGAGGCGGCTGCTCGAGGCGCGGCACGCGTCGGTTCGCCTCGAGGATCTCTCCCTCGCGGAGGCGTACGCCCGCACCCTGATCGACGACAAGGTGCGGAACGGCGGCTCCTCCGCCGAGGCCTGGCGCGACTACTTCGGTGTCATCCTGACCCGCGTCGGGGTCGCCCCCGAGAAGACCGACGAGATCATCGACGTCCTGTGGGAGGCGCACCTGCGCGTCGGGCTCTGGACCGTGCCGATCGACGGAGCGGTCGAGACGGTGCGGCGGCTCCGGCGGGCGGGATACAGGATCGGCGTCGTTTCGAACGCGGAGGGGCGGGTCGAAAACGACCTCGCCGCCGCCGGTTTCGACGGGCTCCTCGACGCCGTGATCGACTCCCACGTCGTCGGGGTCGCGAAGCCCGACCCGAGAATATTCTCGCTCGCGCTCGAGCGGCTCGGAGGGTCCCCCGACACGGCGATCTTCGTCGGCGATGTCCCTGCGGTCGACGTCGTCGGGGCGCGCGCCGCCGGGGTCTTTCCGATCCTGCTCGACCGGCACGGCCTTTACCCGACGGTCGACGCCCCGCGCCTGCGCACGATCGAGGAGCTTCCCGACTACCTCGCCGCCGGCGCCTGAGGCGCGCGCATCTCCTCGCGAATCCGCCGCCGCAGTTCCTCGGGCATCCGGGGGTCCTCCCGGAGCCTCTCGAGGAGCCGGACCGGGGACGGGTTCCCCGGCGCGAGCGCGTTCGCGCGGAGGAGGTGGTCGATCCCCTCCTCGTTCGCGCCGCGGGCGAGGAGGAGCACCGACAGGTTGTAATGCGCCTGCGCGTAGTCCGGCCAGATCCGGACCGCTTCCCGGAGATGGGGTTCGGCCTCGGAGTAACGCTTGTCGGCGGCGAGGAAGATGCCGGCGCCGGCCTGGAGCTTCGCCGAGCGCGGAACTGCGGCGACGTCGGTGGTCGCGAGGGTCCGGTTGTCTTTCCACGCGGGGATGCGGACGAGGCTCCGCGCGGAGCACGCGAGCGTCAGCGCCGACCCGAGCGCGACCGCCGCGGCTGCGGTCGTTCGCCCTCTGCCGCGCTTTTTCCCCGCGGCCCCCAGGGCGGCGAGCCCGTGGCCCGCGAGGAGGAAAACGCCGAAGGCGGGGAGGTAGGTCAGGCGCTCGGCCATGACCGTCCCGGTCGCGAAGAGGAGGTTCGATCCGGGAAGGAGGAAGGCGGCCCACGCGAGCAGCGCGATCGCCGCCGTCCGGTAGCCCCTCTTCCAGTTCCACGCGAGCGCGCCGCCGAGCGCGGCCGCGACGGCCCCCCCCGCCCAGAGACGGGGGTCGGCGAAGGAGGCGACGACCGGGATCGCGTCGAACGAGTAATCGGAGGAAAGCGTCGCCGGCCAGACGAGGAGGGCGAGGTAACGGACATGAACCCAAAGCGCGGTCGCGACCCGCGGGAACGTCCCTTCGAACGCCGGCGGATTGTCGAGGTAGACGGTCGCGGTCGGTCCGCCGAGCCCGTCGAGCGCGTTCGCGCGGAGGACGAGCGCCGAGAACGCCGCGAGCGCATACGCCCCCCAGATCGCTCCCGGCGCACCGGAACGGCCGCGCGCCGCCTTCCGCCGCAGGAGGTCGTCGGCCGCGAACACGGCCGGCGCGAGGATCGCGCTTTCCTTCGAAAGGACGCTCGCGAGCCAGAGGAGTCCCGCGAGGAGCGAGAAGCCGGCCGCGGCGCCCCCACGAGTCTCCGCCGCGCGCCGGTGCGCGAGCCACGCGGCGAGGACGAAGAGAGCCGCCAGGATCTCCGCGCGGCCGGCGACGTTCGCCACCGCCTCGACGCGGAGCGGGTGGACGGCGAAGAGGAGCGACGCCGCGAGGGCGGTGCCGTAATGAACCCCGAGCCTGAGCGCGACGAACCAGGCGAGGGCCGACGCGATCGCGTGCAGGAGGACGTTTCCGAGGTGGAACCCCGCCGGTCCCTCGCCCGTGAGCGCGCGGTTCACGGCGAGGGAGGCGATGGTGACCGGCCGGTAGAGGCCGTAGTTCTCCCCGGGGGTCGACCAATACGGCTCGCGGAACAGGGCGGGGAGTCGACCGAGGTCCCGGATCGCGGGATTGTCCCGGACGAGCGGCACGTCATCGAGCGCGAAGTCGTGGGAGCGCGTGCCGGAGAATAGGAGGGCCGCGGCGAGGAAGGGAATCGAGGCCCAAATCGCCGCGGCCCGACGGGTCATCAGAAGGTGAAGGCGTACCCGGCCAGGATCTGCACGTCCGGGGCGTAGTCGGTCAGGCCGAGCGACACCGCGCCGCGGACGACCCCGCCGGGGGCGGGGCGCCAATTGAGGCCGCCGAGAACGCGCGCGTCGGTGTCGGTCTGCTCGAAACGCTCGGTCTCGAAGTAGGCTTCCCCGAGGAGGCTGAACTCCTTCGTGATCGGGAAGAGCACCCCGCCCGCGACGGAGGCGGAGGTCTTCCCGTCGAGGTCGAAACCGCCGACCTGGCCGTCTTCGTTGAGTTTCACGCCGGCATCGGCGACGAGGACCATCTTCCCGAAGTCGTGGCGCACCGACCCGAACGCCTTGAGGCTGAACGCGTCGTAGCCGAGTCCGACCGCGTCGTCGCCGGTCGGGATGGTCGCGACCAACCCGGCGGCGAACGAGGTGTCGCCGGAGGTCCCGAAGTTCCACTTGCCCCAGAAGTCGAGGTCGGTGGCGCCCGTCCCGTCTTCGAGGCCGGGGGGTCCGTCGGTCGAGCCGAAGCCGACGTTGCCGCCGAGCTCGAGACCTCGAATCGGCTGGATCGCCACCACGAATCGGGCGAGGACGGTGTCGACGGGGTTGTCGTCGCCGCCGTCCGCGAACTCGCCCCGAACCTCCCACCACTGGCGCTGGGCGAGGGCGGGGTCTTCGACGAACGAGAGGTAGAACCGGTCCTGTGCGGGCGCGGCCGTCGCCGTGCCGGGGCTCTCCTGCGAGAACGCCGGCGACGCCGCGAGAAGCGCCGCGGCCAAAACCGTTGCGGAGCGGGGGAGGCATCGCATCAGCTCGGTCTCCTTGCGTGTTCGGTCGAGGCTCCCGGCGCGCGGGCGTCCATCACGCCGGATCGTCGCATTTTGGCACCGCGACGGGCGGTGTCAACCGACCGATTCGACCTCGGCGCCCGTGTCGGACGCGGGGAGCGGGGGCGCGCAGATTCTCGTCGCCGGCCCGCCGTGCCTCTCGAGCAATTCGAGGAGCCACTTCTCCTGGGCCCGGCGCGCCGACTTGAGCCGGCCCCCCGCACGCGGGGCGGCGACGGCGAAGACGATCTCCCCTTCCGAGGTCGAGAGGAACCCGGCGACGACGGCGATCCCTCCGTCGGTCGTCGTGAGGGTCCCGGTCTTGGCGGCGAGCGACGTCGCGTTGGCGCCGGTCGCGAGGCGGGGGAAGAAGCGACTGACCGTCCCGGAATCGCACCCGGCGACGGAGAGGAGATGTTCGACTCCGAGGTGGTGGGCCTCGGCGCTATCGCGGAACTGGCGGAGCATCCGAACGATCTGGCGGGGGGTGAGACGATTGTGGCCGAGGCCCGAGGCGGTTTCGAGGGCGACGCCGTCTCCCACCCTCGCGGCGACGAGGGCTTCGATCTCCTCGACCGAGCCGTCCCCATCCGCCACGCGCTCGATGTCGTTGTTCGAATGGCAATTGAACCGGCGCAGGGTTTCCGCGAGCGGTTTCGAACGGTGGATCGCGAGCTCGACGGCGCCGAGGGGAAGCGACTCGGCCCTCCGGATCGTCCCGGTGACCTTGACCGACGGCGGCTTCGACACCGCGAGCCCCTCCCGCAGTGCGAACGACCGCCATGCGTTGCGGGTGGCCGCCGTCCAACGCACGGGGTCGAACGCGGCGCGCAGGCGAGTTCCCATCCGCAACGCGCGGCGGTTCGGGTCGCGCACGGTCCCGGCGGAGCCGTTCTCCCAACCCATCCAAAACGCGTCGTTGACGACGAGGTCGCCCGCGAACTTCTTGATGCCGCGCGCGTTCAGGGCGAGCGCGACACGAAAAGCGTTCTCCGCGTGGAAGTCGGGGTCGCTCCCTCCCTCGACGAGGAGGTCTCCGGCGATCACACCGCCCTTCGCCTCGGCGTCGGCGTCGGTGAAGAAGCGGGTTTCGAAGCGATGGTCGGGTCCCAGGTGCTCGAGCGCCCACCACGTCGTCGCGACCTTCACGACCGACGCGGGGTTGATGGGCTCGTCCGACTTCTCGGAGGAGACCGGACGCCCGTCCAGAAATTCCGCGTGCCACACGAGCGGCGGGGGCGGAGCGGGCCGCTTCGCGCGCGCCGGCCGCTTCTTGGGAGCGGCCGCGGCGGGGGCGGCGAGGAGGAGGGCGGCCGCAAGGGCCGCGAGCAGGCACACGAGGGCCGATCGTCGGGTCACGCCTTCTCTCCGGTTCCGGCAGCCCATGCCGTCAGTCGTTGTCCAGGGGGTTGCGCCAGGGCTTGTCGTCCTCGGCCGCCTTCTTCTTGGCCTCTTCGAACTTCTTCCCGAGGAGGTCGTCCAGGTTCTTCGTGCGTTCGAACGCCTTCGAAAAGGCCTCCTCGCGGCGCTGGGAGCCGCTCCGGACGTTCTGCATCGCCTGCTCGAAGCTCGCTCCCGGATCGGCCTTCGGGCGCTCCTCGAAGAGGATCTCCCCGGTCGCGGCGTCGACCGTCAGCTTGGTCGAGCAACACGGGCAGACGATCTTGTGCGTCGACGGCATGACGGCCTCCGGCGGCGTCATTGTCGTTCCCGCGCCGCGGCGGGTCAACTCGGGCCCCTCCGCGGGACGCGGAGCACGGCGATCGTCGCCCCCCAACCGCCCGACCCGGGATGGGCGTCGCGGATCGACTCGACCGACGGAAGGCGCTCGAGCAGGGCGCGGACGCTCGCGCGCTGCACTCCCTTCCCCCGGCCGTGGACGATCCGCACTTCGCGGAACCCCGCCTCCACCGCGGCCTCGACGTACGCCTCGACGACCGACCGGACGTCTTTCGGCGCGAAGGCATGGAGGTCGATCTCGTCCTCGATCGGGAGGACGACCTCGTCGGGGACGCTCTCCTCGGGCTCTTCGGGATCCATCGCGCGTTTGAAACTACCATGCGCCCCCGATGCGCGTCGGCCCCCGGATCGAGCCCTGGACGGGACCTCTTCCCGAGGTGCGGCGCTTCGCGCGCCTCGCCGGGCCGGTCGTCGTGGCCCAGATCGGGATGGTTTCGCTCACCACGGTCGACACCCTGATGGCCGGCCGGCTGGGCGGCGACGCGATGGCGGCGGTCGCGCTCGGAAGCACCTGGTACTTCGCCGCGACCGTCTTCGCCGTCGCGGCGGGGGGGGGGGG
>CAZVOE010000057.1:6658-18497 GCA_964628935.1 uncultured Acidobacteriota bacterium
GCGGCCCGCGCGCTCGACCCGGTCGTCTCCCAGGCGCACGGCGCGGGAGACCGGCGCGCGGCCGGGCTCGGTCTCGCGCGCGGGATCGTCATGCTCCAGATCCTCGGGCTCCTCGTCTCCCTGCCGCTCCTCGCCGCGGAACCCCTCCTCCTCGCCTTCGGCCAACCGGAGGCGCTCTCTCGCGAGGCGGCGCGCTACTGCCTCCTGCTCGTCCCGAGCGTTCCCGCCGTGATGGCGTTCGCCGGCGTCCGCCAATTTCTCCAGGGGCTCGGCGTCATGCGGCCGGGCGCGATCGCGGTCACCGCGGCGAACGCGGTCAACGCCGTCCTCAACGCCGTCTTCATGTTCGGTCTCCTGGGGTTTCCCGCGATGGGAGCGGCGGGTTGTGCCCTCGCCACGACGCTCGCCGACTGGATCCTGCTCGGGATCCTCGTCGCGCTCTCCCGGCGGGTGCTCCGAGCGTATTGGCCCGGCTTCGGCGCCGCCGTGCGTCTCGCCGAGTCGATGCGCCTGCTGCGGCTCGGGGTGCCGCTCGGGCTCCAATTCGCGCTCGAGGCGTGGGCGTTCCACGCGGCGGCTCTCATGATCGGGCGGCTCGGGGAATCCCCGCTCGCGGCGCACGCGATCGCGCTCAACCTCGCCGCCCTGTCCTTCATGGTGCCGTACGGTCTCGGGGCCGCGGCCGCCACGCGGATCGGGAACCTCGCGGGCGCGGGGCACCCGTGGGCTCGGTCCGCCTGGCTCGCGGTCTTTTGTGGAGCCGCGATCATGACCGTACCCGCGGTGGCCTTCGCCCTCGGCCGCACGACGCTCGCCCGGCTGTACACGAACGACCCCGAAGTCGTGGCGCTCGCGGCGACGCTCCTCCCGCTCGCCGCCGCCTTCCAGCTCTTCGACGGGACGCAGGCGGTGGCGTTCGGCGCCCTGCGCGGAATCGGCGACGTCGTCGTTCCCTCGGCGGCGAACGTCGTCGGATACTGGGGCATCGGCCTTCCCTGCGGGGCCTGGCTCGCCTTCGGGCTCGGATGGGGGGCGCGGGGGGTCTGGGCCGGTCTCGCGGTTTCCCTCGCCGTCGTCGCCGCTGTCCTCGTGCTCCGACTCCGGTGGATCTGCCGCCGGGAGGAACCCCCCCGATCGGCGTAGCGGCGCGATCGGGGGCCGCGTTCTAGAATGCGGAGTTTCGGGCCCCCTCGGGCCCCCCACGTTCCAAAGAGGTGTCCTGATGGTTCGCGCTCCGATCGTCCTTCGCTCGACCCTGGCGGTTTTCGCGGCGGTTTCGTTGGTCGCTTGCGGCGGCTCCGGCGGCTCCGGCGGCGAGAACGCGCCCTCCGCGGCGGGGACCCCCTCGGAGGGGACGCCGGCTCCCGGCGCACAGGCGCGGTCCGAGCCCGTCGAACCCCCGGTTCCCGACCACGTCGTCTTCCGCGTCAACGGGGTGGAGATCCGCAACCGGCAGCTCCACGGGGCGATCGAGACGAACCGGCTCCGGCAGCAGGCGCAGGGGGTCGCCCTGGACGCCGCGGGAGAGCGCGCCCTTCGCGAGGCGGTCATGGAGGCGGCGATCGCCGACGAGCTCCTCTTCCAAGACGCGAAGGCCAAGGGGGTCGTCGCCACGCCGGAAGAGGTCGAGCGCGACCTCGATCAGGTCCGCTCGCGCTTCGAGTCGAAGGAGAACTTCGACCGGTACCTCGGTGAAGCGGGGTTGACGGAGGAGGAGGTCCGGACCTTCGCCGAGCGCCGCGTCATCGTGGAGAAGCACCTCAAGGCCCTCGCCGGCGGTGAGACGGTGACGGAGGCGGAAGCGAGGCAGTTCTACGAGGCGAACAAGGAGATCTTCCGGGAGCCGGAGCAGGCCAAGGCGCAGATCGTCGTCGTCCGCTCCTCCCCCGACGATCCGGAGCCGAAGCGGAAGGACGCGCGCCGACGGATCGAGGAAGCCCACGCGAAGGCCGTCGCCGGAGGAGACATGGCGGCGATCGCGAAGGAGTACTCCCAGATCCCGAACGCCGCGAACGGGGGAGACCTCGGCTGGTTCCGTAGGGGGGAGATGTTCCCCGGGATCGAGAACGCCGCGTTCGGGCTCCCCAAGGGATCGGTGTCGGACGTCTTCGAGACCCCGACGGGGTACAACTTCCTCAAGGTGACCGATCGGCGCGGACCCCGCGCCCTTCCCTTCGACGAGGTCAAGGCTCGGCTCATCGTCGACCTCGGGCAGATGAAGGAGATGCAGGCGATGGAGCGCCGGGTCGGCGAGCTGCGAGGGAGCGCGACGGTCGAGATCGTCGACCGGGCCTTCCTCGAGCCGGCCGGGGGAACGGCAGCGACCGCGGGGGCGGCGGCGGGGGCCGCGGGAGCGCCGGGACCCGCGTCCGCGGCGAAGGGCGGGAACTGAGACAGGTTCAGGGAGAGCCGGCTGGACCCTCGATCTCCTCGAGCGACTCCGTCTGGAAGAACCGGTACGCTTCGTAAGTCCGCGTGGAGGCCTGCCAGGGGATCTTCTGCTTCGCGCTGATGGCGCGGAACGTGTCGTAGCGCAACTCCGTCGGGAAGGCGAGCCGGTCCTGGCGCAGGCGGAACGCGACCTCGCAGCGGTAGCCGAAGGGGCGAGGGGCGAGGCGGAATCCGATCACGTTGAACGCCTGCGTCCATCGGTCGAACTGGAGGCGGAGGCGCTCTTCCTGGCGGCTCGGCTCGGCGCGGATCGATACGGGCGTGCCCCACGACGCATCGACCAGGACGGTCCCCTCCCACTGGCGGATGTCCTCGCCGTCGGTGAAGGGGAGGGCGCCGCGGAAGTCGAACACCCGGACCCAGTCGAACCCCTCGAACCGTTCGCCGCGGTCGCGGTAGGAGAAGTAGGGTTGGTTTTCCTCGCTGAAGAGGAAGACCCACGCGTAGGCCGGGGGGAACGCTTCCTTGTCCTCGGTCTCGAAGCGGGAGAGTTCTCCGCTCCGTTTTCTCTCCTGGCGCACCTCGCGGAACGTGCCGTCGTCCTCGCGGACGAGGAGGTAGCCGTAGCGAGCGACCGTCTCCGATTCCGCGAACCCGTCGACGTACTTCGCGACCCGCACCGTCTCGTCCGCCGTGAAACGCAGGGCGTAGGCCTCGTAGCGGCGCGCGGCTTCCGCCAGCTTCCGGGCGGTCGTCTCGTCGAGGGGGCCCCATTCGGGGGTGGCGCCGACGTGGTCGGCCTCGTCGCCCGTCGCGGCCGCGCCCGCGAGGGCGAGCGCGAGAGCCATCGCGGCGGAGAGGATCATCCCCGCATTCTAGTCAACCCCGGCGGCGGTGCGGGGTCGCTTGACACTCCCCGGGGCGGGTCCTATGGTCCGGCGCGCCGAGGGGTGCCATGACGGGCAAGAAGGACTACTACGAGATTCTCGGAGTCCCGAGGCAGGCGAGCGACAAGGAGATCAAGGCCGCCTACCGCCGCCTCGCGAAGAAGTACCACCCCGACGTGAACCCCGGCGACGCGAGGGCGGAGGAGCGTTTCAAGGAGATCTCCGAAGCGTTCGCCGTTCTTTCCGACCCGGACAAGCGCGCCACGTACGACCGGGGCGGACACGAGGCGTTCGGGACCGACTTCGATCCCTTCGCGGGGTTCGACTTCTCCCAGTTCGGATTCGGCGGATTCGGGGATCTTTTCGAGATGTTCGGCGGCCGCGCCGCGCGCGGCCCCCGGCGCGGGAGCGACGTCGAGTTCGAGGTGCGAATTCCCTTCCTCGACGCGGTGCGTGGAACGACCGTCGACCTCGCGATTCCGCACAGCGGCGAGAGGCCGCGCCGCGTGAAGGTCCGGATTCCCCCCGGGATCGAGGACGGCGGGCGCGTCCGGCTTCCGGGGCAGGGCGCGCCGGGACGGCAGGGGGGTCCCTCCGGAGACGCCTACCTGCGGGTCCGCGTGGAACCGCACCCGCTCTTCCGGCGGGAGGGGAACGACCTCGTGTGCGAAGTTCCGATCGGGATCACCCGGGCTACGCTCGGCGGGAACGTGGAGGTTCCCACCCTCGACGGCCACGCGACGATCCACGTTCCGCCGGGGACGAGAAGCGGGCAACGATTCCGCCTTCGAGGACGGGGCGTCCCGGCGCGGGGGACGACCCCGGCGGGGCATCTCGTCGCCGTGGTGCAGATCGTTCCTCCCCGGCGCGTCGACGGCCGCGTCCGAGAGCTTCTGGAGGAGCTCGAGCGGCTCGAGAGCCGGGAGCGCCGGTCTTGAGGGCGCATCTCCTCCACCCGGTTCTCGTCCACTTCTCGGTCGCGCTCCTCGTCGTCGGCGCGGTCGCCGAGGCTCTCGGCATCCTGCGGGGACGCGCGGGAATGGAGCGGTTCGGCGCCGTCTCCTCCCTCCTCGGCGTCGGCTTCCTCGTGGCGACGGTCGCGTCGGGGTTCCTCGCCGCGAACTCGGTCCCCCTCCCGGAGGAGGCGTACGACCCCCTTCAGGACCACGAGCAGGCCGGCCTCGTTCTCCTCGGCGTGTGGCTCCTGCTCGTCCTGTGGAAGGCGTGGTTCCGCGGGTCTCTCCCGCCGCGCCATCGCGCTCCGCACGCCGCCGCCCTCGTCGTCACGGCGGCGCTCACGCTCTGGGTCGCGTACCTCGGCGGCCATCTCGTGTATCGGTTGGGGGTCGGGGTCGCGCGTTAGCCACGCCGGACGAGCGCTTTGAGGATGTACCCCGCCACCTGGGGGTTCTCCCGGAGGCGCCGCATCGAGTAGGCGTGCCACTTCTCGCCGAACGGGACGTAGACCCTGAGGCGGTGGCCCTCGCGGATCAGGATCCGCCGGAGGGGTTCGTCCACGCCGAGGAGCATTTGGAACTCGTACCGGTCGCGCGCAAGGGAACTCTTGCGGACGAGACGGAGCGCCTCCCATACGAGCCGCTCGTCATGCGTGGCGATGCCGACGTACGCTCCCCGCTCGATCATCCTCTCGAGGGCGAGGGTGAAGTTCGACCGGATCAGTTCCGGGTCGGTGTAGGCGATCTCCCGGGGTTCCAGGTAGATCCCCTTGCAAAGTCGGAAATTCGCGGGTTCCTTCGTGAGCGCGTCGACGTCGTCGAGGGTCCTCCGGAGGCGTGACTGGAGGACGACGCCGACGTGCCCCGGGAACTCCGCGCGCAGGGCTCGGTAGACCGCGAGCGTCGGGTCCGTGCACGACGAGTCTTCCATGTCGATGCGCACGAAGTTCCCGAGACGCGCGGCGGTCCCGACGACTTCCCGCATCTTCCGCAGGCAGAGATCGCGATCGAGCGTGAGCCCGAGGGCGGTGAGCTTCACGGAGACGTTCGTGTCGGGGAGCCCCTCCGCGCGGATCTTCTCGAGGAGGGCGGCGTAGGCCGCGGAGTTCGTCTCGACCTCCTCGGGGGTCGTGACGAACTCGCCGAGGATGTCGAGGGTCGCCATCGCCCCGTCGCGGGCGAGCGCTCGGACCACGCGGAAGGCGTCGTCGGCCGTCGAGCCTGCGATGTAGGGCTTCGAGAAGTACCCCACGACCGGCTTCGGGACGGCGGGGAGCACGAACGCGATCGCGCGGTCGACGACGCTCATGCGGGGCGGGATGCGGCGGTCATCGTCCGCGTCGAATCGCGGCGAGGATTTCCCCCTCCTCGGGGAACCTGCCGAGCTCCTTCTTCGAAAAAATCTTGGTCCCGTCGACGAAGACTTCGAAGACGCCGCCGCTGCCGGGAACGAGCTCGCTCTTCACGCCGAGTTCCTTCTCCAATTCGGCCGCCAGACCGGCGGCCCGGGGAAGGTAGTTTCAAGCGGTGCAGTATTCGATGCGGACCTTCACGGTTCACCTCCGTGCGGAACGGGATGCTACCAAACGGCGAGGCGTGCGATCCAGCGTGTTACGATCCGCGGCGATGGCGACGCTCTCTTTTCTCGGCGCGACGGGGACCGTCACCGGCTCGAAATTCCTCCTGACGCACGAAGACTTCCGCCTCCTCGTCGATTGCGGGCTCTTCCAGGGCCTGAAGGACCTTCGCCTCCGAAACTGGAGCGCGCCCCCCTTCGCCCCGGGGGAGATCGACGCGATCGCGTTGACCCACGCCCACCTCGACCACACCGGCTACCTTCCGGTCCTCGTCCGGCAGGGATTCGGAGGGAGGGTCTACGCCACTCCCGCCACCGTCGCGTTCTCCGGGATCATCCTCCCGGATTCCGGGCACCTCCAAGAGGAAGACGCGCGCTTCGCGAACAAGCGCGGCTATTCGAGGCACCGCCCGGCGCTGCCGCTGTACACCGAAGAGGAGGCGCGTGCGGCGCTCGACCTCCTCGACCCCGTTCCGTTCGGCCGGCCGCTCGAGGTGGGCGACGGGCTCACTCTCACCTGGAGGGCGGCGGGCCACATTCCCGGGGCGGCGACGCTCGAAGTCCGGATTCGCTCCGTCGAGTCGGGGAAGGAGAAGGTCGTGCTCTTCTCGGGCGACCTCGGCCGCTACGACCAGCCGATCGTCCCCGACCCCGATCCGCCGTTCCCGTGCGACGTGATGGTCCTCGAGAGCACCTACGGGAACCGGGACCACACGACGGACGACCCGAAGAACCGCCTCGCGGACGTTCTCCGGGAGACCTTCGAGCGCGGGGGGAGCGTCCTGATCCCCGCTTTCGCCGTCGGCCGCACGCAGCACCTCCTCTTCCTCCTGCGCGAGCTGCAGGACGAGGGGCGGCTCCCGAAGGACGTTCCGATCTACATGGACAGCCCGATGGCGATCGAGGCGACGCGGATCGTGGCGTCGCACCGCGAGGCCCACAACGGCGAGATGAAAGCGCTCGAGGCGGCGGGGGACCGACCGCTCGCGCCGGAAGGGCTGCACGTCGTCAGCGCCGTCGAGGAGTCGAAGGCCCTGAACGAGATCCGCTACCCGGCGGTGATCATCTCCGCGTCGGGGATGGCGGAAGGGGGGCGCATCCTCCACCACCTCGCGTACAAGCTTCCCGACCACCGCACGACGGTGCTCTTCGTCGGGTTTCAGGCGGCGGGCACGCGCGGCCGCGCGCTCCAGCAGGGGGCGGCGCGGCTGAGGATGCACGGGCGCGAGATCCCCGTGCGCGCGCGCATCGAGACACTCGACGGTCTCTCGGCGCACGCCGACCGCAACGAGATCGAGCGGTGGCTCCGCTCCGACGGCGCGCGCCCGGGAAGGGTTTACCTCGTGCACGGGGAGCCCGACGCGCGGGAAGCGCTCGCGGGGCGGCTCCGGGAGCGAATGGAACTCGAGGTCCACGCCCCGGAGTACGGGGAGAAGATCCGCATCTGATGGCGACCTGGATCCGCACGATCGTCCTCACGGCCGCGGAATCCGACTGCGAGGCGGCCATCCTCGAGCACAAGGCCCACCTCGCGGCCTTGAGCGCCGCGGGACGGCTCCGCGTCGCGGGTGAGCTCGGGAACGGGGCCGGATTCGTGGACGTCTTCGAGGCGAACGACCTCCGCGAGGCCGAGGCGACCGCGGCCCTGAGCCCCCTCGTCTCGCTCGGCCTCGGGGCGTGGACCCTGCGGCCCTGGCGGGACCTCACGTTTTAGGGCCGCCGTGTCGTTGCCGATCCTGGCCATCCTCTTTCTCGGCCTCCTCGCGGCGGCCTACCGTCTTTACGGAGGTTGGGTCGCCCGGCAGATCGGACTCGACGACCGTCGTCCGACGCCGGCCGAGTCCAGGCGGGACGGGGTGGACTTCGTCCCCACGAAGCCGTTCTACCTCTTCGGGCAGCACTTCTCCGCGATCGCCGCGGCCGGGCCGATCGCGGGGCCGATCCTCGCCTGTCAGGCGTTCGGCTGGCTCCCGTGCCTGCTGTGGATCGCCTTCGGCGTCGTCTTCATCGGCGCGGTGCACGATTTCTCGGCGCTCGCGGCGTCGGTGCGGCACGACGCGTCGTCGGTCGCGGAGATCGCGCGGCGGTACCTCGGCCGCCGCGCGGGGCTCGCCGTCCGGGCGTTCATCTGGATCGCGCTCGTCTACGTGATCGTCGCGTTCACCGACATCACCGCGGCGTCGTTCGTCTCGGGGACCGAGGAGGTCCGCGCGGCGGCGAGGGAGTTCGACCCGGGAGGGGCGGTCGCGGCGGCGAGCGTCGTGTATCTCCTCCTCGCGGTGCTCATGGGGATCGTGCAACGATTCCTCGCCCCGCCGCTCTGGCTCGTGACCGCGGTCTTCGTCCCGGCGACCTTCCTCGCGGCGTGGGCGGGGACGTGGCTCTCGCACCTCCTCGTCCTCGATCACCGTGCGTGGTCGGTGCTCATCCTCGTTTACTGCGTCGTCGCCTCGGTCGTCCCGGTGCAGTTCCTCCTGCAGCCGCGCGGCTACCTCGGCGGCTTCGTGCTGTACACGGCGCTCGGCGCGGGAATCCTCGGGATCTTCTTCGGCGGCTACGCGATCGAGCAGCCGGCGTTCCAGACGTGGGACACGGGGGCGCTCACGGGCACGCTCTTTCCCTTCCTCTTCGTGACGATCGCGTGCGGGGCCTGCTCCGGCTTCCACGGGCTCGTCTGCTCCGGGACGACCTCGAAGCAGATCGCCCGGGAATCGCACTGCCGCCCGGTCGGCTACGGCGCGATGCTCGCGGAGGCGTTCGTCGCCCTGATCGCGCTCGTCACGGTCATCGTCGTCTCGTCGGAGGATCTCGCGGGGCTCGGTCCGGGGACGATCTACGGGAACGGGATCGGCCGGTTCCTGACCCTCCTCGTGGGGGAGGAGAACCTCCCCTTCGCCGTGACCTTCGGAGCGATGGCCTTCTCGACCTTCGTCTTCGACACCCTCGACGTCGCCACCCGGCTCGGCCGCTATCTGGGCCAGGAGCTGCTCGGATGGAGAGGGCGGCCGGGGGCGCTCGGCGCGACGCTCGCGATCGTGGCGATCCCGCTCTATGTCGCCCTCCTCGCGCCGAAGGGGTCGTGGTCGAGCTTTTGGACCCTCTTCGGCGCGTCGAACCAGCTCCTCGCGGCGTTGACCCTCGTGTCGATGACGGTGTGGCTCCGCCGGACGGGGAGGCGCTGGCTCTTCGCGGCGGTCCCGGCGGCCTTCGTCCTCGCGATCACCGTCTGGGCTCTCGGGATTCTCCTCGTCGGTCAGGCACGGGCCTCGTCGGGATTCGACGTGGCGGCGGTCAACGCCGCGTCGTCGTTCGCCCTTCTCGGACTCGCGGGGTTCGTCGTCGCGGTCGGGGTGAGGTCGATCCGCGAGGGCCCGTCGGCGCCGTGGTAGATTGCCCGGCAACGCGGGGGGAGCTTGATCGGGTCCTCGATCTCGCACTACCGAATCGACCGTCGCCTCGGGGCGGGCGGTATGGGGGAGGTGTTCCTCGCGCGGGACCTCGCCCTCGGGCGGCTCGCCGCGGTGAAGGTCCTCCCGGAGGGGTTCCGGGAGGATCTGCGGCTGCGACTGCTCCGGGAAGCCCAGGCCGCGGCGCGGCTCCAGCACCCGGGGATCGCGACGTTCTTCGAGGCGGGGGAGGACCGTGGGATCACCTTCGTGGCGATGGAGTACGTCGAGGGCGAGACGCTGCGGAGAGTCCTCGGCCGGGGGCCCCTCCCGCGGGAGCAGGCGCTCGGGGTCGCCGCGGGGCTGCTCGATGCCCTGAACCACGCGCACGCGGCGGGCGTCGTCCATCGGGACATCAAGCCCGAGAACGTGATGATCACGCCCGAGGGAGCGGGGAAGATCCTCGACTTCGGCCTCGCGCTCCGTCTCCTCGACGACCCCGGGGACGCTCGTCCGGAGGAGACGCCGACGGAGACCGTCCTCACGACCGCGGGCACGATCCTCGGATCTCCGGGGTACATGGCTCCCGAACAGTGGACCGGCGCCCCGGTGGGGCCCGCGACCGACCTCTTCGCGGTCGGGGCGGTCCTCTACGAGATGCTCGTCGGCCGTGCGGCCTTTCCCGGCGCGACCCCGCAGGCGCGCTTCGCGGCGACGCTGACGCTCGACCCGCCCCCGCTCGGCGCTCCCTGCGCCGATCTCGATCCGATCCTGCGCAGGGCGCTCGCCCGCGAGACCGGGAAACGGTACGCGAGGGCAGCGGAGTTTCTCCGGGATCTGCGCGCGGCCACCCGTGGAGAGGCCGTCTCGGCGTACCCGGACGCACTCGTGGTGTTCGACTTCCGGAACCGCTCGGGTCGTTCGGAGGAGGACTGGATCGGCAGCGGGATCGCCGAGTCGCTCTCCGCCGATCTCGCCCGGATCGAGGGCCTCTCGGTCGCGCCGCGGGCGAAGGTGGCACGGGAGAGCGCGACCGGCGGCGATTCCGACCCCCTGCTCGCGGCGAGACGGCTGGGGTGCCGCTGGGCGATCTCCGGCTCGTTCCAGAGAGCGGGGGAGACGATCCGCGTCGTTCTGGAGCTCGCCGACGCGAGCACCGAGAGGGTCGTGACGACCGAGAAGGTCGACGGGCGCGCGGACGGTCTCTTCGCCATCCAGGACCGCCTCGCCGAACGGGTACGGGCGGCGCTCGACGTCCGTGAGCGGTCGGGTGGGACCGCGGCGCGGAAGGCGGGAGAGGTGGGCGCGTACGAGAACCTCGTCCGCGCCAAGCGGCTCTGGCTGCGGTTCGCCAAGGGGTCCTTCGACGAGGCGGAGGATCTCCTCCACGACGCCCTCCGCCGGCAGCCCGACTATGCCGACGCCCACACCCAGCTGGCGGCGCTCCACGACATGCGCTTCACCTTCACGACCGACCGCGCGGAGCTCGCCCGCGCGGAGGAACACGCCCGGCGAGCCATCGAGATCGCCCCCGAGGACGCGGAGGCCCACGTGTGGCTGGGCTACTCCCTGTGGAGGCAGGAGAGGGCCGAGGAAGCGCTCGCCGTCCTCGACCGCGCCGCCTCGCTCGACCCGAAATCCGGATACGCGCCGTACTTCTCCGGGTGCGTCCTCCACAGCATCGAACGCCCCCGGGACGCGGTGCCGCGATTCCAGCGCGCCGTGGAGCTCACTCCCGGGTTCGGCTTCGCGTGGGTGGCGTTGGGTCACGCGCACACCGAGAACGGAAACCTTGCGGAGGCGGCCTGGACGTACGAGAGGGGAATCGAGATCGAGAAGGCCCAGACCCACGCCACGGCGGGGGCCGAAGGCTACCTCGCCGAGTGCCTGCGACGGTTGGGACGGCTCGGCGAGGCCCGGGCCCGATGCCTCACGGGGCTCGAATCCGTCGACCGGACCGACCACATGTACAGGGACACGTACCGCGCCGTGTGCCTTCTCAACCTGGGGCGGGTCGCCTGGGATCAGGGGGACGTCGAGGGCGCGAGAGCGGCGTTCGCCCAGTGCTCCCTCCACCTGGACGGCCGGCCACGGACGCTCGGTGGCGGGTTCCTCGGTTGCCGCGCCCTGGCGGGACAGGCTCTCGCCTCCCGCGACGAGGAGGCGCTCGCCAAGGGGGTGCGCCGGCTCCTCCGGAGGAACGAGGGAAACTGGTCCTGGCTGTTCGGATGCTCGCGGAGGGAGACGGTCGGAGATCTCGTGCGAGCGGCGGAGGCCGTCGGGCGTCCGGACCTTCTCGAGGGCCTCTAGACTCCCGCACCTCCGGGCACCGGAGGATCGACCCACTTCCCGTGGGACCGGATCAGCTCGACGAGACGGTCGGCGGCCTCCGCGGTCGGGACGTCCTTCGCGACCATCTCCTTTCCGACGAAGAGGGCGATCTTGTCGTCCCCCCAGCCGACGTAACCGAAGTCGGCGTCGGCCATCTCGCCCGGGCCGTTCACGATGCAGCCCATGACGGCGATCTTGAGCCCCTTCAGGTGGCCCGTCTTCTCCTTGATCGCCGCGGTCGTCGTCTCGAGGTCGAAGAGGGTGCGCCCGCAGGAGGGGCACGAGATGAACTCGGTCTTCGTCATGCGGATG
>CAZVOE010000058.1:0-18466 GCA_964628935.1 uncultured Acidobacteriota bacterium
CTACACGCACGTCGCCCGCGAGCGGCTCCGCCGTCTGTACGACCGATCCCATCCGCGGGCCTGAGCGGTCCACTTGACAGGGTCGTCACGGCTCGATTATCCCTTCCGTCCGTGAACGCCTCCGAAGACGCATTCGAAGAGCCCATCCTCGATCTGGAGAGACGGATCGAGGCCCTCTCCGGAATGGGCGACGACCTTTCGATGGCCCGAAAGCGCGACCGACTCGCGCAGGAGCTGGAAGCGCTGCGCGCGCGGGTCTTCGCGGCGCTGACACCGTGGCAGAAGACGCTCGTCGCGCGGCACGCGAAGCGTCCGTACACGCTCGACTACGTGCGCTACCTCCTCGAGGACTGGACCGAACTCCACGGAGACCGGCGCTACTCCGACGATCCGGCGATCGTCGGGGGGTTCGGCAACTTCCGCGGCCGTCCGGTCCTCGTCGTGGGGCACCAGAAGGGTCGCGACACGAAGGAGAAGATCCATCGCAACTTCGGCATGCCGAGACCGGAGGGCTACCGCAAGGCGCTTCGGCTCATGAAGTTGGCCGAGAAGTTCCGGCGACCCGTGCTGACCTTCATCGACACCCCCGGCGCGTACCCCGGGATCGGTGCCGAAGAGCGGGGCCAAGCGGAGGCGATCGCGGTGAATCTCCGGGAGATGGCGCGGCTGACGGTGCCGATCGTGGCCACCGTCACCGGCGAGGGCGGGAGCGGCGGGGCGTTGGCGATCGGCGTCGGGAATCGCGTCAACATGCTGGAGTTCGCCGTGTACTCGGTCATCAGCCCGGAGGGGTGCGCGGCGATTCTCTGGCGCGACGCGAGCAAGAATCGGGAAGCCGCGCGGGCGATGCGGATGACGGCGCAGGACCTTCTCGAGCTCGACATCATCGACGAGGTCATCCCCGAGGTGCTCGGCGGCGCGCATGTCGACCCGCAGGCGCAGGCCTCGATCGTGGGCGACACCATCGAGCGGCAGCTCCGGGATATGGACGGGATGCCGCCGGCGCGTCTGGTATCCGAGCGGCGCGACCGCTTTCGCCGAGTGGGGCGCATCCGCCTTCCGGCGGCCTAGAGCGCCGAAGGGCCCGGACCTCCCTCGCCCTTGATCTCATTCCAGACTCGTTCCATCCGCTCCGGTCCGGCTTCCGAGGGCTCGAGTCCGCGCTCGCGGAGCGAACTCTCGAGCCGACGAAAACGCCGCTCGAACTTCGCGTTCGCCCCTTCGAGGCATTTCTCCGCGTCGAGTCGGAGCTTCCGGGCGAAGTTGGCGATCGTGAACAGGAGGTCGCCGAGTTCCTCTTCGAGTCGCGCTCGGTCGCCGGAAACGACGGCCTCCCGCAACTCGCTCCACTCCTCCTCGACCTTCTCCATCACGTCCTCCGCGCGGTTCCAATCGAAGCCGACTCGCGAGGCTTTCTTTCCCAGTCGCTCGGACTTGAGGAGCGCGGGGAGCGCGCGCGGAACCCCGTCGAGGACGGAGGGGGCGGCGACCGAACCCTCGTCCGCCTTTTCCGATCGCTTGATCTCCTCCCAACGTCTCAGCACTTGGTCCGAGTCATCGAGACGATCCTTTCCGAAAACGTGCGGATGCCGTCGGATCATCTTGGCGCCGATTCCGCGTACGACGTCGAAGGCGTCGAAATCGCCTCCCTCCTTCGCGAGGCGGCTCAGGAAGACGACCTGGAAGAGCAGATCGCCCAGCTCCTCCCGAAGGCCGATCGGATCCTGCCGGTCGATCGCGTCGACCACCTCGTAGCACTCCTCGAGGAGATAGCCACGAAGACTGCCGTAGGTCTGTTCGCGGTCCCAGGGGCATCCGCCCGGATCGCGCAGCCGATCCATCAGGGCGACGAGGTCTTCGAAATTCCGGACGTTCTCCAAGGGCCGACCTTTCCTTGACTTGCCCGGAGCGGGGTTCCATGTTTGCCCGCGCCCGTTCGTTGGAAGCGGGAGAAATCGGATGTTACCATCGCGCCTTCTTGTCGGTCCCGAGCCACATCGGGCGCCCACGGGAGGAGCGGATGGCGGAAGGGGAGAGCCTAGAGGGGAACGGAGCGGAATCGGAGGGGTCCCAGCCTCGGTTCAAGGTGACGGACCGCCGCAGCTTTCGGCCCGACGGCACGCCGCGACACGATTCGGTCGATTCCCCGGAAGAGCCCGGGGACGCGGGGAGGCCGATGGGGGCGGAGGTGAATCCCCCCGTGCCGGATCGATCGGAGGGAGGGGGGTTCGAGCGGAGGTCCCTGGACGAGCCGGAGGGGATCGACATCACGGTGCTGATCAACGCGATGGCGCAGCCCGCGCTGATCTACCTCGGAGAGGTCCCCCATCCCGCAACGGGCCAGCCCGTCCTGGAACTCGAGCAGGCGCGGCTTCAGATCGACATGCTCGACCTGCTCCGCGTCAAGTGTCGCGGGAACCTGACGCCGCAGGAGGAATCGCTCCTCGAGCGCGTTCTGTACCAGCTCCGCATGCTCTACGTGACGAGGAGTTCGGCGAAGCGTTGACCGGGCATCCCCTTCCCGGCGACTCGCGCCGACCGAGCCGGGAGGGGACAGGCCGTTGAAGCGACCCCGAGCGACGAGAGGGGGGGCACGGACTTGGGTCGTCCTCGTCGGCGTAGTGTCCGTCCTCCTTTTCCCGGCGGCTGCGCAGGAGGTGGACAGCGGCGTCATCCGCCTCGCTCCGGTCTCCGGCGCGGCCAGCGCGGGGGAGAGCTCCCCCGGGCTCCTCGGAAACGGGGAGCGGCGCGGATTCGACGATCAGGCGTTCGGGACGACAATCGAGAGCCTCTGGTTCCAGCGCAAAGCCTACCTCGCCGAAGGCCGGACCGAGGAAGCGCTCCGCCAAGCCGAGTCGATCCGGAGCTTCACGGCGGAGGAGGGCGTTCGCCGGCTCGAAACCCCTGCCGCGGCTCTGCTCTTGGAAGCGGAGCGCGCACTTCGGGATGGGAACCACGTCCGCGCCCTCGAAGCGCTGCACCTGGCGGAGGGCCTCGATCCGGGGCGATCCCAGATTCGTCTCCTCCGCGCGGGCGCGCTGTGGGCGTCCGGATCGGGCGCGCTCGCGGCGCTCGCGGAATCGGCGCGCGCGATCCGGGGGCTCTTCGCGACGTTCGTCACGGATCCGGCCCGCTTGCAGCCCTTCGCGTTGGTGCTGCTGATCGCTTTTCTCGTGACCAGCGCGACCTTCTCCCTCCTCATGGCGATCCGCTACCAGCGCCCGCTGCGGCACGACGTCGAGGAGTGGATGACCGCGCGCGGCCACGGGGAGTACGCGATCCCAGCCGGATGGGCCGTTGTGCTCTTGCCGCTGTGGACGTGGGTCGCGGCCGGCTGGATCTTCTTCTACTGGATCGTCGTGACGTTCCGTTACATGCGGCGCCCGGAGCGTTGGATCTCGCTGCTGCTCCTGTGCGGTGTGGCGTTTTCCAACCCGCTGTATCGCGCCGGTGTCGGCCTCTTCGCCAAGACCGCCGATCCGCGGATTCGAACGATCCTCGCGGCCGCGAGCGGGGAGTACGATCCCGAGCTCATCGTGCGGCTCCGGGAGATGGTGGAGGCCCACCCGACCGACGTCACGTATCGATTCCTGCTCGGCGGCCTGTACAAGGACGGACGGTTCTTCGAGGAGGCGTTCGAGGAGTACAAGCGGGTCCTCGCGCTCGCGCCGTCGACCTGGCAGGCGTACGTCAACATCGGGAACCTCTACCTGCAAATCGGGCAGTACGGAGAAGCAATCGCTCAGTACCGGAAGGCGCTCGACGTGAACCCGGCGGCGGTGATCGCCCTGATGAACACCTACCACGCGCAAACCGAATCCTTCCGGCTGAACGAGGCGGCGGAGACCCTCGAACTCGCGCGGCGCATCGATTCGGAGCAGGTGGCACGAATGCTCTCCGCGCCACGGCCCGGCCACTCCCTCGCCGCAACCGACGCGACGCTGGACACGGGGGCCGTGTGGGGCGAGCTGCTGGAGGATCCTCGAGC
This sequence comes from uncultured Acidobacteriota bacterium, assembly GCA_964628935.1. Taxonomy (GTDB): domain Bacteria; phylum Acidobacteriota; class Polarisedimenticolia; order Polarisedimenticolales; family DASRJG01; genus CAYLHQ01. The sequence continues at coordinate 3,989 of CAZVOE010000058.1, forward strand.
GACGAGGGCGACGGCGAGCGGCTCCGCGGTGAACCGCATCGGTCTCTACGTTCGGCGCGCCGCCAGCCCTTCGGCGCTTTTCGCCGTTCTGACGGCCGCACTGGCGCTCGCGTCGCTCCTTCCGGCGCGCGTGCCGGCACGTTGCTGCAGCCGCTGTGGTCGCCCCTTCTGCGCGCGATGCAAGTCCGGGAGGGATGCTCCGGAGTACTGTAGCCACTGCGTGCACCTCTTCGTCCTGGGGGCCGGCCTCGCTCCGGAGACGAAGAGCCGGAAGATGTACGAGATCGAGGCCCACGACCGAAGGCAGCGACTCCTGCGCGGCCTGTTCTCGTTCTTCCTTCCGGGGTCCGGCGACGTCCTCGCCGGCGGTCCGGCTCGCGGATCGGCGCTCTGTCTCGCTTGGTCCGCGGCGCTCCTGGCGGCCCTGCCGCTTTCGTTCCGCCCCGTGGAGGCGTTGCTCGGGCTCAGGCTGCACCTCGACGTGATTCGGGCGGGGGCCGTTCCCCCCACGCTGCACGTGGAGCCGGTGGCCGTCGTCGCCCTGCCGCTGGCGCTCGCGGTCTGGGCCATCGCGAATCTCCGCTCCTTCGCAATCCGGCGAGAGGTCTGAGGTGGCGCTCCAGGGGACCATCAAGGACTTCGGACTCGCGGAGATCCTGCAACTCCTCGGGATCCAGAGAAAGTCGGGAGTCCTCTCCGTGGACAACGGAGAAGACGTGGTGACCGTGACGTTCTTCGAAGGACAGATCGTGGGCGCGGACGCGAAAACGCGGAATCTGGAGGATCTGCTCGGCTCGGTGCTGGTCCGCACCGGGCGGATCACGGAAGGTCAACTGCAAGACGCCCTCCGGGTCCAGAAGAGCACGCTGCAACGGCTCGGCTACGTCCTCGTGAAGTCGGGCGCGATTTCGGAAAGCGACCTGCGGGAGGCCCTCCGGATTCAGGTGTCGCAGATCGTGTATCGCCTGTTCCGTTGGAGGTCGGGCACCTATCACTTCACACCCACGGAGCACGTCGAGTACGACGAGGAGCACTTCACTCCGATCGGCGCCGAGACCATCCTCATGGAAGGCGCTCGGATGATCGACGAGTGGCCGATCATCGAACGCCGCCTGCGATCTCCGAGTCTGGTCTTCCGAAAGACGGAGGAGGGGGAACGCCTCGATACCCCGGTCGCCTCGATCGTCGAAGCCGATGTCGACCTCGCGCTCGACCGTGCGGAAGGGAACGAGGCCCCGCCCGAAGGCGCCCTCGGAGTCGAGGAGCGGGACGTCCTGCACCTGGTGAACGGACGATATACGGTGCAGGACATCGTGAATCGTTGCCCCCTCGGGGAGTTCGACACCTACCGGATCCTGTACGACCTCCTCGACCGGAACCTCATCGCGGAGGTACGGGAGGAGACGAGCGAGCGCGCCGATGCCGCGGACGATCGGCGCGCGCGCATCCGCGCCGTGGCGATGAGCGGCGCCTTGTTCCTCCTGGCCGCCGCCTCCTTGGCCACGCTCTCCGCGAACCCGGTGTCACCGTGGCGTCTGTCCCGGGCGGGCTCGGACACGGAGGCACTGAACGCCTATGCGAGCCGCGGAAGGCTCGAGAAAATCGAAAAAGCTCTTCGGATCCACTACCTGGACCGCGGGACCCTTCCGGGGCAGCTGAACGACCTGGTCGCGGCAGGGTGCCTCCGGACATCGGACCTGTCCGACCCGTGGGGCCGCCCCTACGCGTACGAGGGGGACTCGACCGGGTATGTGCTCGCGGGTTCCGGTCCAGAGGGGCAGGCTTCCGAGAGTCTCGTTTTTCGGAGGCGCCTGCTTTCTTCCCGGCGTTGACTTTCGGGGAAGTCGCCGATCGTTCCGGAACGCTCCGATCTTGACACCCCCGCCAGCGCGTCTTACAAGTGCCGCCGGTTCGGTCCCGGTTTCCGGGCTTCGCCGGGCCTGGAGGGTCGCATGAGCAAGATCATCGGAATCGACCTCGGAACGACCAATTCCGTCGTCGCCGTCATGGAAGGGGACAAGCCGACCGTCATCACGAACCCGGAGGGCGGCAGGCTCACCCCCTCGGTGGTCGCGTTCACCGACAAGGGCGAGAGGCTCGTCGGGCAGGTCGCCAAGCGCCAAGCCATCACGAATCCCGAGAACACCATTTACTCGATCAAGCGGTTCATGGGGAGGAAGTTCGGAGAGGTCCAAGAAGAAATCCGACTCGTCCCGTACCGGGTCTCGGCGGCGCCGAACGGAGACGCCCAGGTCGACGCCCGCGGGAAGTCCTACTCGCCTCCCGAGATCTCCGCAATGATCCTGCGGAAGCTCCGGGAAGCGGCCGAGGCCTACCTCGGGCAGCCGGTCCGCCGCGCCGTGATCACCGTTCCCGCCTACTTCAACGACGCACAGCGACAGGCGACGAAGGACGCCGGGCAGATCGCCGGGCTCACGGTCGAGAGGATCGTGAACGAACCCACCGCCGCGGCGCTCGCGTACGGCCTGGATCGGAAAAAGGACGAAACGATCGCCGTGTTCGACTTCGGCGGCGGGACCTTCGACATCTCGATCCTCGAGGTGGGGGAGGGGGTCGTCGAGGTGAAAGCGACCAACGGGGACACCCACCTCGGCGGCGACGACATCGACCACGCGCTCATGGACTGGGTCGTCTCCGAGTTCCGCAAGGACCAGGGGATCGACCTGTCGAAGGACAAGATGGCGCTCCAGCGGCTGAAGGAGGCCGCGGAGAAGGCCAAGTGCGAACTGAGCACCGTCACGGAAACCGAGATCAACCTTCCATTCATCACGGCCGACGCCTCCGGTCCAAAGCACCTGCAGCTCAAACTGAACCGCGCTCGCTTCGAACAGCTCATCGATTCCCTCGTCCGAAGGACGATCGGGCCCTGCGAGCGCGCCCTCGCGGACGCCGGATTGAAGGCGTCGCAGGTCGATGAGGTGATTCTCGTCGGAGGCTCGACCCGGATTCCGTTGGTGCAGCAGCTCGTCAAGGACTTTTTCGGCAAGGAACCCCACAAGGGCGTGAATCCCGACGAGGTGGTCGCCATCGGCGCTGCGGTCCAGGCGGGAGTGCTCGGCGGGGACGTCAAGGACATCCTCCTGCTCGACGTCACGCCGCTCTCGCTCGGCATCGAGACCCTGGGGGGCGTTTTCACGCGCTTGATTCCGCGCAACACCACGATCCCCACCCGCAAGAGCGAGGTGTTCTCGACGGCGGCAGACGGCCAGACGAGCGTGGAAGTGCACGTGCTCCAAGGCGAGCGCGAAATGGCGGGACACAACAAGACTCTCGGTCGTTTCCACCTGGACGGAATTCCGCCGGCGCCCCGGGGGGTGCCGCAGATCGAGGTGACCTTCGACATCGATGCCAACGGGATTGTCCACGTGTCCGCGAAAGACCTCGGAACCGGCAAGGAGCAGAGGATCACCATCACCGCCTCGTCGGGCCTGTCGAAAGAGGACGTCGACGCGATGGTCCGGGAGGCGGAAGCACACGCCGCCGAGGACCGCAAGGCGCGAGAGGCGGCCGAGGCGCGGAATCGGGCGGATCAACTCGTCTACCAAACCGAAAAGACCCTGAAGGACAACCACGACAAGATCCCCGAAGCCGACCGGCAGACGGCCCGCGAGGCTCTCGACGCCGCAAAAAAGGCCCTCGAGAGCGGTGACGAAGCCCGAATCCGGGAGGCGAGCGATCGCCTCGAGAGGGCGGCCCATCGACTCGCCGAGGCGATCTACCGGAGCACCCAGACCGCGGGGAGCGCTCCGAGCGGATCCGGGGAGAGCGGAGATCGGCCGGGAACCAAGGAGGACGTCATCGACGCCGAGGTGGTCGATGCCGACGGCTCTCGCGGGAGCCAGTCGTGAAACCGACGGGAGCGGACCCGATGCGAGAGCTCATCGCGGTCCAGGAGAGGATGAACCGGCTTTTCGAGTCCGCTCTCACTCGAACCAACTTCGATCCCACGGGCGGGGCCGGATCGTGGTCGCCGATCGCAGACGTGTGGGAGACCGACGACGAGATCCGCTTCGCCCTCGAAATCCCGGGACTCACGATGGACCGGATGGACGTGCGGGTCGAGGGAACGCACCTGGTCGTAGAAGGGGAGCGGCCGATGGACCGGGAGCGCCCCGGGGAACACTACCACCGGGTTGAAGGGTCTTACGGCAGCTTCTCGCGGCGCTTCGAACTCCCCGCAGGGGCGGAACGCGACGAGGCCAAGGCCACCTACCGCGACGGGGTGCTGACCGTCCGCCTGCCGAAGCGACACGCGGCGCCGCCGGGCCCGATCCGACTCCAAGTCCGCTGAGGAGCGGGTGGTATACTCCCGCCCTTCGACGAGGAGGGCATGGACGAAGATCGCGCGGCTTCCCGGGGCGGCGGCTCCGAATCTCTCAAGAAGTACTTGAAGGAGATCTCGCGGCTGCCTCGCGTCAGCCCCGAAGAAGAGCGCCGTCTGGGCGCGGCCATCCAGAACGGGGATGCGGACGCCCTTCGGAAGCTGGTGGAGGCGAATCTCCGCTTCGTCGTTTCTTACGCCAAGCGATATCGCGGCTGCGGGCTGTCGTTTCTCGATCTGATCAACGAAGGGAACATCGGGTTGATCGAGGCGGCGAAACGGTTCGATCCCGACAAGGGGGTCAAGTTCATCACGTACGCGGTCTGGTGGGTGCGTCAGGCGATCATCCACGCGCTTTCCGACCAGAGCGGGGCATTCCGCCTGCCGCAGAAGCAGGCGAACCTCCTCTACCGCATCGGCAAAGCGCAGGCCACGCTCCGCGCGGAGCTCAAGCGGACCCCGTCGCCGGAGGAGATCGCCCACCGGATGGATGTGGCGATCGCCGACGTGACGAACCTTCTCATGGTCGCGGACGAAAACGTCTCTCTCTCCGCCGTGATCGACGAGGAACACGACTTCCACCTCGCGGACAAACTCGAACAGGAGACGATCCCGGCCGCCGATTTCCTCCTCCTCCGGTCGTCCCTCCGGCAGCTGGTCCGCCAGGCGCTGCGGGAACTCGACGAGAAGGAGGAGAAGGTGCTCCGGCTACGTTTCGGCCTGGACGGCCAGGAGCCCAAGACCCTGAAGGAAATCGGTGAGATGATGTCGCTGTCTCGCGAGCGGATTCGGCAGATCGAAGCGCAGGCCCTCGAGAAATTGAATCGATCGCAGAAGTGCCAGCAGCTTCGCGGCTATCTGAACTGACCTCGGGAGGGAGACGTTGCAGTCCACGTGCCCTGAGTGCGGGGGGACCGGATTCGTTCTGCGGACCGCGTCCGGAGGCACCACGGTATCCGCTCGTTGCACCTGCGCGCTCCGCGACAGAGGCGAACACCTCCTCCGCGCCGCCCGCATTCCCCGCCGCTACGCGCACTGCACCCTCGAGAATTTCGAGCCGCTCGAACCCCCTCTCGAGCGGGCGCGCGCGGTTGCCCGGGAGTGGGTCGATCGCTGGCCGGACTGCGCAGACCTCGGCCTCCTCTTCTTGGGTCCTCCGGGAACCGGAAAGACCCACTTGGCCGTCGGGATCGCGCGCGAACTCGCCCAGACGAAAGGCGCCCGCATCCTGTTCTACGAGCAACGGGACCTCCTGAAGGCGCTCCAGGGCACCTTCGACGCTCCGAGCGGGCGGACGGAGGCGGACGTACTCGAACCCGTCCTCGAAGCGGAAGTCCTGGTCCTCGACGACCTCGGGGCGGGGAGGACCACCCCGTGGGCGCGGGACGTTCTCCACGACGTGATCGCGCACCGGTACAACGCGAAGCTTCCGCTCGTCATCACCTCGAATCGTCCCACCGGCGACGATCAGGAGGGCGACGAGACGGACGGGTTGAGCCTGCGCGATCGCCTCGGCGACGCCCTCATGTCCCGGATCTACGAGATGTGCCTCTTGGTGCCGGTGGAGGCCGGAGACTTCCGCCGGAACATCCTCCACGCGAGGCACCGGTTCTGACGGAGGAGAGCCGCATGCAGGCCGGAGAACGCGGAAGCGTCCGTCTGACGAACGACGGTGCCGTCGCCTGGATCACGATCGATCGTCCCGAGAAACTCAACGCGCTCGATCGGCGCACGGTCGAGGAGATCGCAAGGACCGTCGACCATTGCGTGAGCGATCCAGCCGTGCGCGTGCTCGTGCTGACCGGCGCGGGGGACAAGGCGTTCGCCGCAGGAGCGGACATCGCCGAAATGAGCCGGTTCGACGCCGCCGAGGCTCAGTCCTTCTCCCGGTTCCTCAACGAGAGTTTCTCTCGCATCGAACGGTCGCCGAAGCCGGTCATCGCCGCGGTGAACGGCTTCGCCCTCGGCGGCGGCTGCGAGCTCGCCCTCGCCTGCCACGTTCGGATCGCCTCTGAAAACGCGCGATTCTCGCAGCCCGAGGTGAACCTCGGGCTCATTCCCGGGGCCGGGGGAACACAGAGGCTCGCGCGAACGATCGGGCGAGGGCGCGCGCTCGCCATGATCCTGACCGGTGAGCGGATCGACGCTCGGGAAGCCGAGAGGATCGGGCTCGTGCATCGAACCGTCCCCGCGGATGCGTTTCGGGCGGAGACGCAAGCTCTGGCGGAGGTCCTCGCCGCGAAGAGTTCCATGGCGGTCGCGCGAGCCCTCGAGGCGGTCCTCGCTGGAGGAGAGATGGCGCTCGACGATGCCCTCCGCCTCGAGGCCTCGCTGTTCGGCCTCTGTTTCGCCACAGAGGACATGCGCGAAGGGACGAGGGCCTTCTTGGAGAAGCGAACCGCCCGCTTTCCGGGTCGCTGAGGCAAGGCGCTGCTTCGAATCGTTCGCATCGGTGCGTGGGTCGGCGCTGCCGCCGCGGTTTCGGCGCTCGCGGTGTTCGTCGTCACGACGAGTCCGAGTCGCACCCTCCCCGGACCCGGCCGAACCGACACCTCGTCACGGATCGAAGGGTTCACGTTCGAGGAGTTCAGCGGCGAGCGGAAGGTTCTCTCGGTCGCGGCGGGTGTCGGAACGTTCGATGAAGCGGGGAATTTCTCCGTTCAAGACGTCCGCCGCGTCGAGATCCACCGGAAGGACAAGCCCCCCTTGATCGCGCGCGCGGAGCGCGGCGCGGGAACCGGCCCTCAGGGCGGGCGCGTCGTCCGCCTCGAGGGCGGGGTCGAGGTCTTCGACGCGGAGGCGGGGGTGCGCGCCGCGCTCGATTCCCTCGAGGTCGATCAACGCTCCGGGGTGGCCCGCTCGCTGGGCGATGTGGTTCTCGAAAGCGGGACCATGGCCGGTAAGGCCGACGCGGTGATCTACGGTCTCGGAGAGCGTCCCACCGAGATCTTCGTGCTCGCGCTTCGCGGCGCGGACGGTTTCGCGCTCGAGGCGGCCCACGCGGTGGTCGAGCCCGGCGAGCGACGGCTCGACTTGACGGGCGCGGTCCGCGTGACGAGCGAACGCGCCACGCTCCGCTCCGAGCGCGTCGTTCTCCATCGGGCCGCCGACGGTCGTCCGGAGCGCGCCGAGATTTCCCTCGGGCTCGTGCTCGAAGCCGATATCGACGACCGCGGTCCGCTCCGCGCGACGGCGGAAGGCGGCGAGCTCGCATGGCGCGCGGACGGCGAGATCGCCCGCGCGGTACTCGAAGGCGCGGCGCGCCTGCGTCAGGCCGCGACGGAAATCGACGCACAGCGGATCGCCGCCGATCGCTTGCCGGACTCCGGCTGGGAACTCCGAGCGGAGGGGAGCGTCCGCGCGCGGGGGATGACGCGGGGAGGCAAGGCGGTCCTCGAGGCTCTCCGCCTCGAAGGGCGGACGGACGAAACGGGCGCGATGGTCCGGGCCCTAGCCATCGGCAACGTTCGGTTCCGGAGCGAGCGCGCGGTCGCCGAGTCGGACAGGGCCTCCTTCCGCCCCGACGAGCGAGACTTCCCGATTGTGCTCGAAGCGCCGGCGGGAGGAAGGGCCCGCGTCGCGAGCGGCCGGACCCGCGTCGCGGCGGGAGTGATTCGGACCGACGCGGACGGAACGCGGCTCGAAGCGCGGGACCGCGTGGAAGCGTCGCTGCTTCCGAAGGCGGACGCCGAAGCTGCGTCCGAGGCGCCTGGGCCGTTTCGCGCCGACGAAGCGGTGCACTTCGTCTCGCGAGAGCTCGACAGTAGGGAAGCGGGCGGAGTCCTCGTGTTTCGAGGCGAAGTGAAGGGGTGGCAGGGCGATCGTCATCTCTCCGCCGACGAGGTCGAGATCGAGGAGCGCGAGGAGACCCTCCTTGCACGGAGGAACGTCCTCACGCGTTTTCCCGACCCGGTTCGCGAGCCGCGCCAGCCCTCCTTCGTTCAGGTGTCCGCGGAGAGTCTCGACTATCGCGGCGAGCCGGGAGCCGCCGTTTACGAAGGGAACGTGCGGGTCCGGCAGCGGGAAGGCTGGCTCGAGTCGGAGCGACTCGAAATCGACCTCGGAGAGGAGCCTCGGCGAGAGGTCCGCGAAATACGAGCCTCGGGGTCCGTGCGGTTCGAATACCGGGCGGCCGATGCCCGGGCGGATGAACCGCCCGCCCGAGGGTCGGCGGACCGCCTGCGCCACGATCCGATCAAGAGGGTTTTGCGGCTCATGGGGGATCGGGCTCCCGCGGAGATTCGGCGCCCGGGAGACGCGGGCGGTTCCACGCGCGGCCGGGTCTTGCGCTACGATCTCGACTCTGGTGCGGTGGACGTGGAGTCCGACGCCGAGGAGCGGTCCCGATGAACGATCTCCCCTCTCCGGCGGTGAGCCGAGCGAACGGAGTTCCGGGCCTCGAGGCGACCGGACTCCTGAAGTCGTTTCGGGGCCGCAGGGTCGTGGACGGTGTGAACGTCGAGATCGGGCCCGGAGAGATCGTCGGACTGCTCGGGCCGAACGGGGCGGGAAAGACGACCTCGTTCTACTTGATTCTCGGCCTCATCGCCGCCGATTCTGGACGCGTCACGCTCGAGGGGCGGGATATCACGGCGCTCCCGATGTACCGGCGCGCACGACGCGGGATCGGGTATCTGCCGCAAGAGCCCTCAGTGTTCCGCAGGATGTCCGTCGAGGAGAACCTCCTCGCGATCCTGGAACTCCGCGGCCTCGCAGCGACGCAGGCGCGCGCCCGATGCGAGGAACTCGTGGAGGCCTTCGGTCTCGGCCGCGTCGTGCGCACGGCCGGATACGCCCTCTCCGGCGGAGAACGACGTCGGGTCGAGATCGCTCGGGCGCTCGCCGGGGATCCGCGTTACATGCTGCTCGACGAACCGTTCGCGGGGATCGATCCGATCGCGGTCACCGAACTCCAGCAGGTCGTGGTGCGCTTGAAGTCGCTCGGCCTGGGAGTCCTCATCACGGATCACAACGTCCGCGAGACTTTACAGATCACGGACCGGGCCTATATTATCAGCCAAGGTCGCATCTTCCGGCACGGAACGCCGTCCGAACTCGCGGCCGACATGGAGGTTCGGCGCGTGTATCTCGGCGAGAACTTCCGACTTCACTGATCGAGGAAGGCGGCGGGAGGCATGGCCCTGGAGCAGAAACTCAGCGTCCGAATGAGCCAACGGCTCATCATGACGCCATCGCTTCAGCAGGCGATCAAGCTCCTGCAGATGTCCAAGCTGGAACTCGTGGAAGAGATCCAGCAAGAGATGACCGAGAATCCGGTTCTGGAGGAGGTGGGCGACGAAGCGCCCGTCCAGGCGGAACGAGCCGAGCAGGACGGCGAAGGTCGAACCGGGAACGAGACCGAGGCGACCCCTCCCGACCCTTTCTCGGAGATCGACTACGAGTCGTATTTCAACGATGTGGAATCGACCTACGTTCCGCGCGCGCAGTGGGAAACCGGTTCCGAGGACCTCCCCTCCTTCGAAGCCACCCTCGCCGAATCGCAGGACCTCTCGGATCACCTCATGTGGCAACTCGCCCTTTCCTCCGCGGACGAGGAACAGAAGCGGATCGGCGAAGCGATCATCGGCAACCTGAACGACGACGGGTACCTGCGCACGAGCCTCAACGAGATCGCGGAGATGGAGGGCTGGCCGCTCGAACGGGTGGAAGAGACCCTTCGGCTCATCCAAGGTTTCGATCCGGTCGGCGTCGCCGCCCGCGATCTCGTCGAGTGCCTGGTGATCCAACTCCGCCACCTCGGACAGGAAGGCACGGCGGCCGAGGCCCTGGTGCGTCATCATTTGGACAAGCTGCAGTCCCGGAAGTTCAAGGAGCTCGGGGAAGCGCTCGGCCTCGACCCGGACGACCTCCAGGCCGAAATCGAGATCGTGCGAGGGCTCGACCCACGGCCCGGCCAGAAGTACAACGCCGTGTCGAATCGTTACGTCGTTCCCGACGTCTATGTCGTGAAGATCGACGACGACTATCAGGTGATTCTCAACGAGGAAGGCCTCCCGAGACTCCGCATCAGCCCCGTGTACAGGAGGATGGTCGAACGCGGCTCTTCCGCTCACGCCTCGCCGGAAGCCAAGGAGTACGTGCGTGGAAAGCTCCGTTCCGCCTTCCGGCTCATCAAGAGCTTGGAGGAGCGTCAACGCACGATCTACAAGGTGGCCCGATCGATCGTGAAGTTCCAGCGCGAGTTTCTGGATTTCGGAATCGACCGGTTGCGTCCCCTCGTCCTCAAGGACGTCGCGGATGACATCGGGATGCACGAGAGTACGGTCAGCCGCGTCGTGAACAACAAGTACATGCACACCCACCGCGGCCTCTACGAGATGCGCTTTTTCTTTCACAGCGGGATCGCGACGCTCGCGGGGGGGGAAAGTGTTTCCTCCCTCACGGTCAAGGAACGGATCCGCAAGATCGTCGCCGCGGAGGACCCCCGGAAACCGCTTTCGGACGCCGCCATCGTGGGCGTCCTGCGATCCGAGGGACTGCAGATCGCACGGAGAACCGTGGCGAAGTACCGGGAGGAGCTCAAGATCCCTTCGTCGAGCTCGCGGCGACAGGGGACCCAGTGAAACGGACGGGAGGGGGTAGCGTGCGCGTGAACATCGCAGGCCGACAAGTCGAGGTCACGAAGGCGCTCCAACAGTTCACCGAGAAGAAGCTCAGGAAACTCGAGAAGCTCCTCGACGGACCCGTGGAAGCGCACGTCGTGCTCGGCATCGAGAAGCACCGGCACCTCTGCGAAATGCAGGTGCGCAGCCGAACGGCGCTCCTGTCGGGGCAGGCCGAGACGGAGGACCTCTACGCCTCCGTCGGTGACGTGGTCGACAAGCTCGAGCGCCAGGCGCTCAAGCACAAGGAGAAGCGGAAGGAGCGCAAGAAGAAGTCGACGCGTCGAGGCCCCCGCGCCGAGGCGGCAGCGCTCGCTCGCCCTCCGCGCCCCACGAGGCGCACGGGCGGTGGGACGGCGGTGCCCGTCGCGCCGAAGCCCCGGATCGTCCGAACGGCTCGCTACCGACTCAAGCCGCTGACTCCGGACGACGCCCTCTTGGAACTGGAGACGACGCAGGAGTCGATCCTCGTCTATCGCGACGCCGAGACGTATCGGGTGAACGTCATTTACCGGCGGCCGGACGGCGCCTTCGGGCTGGTCGACCCCGAGTTCTGACGTCCCGCGCTCCTTGACCCTCGGGAGCGTCGCTGGTAACGTCCGACGTGGCCCGAAACGCGGGCGCCGAAGGATCGGTGCGCACGGAGCCGACGGGGCGAGGGTCGACATGAGTCCAGGGAAAACGAGCACGCCGGGCCCGTACCGAGAACGGAAGACCTCCTTCACGACCGTCTCGGACATGCCGATCGAGCGTCTTTACACCCCGGAGAGCCTCGGTCCGGATTGGGATCCCTCGGTCGCGTTGGGGGAGCCCGGAGAGTTCCCGTTCACCCGTGGGATCCACCCCACGATGTATCGCGGCCGGCTGTGGACGATGCGTCAGTTCGCGGGGTTCGGCACCGCCGAACAGACGAATCGGCGCTTCCATTACCTGCTCGAACAGGGACAGACCGGACTGTCGGTCGCCTTCGACCTGCCCACCTTGATGGGCCGCGACAGCGACGACGCGATGGCCCGCGGGGAGGTGGGGCGGGAGGGCGTCGCGGTGTGCTCACTCGCGGACATGGAGACCCTGTTCGACGGGATTCCCCTCGACCGCGTCTCGACCTCGATGACGATCAACGCTCCGGCGGCCGTACTCTTCTGCATGTATCTCGCCGTCGCGGAAAAGCAGCGGGTACCTTTCTCGTCCCTCCGGGGAACTCTGCAGAACGACATCCTCAAGGAATACATCGCCCAGAAAGAGTGGATCTACCCTCCGCGGCCGAGCATGCGGATCATCACGGATCTCATGCGCTTCTGCGCCGAACGGGTTCCGCAGTGGAACTCGATCTCGATCTCGGGTTACCACATCCGGGAGGCGGGCTCGACGGCGGTCCAAGAACTCGCGTTCACCCTCGCCGATGGCCTCGCGTACGTCCAGGCCGGGATCGACGCCGGTCTCGAGGTCGACGCGTTCGCGCCCAGGCTCTCGTTCTTCTTCAACTCCCACAACGATTTCTTCGAGGAGATCGCGAAAATGCGCGCGGCGCGCCGCATGTGGGCACGGTTCCTGCGCGAGCGATTCGGCGCCCGGGATCCTCGGTCGTGGGCGCTCCGCTTCCATACCCAGACCGCCGGGTGTTCGCTGACCGCCCAGCAGCCGTTCAACAACATCGTCCGCGTCACGATCCAGGCCCTCGCAGCGGTGCTCGGGGGCACGCAGTCCCTCCACACCGACTCCTACGATGAGAGCCTCGCTCTCCCGTCGGAGCACGCGGTCACGGTCGCTCTCAGAACCCAGCAAATCCTCGCGGAAGAGTCCGGGGTGGCCAACACGATCGACCCCTTGGGCGGCTCGTACTTCGTCGAGTCGCTCACCGACAGGATCGAGGCCGAGGCGCTCGAGTACATCCGACGCATCGACGAGATGGGCGGCATGATCGCCGCGATCGAACGGGGCTTTCCCCAGAAGGAGATCGCCGACGCCGCGTACCGGTATCAGCGGCAGGTCGACGCGGGGGAGAAAGTCATCGTGGGCGTCAACCGGTACGTACAGGCGGAGGAAGCGAAGCCGGAGATCCTCCGAATCGGCGACGACGTGGAGCGCGCTCAGATCGAAAACGTCGCCCGGGTCAAGAGGGAGCGGGACTCCGTCCGCCTCGGCGCCGCACTCGATGCGCTTCGACGGGCGGCCGAAGACGGGAGCAACCTGCTGCCCCCGATGCTCGACTGCGTCCGTGCGTACGGGACGGTCCAGGAGATCAGCGAGGCTCTGGTTCCGGTGTTCGGAACCTATCGAGAAGTCTCCGTGCTCTGAATCTCGGTCGGAGGCGTTGATGTCCGAACGATCTACCTCCGGGAAGGAACGCAGGCTCCGGCTGCTCGTCGGGAAGGTGGGCCTCGACGGCCACGATCGGGGCGCGAAAATCGTGGCGCGTGCGTTCCGGGACGCCGGATTCGAAGTCATCTACACGGGCCTGCACCAGTCCCCGGAGATGGTCGTGCAGACGGCCATCCAGGAAGACGTGGACGCCGTGTCGCTCTCGATTCTTTCGGGGGCCCACAACTACCTCTTCCCCCGGGTCATCGAGTTGTTGCGGGAACGGGGGGCCGGAGACGTCGCGGTATTCGGCGGCGGAATCGTCCCCGAGGAGGACATACCCGCCCTCAAGGAGGCGGGAGTCCTCGCGATCTTCACTCCGGGGGCCTCGACCGAGGAGATCGTCGCGTGGGTCCGGGAGAACATTCGTCCCCGCGCGCTCTGATCGCGCGCAGGCACGGGAGCCTGCCATGATGCGCACGATCCTGGTCGCGGACGACAGCGTGACCATCCGTCGCGTGGTCGAGCTCACCTTCTCGGACTCCCCGTACCGCGTCGAAACCGTGGGAACGGGAGCCGAGGCCATCGAGCGGTTCGACTCGCTTCGTCCCGACCTCATCCTCGCGGACGTCGTGATGCCCGATCCGTCTGGATACGAGATCTGCCGACACGTCAAACGCTCCCCGAAGCCCGTGCCCGTCCTGCTCCTCGCGGGTACGTTCGAGCCGTTCGACGCGGACCGGGCGATCGCTTGCGGCGCCGACGGTCACGTCGTCAAGCCGTTCGACTCGAGGGCCCTCGTGGAACTCGTGGAGCGACTCCTCTCCTCACCGACCGAAGGCCCGCCGCGCGCTCCGGTCGGGCTCGAAGAGGACGCGTCGAGGGAAGCCGAAGCGGTTCTCGAGGATCTCGCCACGGAAGGGGTGGCCGACTCCGACCTTCCCGCCGGCGGCCTCCCCGCGGCCCCCCTCGTTCCCGAGGAATCGGCGGCGCCTCCATCCTCCGGCGACACCCGCCCTCCCTCGGAGGCGCAGATGGAGGTCATCGTCCGGGCCGTGATCGAGAGGCTCTCGGACCGAGTGATCCGGGAGATCGCCTGGGACGTCGTGCCCGACCTCGCCGAGACCATCATCCGAGAGCGCCTCCGACAGCTCGAGCGCGACGAACCCTGACGTGGGCGAACGACGCCCCGAGGACGCATCCGTCATGGCC
>CAZVOE010000059.1:0-8713 GCA_964628935.1 uncultured Acidobacteriota bacterium
GCCAAAGGCCGGGGCGCGTCGGGAGGACGAACCCGAGCGGGGGCGCGAGATGCGGCGCGAGGCGCGCGGTGATCTCGCGCTCCCGGAGCGCCTCGCGGACGAGGCCCAGGTGCCCGCGTTCGAGGTACCGGAGACCCCCGTGGAGAAGCTTCGTCGAGCGGCTGCTCGCGGCGGCCGCGAGATCTTCGCGCTCGACGAGGAGGACGGACCATCCGCGCAGCGCCGCTTCCCGGGCCACGGCACAGCCCACGATCCCCCCCCCGACGACCAGCACGTCGAACCGGTCCGTCTCGCTCACGAGCGAAGGATGAGGCCGGGACGCGTTCGCGGCAATCGGCCTCGACGGCCGGCGCGCTTCGGTGCGATCCTGCCTCGTCGCATTCGGAGGGGCGCATGGTCCATCTCTCGATGCTGATCGGGATGCCCGTGTTCGACGCCGCCGGCGATCGCCTCGGCCGGGTCGCCGACGTGGCGGCGGACGGCTCGAAGGGGACGGTCACGGGGATCGTGGTCGGCCGGGGGAAGACGTGCGGAACCGTTTCCTGGGCGTCGGTCGAGTCGTTCTCCCCGGCGACCCGTCGGATCGTGCTCGCGCCGGGGACGGACGCGTTCGCGCCGGCCCCCGCGGATGCGGACGCCCTTCTCCTCCGGCGGGACGTGCTCGACCGGCAGATCATCGACATCCTGGGGAGGAAGGTCGTCCGGGTGAACGACATCGCCTTCGAGCGCCTCGGCGAATCCCTCGTTCTCCGCTCGGTGGAAACCGGCCTCGCGAGCGCCGTAAGGCGGCTCCTCGCCGGGATCCTCTCGCCGCGGCGACTCGAGCGCCTCAGCGCCGGCTTCAGCCAGCGCGGGATCCCGTGGGACTACGTCGGCATGGTCGAGACCGGTTCGGCGCGCATCCGGCTCAAGGTGCACCAGCAGCTCGTCCGGATGCACCCCGCCGACCTCGCGGACATCCTCGAGGATCTCGGCCGCGTCGAGCGCCGTGACGTGGTCGCCTCCCTCGATCTCGAAACCGCCGCGCAGGCCCTCGCCGAGGCCGACCCGAGCGTGCAGGCCGCGCTGGTCGAGGCGATGCCCGCGGAGCGGGCGGCCGACCTCCTCGAGGAGATGCCTCCCGACGAAGCGGCCGACATCCTCGGAGACCTGAGCGAGGAGCGGTCGCGCCAGGTTCTCGCGGCGATGGAATCGGAGCCCGCGGAGGAGATCCGCGAGCTTCTCGCCTTCGACGAGAACTCCGCGGGCGGCCTGATGACGACCGAGTTCTTCCGCGCGCGCTCCCGATGGACGGTGGGGGAGACGCTCGCCGAGATCCAGAAGGTCGACGACGACCTGCTCCCCGAGATGGACGAGATCCCGGTGGTCGACGACGACGGTCGGCTCCGGGGGATGGTGCCGATCGTGCGCCTCGTCCGCGCCTCGGGGGGGACCCCGGTCGTCGACCTCGTGCGCCGCGAGACCCGCGCCGTCGTTCCCGCGACCCCCCTCCCGGAGGTGGTCGAGCGATTCGACAAGTACAACCTCCGCGCGCTCGCCGTCGTCGAGGAGGGAGGGGGACTCGCCGGCATCATCAACATCGAGGACGTCTTCCGCCGCCTCGCCCAGGAGGACTGAGCCCCGTGCGGACCGTGCGACACGCCGTCGCGGCGGCGGGCGCCGCCCTCGCCTTCGTCGGCCCCGGCATGATCACGAGCAACGTCGACAACGACGCGGGGGGGATCTACACGTACTCGCTGGCCGGGGCCCGCTACGGGTACGACCTGCTCTGGATCCTCGTCCCCGTCCTCCTCGCGCTCGTCGTCGTGCAGGAGATGGGCGCCCGTATGGGAACCGTGACGGGGAAGGGGCTCGCCGATCTGATCCGGGAGGAATTCGGTCTCCGCGTGACCTTCGTCCTCATGATCGCGGTGCTGTTCACGAACGTCGGGAACGCCGCGGCGAACTTCGCCGGCCTCGCCACGTCGCTCGAGCTCTTCGGGATCTCGCGCTACGTCTCCGTTCCGGTGGGGGCAGCGCTCGTCTGGTGGCTCGTCGTGTTCGGCACGTACAAGTCGGTCGAAAAGGCGTTCCTCGCCGCGTGCGTCCTCTACCTGGCCTATCCCCTGTCGATGCTCCTCGCCAAGCCCGATTGGACGGAGGCGGCCCGCGGTCTCGCGACGCCCGTCCTTCCCGCCGATCTCGCGGGCCTCGCGATGGTCGTCGGGATCGTCGGGACGACGATCGCCCCGTGGATGCAGTTCTACCTCCAGTCCTCGTTCGTGGAGAAGGAAGTCCAGGCGTCCGAGTATCCGAAGGCCCGCCTCGACGTCGTGGTCGGCTCCGTCCTCGCGGTCGCCGTCGCGGGCTCCGTCGTCGTCGCCTGCGCGGCCACCCTCCATCCCGCGGGGGTGACCTCGATCGGGTCGGCGGCGGAGGCGGCCCGGGCGCTCGCGCCTCTCGCGGGGCGCTACGCGGAGATCCTGTTCGCGCTCGGTCTCGCGAACGCCTCGCTCTTCGCGGCTTCAATCCTCCCGCTCGCCACCGCGTACAGCGTTTGCGAGGGGCTCGGTCTCGAGGCGGGGTTGAACCGCGGTTTCGCGGAGGCGCCGGAGTTCTACTGGCTCTACACGGCGATCGTCGCGGTCGGGGCCGGGATGATCCTCGTTCCGGGCGTTCCGCTCCTCAAGATCATTCTCGTGTCGCAGGTGCTGAACGGCGTGCTCCTTCCCGCGATCCTCGTCTTCATGGCTCTCCTGATCAACCGCTCGACGCTCATGGGCCCGCGCGTCAACGGCCCCTTCTGGAACGCCGTCGTCTGGGCGACCACCGGTTTGCTCGTGATCCTCGCCATCGGCCTTGCGGTGTCGAGTCTCCTGCCCGGCGCGACGCTCGGCTACTGACCGGCGGTCACTTCCGGAGGAACATCCACACCGCGAGGCCGAGAAGGATCGAGCCGAAGATCTTGTGGAAGATCGGGGCGGAAACGTTCTGGAGGAGGCGCGCGCCGATCTGCGCCCCGGCGATCCCTCCCGCCCCCAAGAGCAGCCCGACCCGCCAGTCGACGTTGGCGAGCCGCCCGTGGGCGATGAGCGCGGAGATGGAGATGACGAGGATCGCCAGGAACGAGGTTCCCACCGCGCGCTGCGGGGTGAACCCCAGGCCGACGAGGAGCGGAACCATCAGAAACCCGCCGCCGAGACCGCTGAACGCCGCGCCGAGCCCGACGACGATCCCCAGGAGTGCCGCCAACGCCAGGTTCATCGATCCTCCTCGCGATCCGCGCCCACGAGGACGCGGGTCGCCGCCCGGAATCCCAATCGGAGCGTGCGGCCCCCTTCCGGGACGATTTCCGCCGTCTCCGTCACGCCGTCCCGAACTTCGACCCGGAGCCTCCGCCCCGGACGCACGCCGTGCTCCTCGAGGAGCCGCAGAAACTCCGGTCGCTGGTCGGTGACCCGTGCGACGGTCAACGACGCGCCGAGCGGGCACTCGAGGAGGTCCTGGCAGGGCCCGCTCGACCGGACTTCGAGGGCGGCGCCCGGAATCGGGTCGCCGTGGGGGTCGAAGGCCGGGGACCCGAGCATGGCGTCCATCCGCTCGATCAATCGGTCGGAGACGGCGTGCTCGAGCACCTCGGCCTCCGAGTGGACCTCGCTCCAGTCGAGCCCCATGACCTCGACCAGGAAGAGTTCCACCAGGCGGTGCCGCCTCAGGACGTGGGTCGCGAGTTGCCGCCCCGCCGGCGTCAACCGGACCCCGGCGTACGGCTCCCAGTGCGCGAGCCCCGCGTCGGAGAGGGCTTTCATCATCGCGGTCGCCGTCCCCGGCGTGACGCGCAGCGCCTGCGCGAGCTGTCCCGTGGCGACCGGTTG
Organism: uncultured Acidobacteriota bacterium; assembly: GCA_964628935.1. Classification (GTDB taxonomy): domain Bacteria; phylum Acidobacteriota; class Polarisedimenticolia; order Polarisedimenticolales; family DASRJG01; genus CAYLHQ01. Next base: position 3,855 of record CAZVOE010000059.1, read on the forward strand.
GCCGGGAAGCCGCTGATCCTCGAGGAGGATCTGCTTCAGGTAGTCCTCGACGGTGCTCGTCGGCATGGGGGAAGGATACCGGAGGCGGCGCGGCAGGCGCTTCGGGCGTATCGTATGCGCCATGCGAGAGGTCCACGTCCCCCAAAACGGCGCGCTCGCCGCGATTCTCGCCGCCGCGCTCCTCGTCCCCGCCGCGGCGCATCCCCAGGACAGCGCCCCGGCCCCCCGCCTCGCGGTCGCGAAGACGGAGATCGACGCCGGAACCGTCGTTCGGGGGAAGGTGGTCGAGGCGGTCTTCGAGCTCCGGAACGAGGGCAACGCCGACTTGCGGATCCTGTCCGCGAAGCCCGGGTGAGGCTGCGCCGTCGCCTCGTTCGACGAGGTGATCCCGCCCGGTCGGGTGGGGACGATCCGAGCCAACGTCGCGACCGAGCGCTACCGAGGAGCCGTCGCGAAGGGGATCACCGTCACCACGAACGACCCCTCGCGCTCCACGGTGCAGCTGACGGTCAAGATGACGATCGTGGGGAGCGTGACCCTCCTCCCCGGTCCGGTTCTGACCGTCGGGAACATGCGGGGAAAGGCGGCTCCCGGGCGGCTCGTCGTGCGCAAGGACGAGACCGAGACGGGCGTCCTCCGCCTCGACCGGGTCCGCGTTTCCGCACCGTGGCTCCGCGTGACGGCCCGCGAGATCGGACCCGACCGGCCCGGCGGGGCGATCGAGGGGGTGCCCGAGGCGAGGCCCGGGGACTGGGTTCTCGAGGCGGAGATCGAGGGGGAGCCCCCCGAGGGGCAACGGAGCCTGACCGTCACCTTCGACACCGGCCTTCCGCGGGAGCCGACCGTCAGCGTCCCGGTTCAGGTCCTGTGGCGCCCGGCGATCCGGTTCTCGGCGCCGACCGTGGTCCTGAACCCGTCGGGGGAGCCCCCTGCGCTCCTCGTGTCGTTCCGGCCCGACGTCTCCCCGGCGGACGCGATCGTCTCCGCCGAGCCGGAAGGGCTCGAGGCCCGGCTCGAGCCGGCGAACGCCCAAGCGATGCACGTCCGCCTGCGATGGACGGGGACGACGGCGCCGCCCCCCGAGGGGCGAGTCGTCGTGCGTTCGGGGACGGAGACCGCTTCGGCGACCGTCCGTTTCGCCCTCGCGCCGACCCCTACGACGTCGAGCCGCTGAGGCGCGGCAGGGCGTCCGCGATCACCCGGAGCGCCACCGGGGGGACGGAAATCCGGACCTGGTCGCCGCCGTCGTCGACTTCGACGACGAAGCGGCCGTCCCGTTTCGCGATCCGTACCCGCGTGCGCGGCTCGTCGACGCTCACGAAGACGGCGTCTTCGACCTCGTCCATCGCCTCGATCGCCGCCCCGACCGCGGCGATCGCCGCGAGTGTCTCGGCATCGTCGACGCCCGGCTCGATCCTCGGAACGAAGGCGGCGGCGACGCGGACGACGGAGGCCGGAACGCGCAGGTGGAAGCGGTTCCCCCCGTCCCCCGACTCCACGACCGAGATCTCGAGCATGCCGTCCCGCATCACCAGCCAGTAGGGGACGGCGACGAAGACGGTCGCGAGGAGGACGATTCCCGAAAGGACGGCGACGGCGAGGCGGGCGCGGGAGGACATGGCAGCGCTCCTGTCACTCGGTCGACGGTCGTGCGTCGACCCGGATCCGGACCTTCGTGTCGTCCGCGTCGACCTCGACGATCTCGAGCTCCGCGTCCCCGCCGAGCGAGTCGAGGATGGCGAGGAGGTCGATCGAGCCCGGCAGGTCGTCGAGGACCTCCCGCGCGAGGGCGACCGGCACCTGGATCCGAACCCGGGACCGATCGGGGTCGATCGCGGTGAGCCGGAGCCACTTCCCGTCCCGCTCGATGCGCACCGGCCGGTCCGGGTCCCCGACCACGACCGGACGTCCTGCGAGCGCGGCGTCGAGGGCCTTCCGCGCTTCGGCGAGGTCTTCCGGGTCGATCGTGTCCGCGTCGAGAAGGACGCGGCCTCCGGCCAGGGCGTCGGAGTGGAGGTGGGGGAGCGCGGCCCGGACGACCGAAAGCGGGAGTTGGATGCGGACCTTGGTGCCGTCCGACCCGCCTTCGTCGACGTCCACGTGGATCCAGCGCTCCGCGGCCCCGCTCGGCAAGGACAGGGCGAGGGCGATCAGGGCGAGTCCGGTCCGGCTGGCGAGCGACATCCGTCGGTCCTCCGGGGCCCCGGGACGGCAGGGACGCCCTGGAGTACGCGCGGAACCCCTCTTCGGTTCCGTTCCGCTCATCCTCCCCCGCAGTCGGGGTGCCTGCGGGCGAAGACGTCGATCGCCTCGGGCACCTCGAGGAGGGTCCGCGTCGCGTCGACGTCGCAGGTTCCCGCGTCGCACTCGTAGACGTAGACGTTCCACCCGTCGCGCTTCGAAAAAGCGGCCAGAGTCTTGTAATTCATGCAGGCGCCGCAACGGACCGAGAGGTCCCGGATGTCGAGGTCGGCGTGCTCCACGCTCCGCTCCTTCCGAGGGCTCGGCCGGGACGAAACTTCCGCTTGACGCGGCGGTACCGGCCGTCGCACGCTCCAAAGCGTAGCCTATTCGGGGTGAGCCGCCCGTCGGCAGAGGGGAGGTGCTCATGAACGAGAGGAAGCCGCCCGAACAGACCAACGAAGAGGTGCTCGAGGAGGAGATCCAGGATCTCGAGAGGCCCTCGCTGAAATCCTGGGGAGTCTGGGGCGCCGCCTTCGCCCTGCTCGTCGTCGCGGTGGTCGTGGTCGCGGCGTTCGTGAAGATCAACGCGGTCGGGAAGGAGAAGCGAATCGCCGAGCAGGTGGCGAAGGTTCCTCCCGTCGCGATCGTCGTGCAGGGACCGATCGGCCTTCTCGACGCTCCGCCCGACGCGTTCCGCTGGGCCGCCCTCCGGGGGGCCGCGAGCTACGTCGTCACCGTTCGGGAGAAGGAGACGGGGGACGTCGTGATCCAAAGGCCGGTCTCGGTCCCGTACCTCACGCCGACCGATGTCGAGTCGTCCGATCTCGTCCCGGGCCGCTACCTCTGGACGATCGATGCCCGCCGGGCGGACGGGACCCGCGCGGGGAGCGCGGAGTCGGAGTTCGTGATCGAGCCGCCCGGAGGGGCGAGCGAGTAAGGTTGGCCTCGGGGCATCTCGTGCGGCGGCGCGAGGATCCGGACTTCTCGAGGGGAAAGATCCTCCTCTTTTCCGCGATCGCGATCGCGTGCGGCCTCCTCTCGCTCGAGGGCGTGGCGAGGCTTCTCGTGCCTCCCCCCGAACCGGGGACCTACCGGGAACACCGGCGACTGATCGACGTGCTGGGTCTGCCGGCGCTGAACGAGGTCATGGAGTTCGATCCCGTTCTGTTTTGGCGGCTTCGTCCCGAACTCCGGAACCACCGCGTCGCGGGAAAGATCCGCGAGCACGAGATCGACTTCGCCGTGACGACGCACGCGAGTCTCCGCTCCGAACCCGTTGCGGAGAGGAAGGAAGGCTTCCGCGTGCTCGCCCTCGGCGATTCGTGCACCTTCGGTGTCGGTGTGGAGGACGACGAGACGTGGCCGGCGCAGCTTCAGCGGATGCTCCGCGAGGCAGGGATCGTAAGCGAGGTGATCAACGCGGGCGTGCCCGGCTACTCGGCGTTTCAGGGGAAGCGGTTCCTCGAATCACGAGGCCTCTCGCTCGAGCCCGACCTCGTTCTGGTGTCGTTCGGGTTCAATGACTTCGACGACGGGATGCCATTGTCCGATTTCGAGGCCGCCGCCGCTCTCCAGAAGAGCCCGATCGAGGTCGCGCTCGACCGAAGCCGTCTTGCGGTCGGCATGAGATCCCTCGCCGAGCGGCTCGTTCCGCGGAAGCGGCGGGCGCAACGCCGGCCGCGCCTGACCGAGGACGAGTTCACCGAGATGCTCGCGGAAATCCATGACCTTTGCCGTTCGATCGGGAGCGACCTCCTGCTCATCGTCTGGCCGCACGAAGCGCAGGTTCGCGAGCGGGCTCCGGCACTCGTCCGGTACCAGATCACCGCGGCACGCTTTTGCATCGAGCGGCAGGTGGATGGGGTCAACCTGGTCAGCGCGTTCTTGCGGGAAGATGGGCCTCTCTTCGTGGACCACATCCACGCGAACGCGAAAGGTTGCAACGCCGCCGCCCGTGCGCTGCTCCCGTGGGTCCAGGAGCGGGCGATCGCCCGCCTGCGCTCTCGGACGCGCCAGGTCACCGGATCCGGCGAAGGAGCGAGCCGGGTTCCCTAGTCGGGCTGTGCGCGAAGGGGACTCGGGCGCCCTGCCCGGGCGGCGGGGTTGGAGCCTCCGGCTCGTGGTGCGGCACGAAGACCTCGGCGCTCACGCTCGCCCCCGCGGACCGGCCGTCGGCGATCGCCCAGGTGAGGGTGTACGTCCGCCCAGGTCCCGACCCGTCCCGCTCGGCCCGGAGAGACACCTCGAAGTCGGCGGTTCCGAGATCGGCGCCGACGACGTCGTTTCGCGTCTTCCCGTCGCCCGCACCGGGAGCGTCGTCGGGCTCGCTGCTCGTGACGGAAACGAGGACGATCGAAGCGGACTCGGAGCACTCCCCCTCGGAGACGCGGACCGACGCGCGCACCGGGATCAAACGATGGTTCGGAGGCCAGAGGACGGCGGGAGACACCTCCGCCTCGAGCGAAAGGGGTGGCGCCTCGTTCAGGGTCCACACCGCCTCGTCGACGTCGGAGAGGCCGCCTCGATCGGTCACGCGCAACGTGATCGCATGAACCCCTGGCTCGAGCGTCACCTCGACGACCGCTCCCTCGGCGATCTTCCGTTCCGAGGCGCCGCCGTAGTCGAGGAACCACTCGAAAGCGACGATGTCGTCGTTCGTCCCCGGGGTCGAATCG
>CAZVOE010000059.1:8723-18167 GCA_964628935.1 uncultured Acidobacteriota bacterium
CAGTCGAGGACACCATCCGGTCCGGCGTAGGCCGAAGGCGGACCGTTCTCCGGTTCCGCCGGGAGCGCGCGCCAGTCGGCGCCGCGGGTGAACGGCGGCGCGGCGTCGAGGAGGGCGAGCCCGGTTCCGTCGAGAGAGACCCTCCAGATCCCCTCGACCCCGCCGTTCCCGTTCCGGGTGAAGGCGAGCGCGGTTCCGTCCGGGGCGTAGGCCGGCTCGCGGTCGCCGGGCTCGGTGCCGGGGACGACGGTCGGGTTCGATCCGCTCCGATCCATCGACCAGATCTGCCAGACGAAGACGTCGCGATCGCTGACGAAGGCGATGCGGGAGCCGTCCGGGGACCAGGCGGGATCCTGGTCTTCGAAGATGTCGCGCGTGAGATTGACCGCCGAGGAGGGGGGCGCGCCGACGTCGATCACGTAGATCTCCGCGTTCCCGTCCCGGTGGCTTTCGAAGGCGATCGACGCGCCGTCCGGGGACCACGCCGGCCGGATGTCGTTCCCGGGGTGGTCGGTGAGGTTCCGTGCGTCCGACCCGTCGTCGGCGCGAACGTGCCAGATGTCGTGGGTGCCGAGGGCGGGGTCGAGGCGCGCGAACGCAATCCGGGTTCCGTCGGGCGACCAGGAGGGCTGGATCTCGTTCGCTGGGTCGGAGGTGAGGGCACGGAGCCCCGTTCCGTCCGCGTTCACGATCCAGATGTCGAAGTTCCCGCGGAGGTTCGATTGGAAAGCGACCCGGGAGCCGTCGGGGGACCATGCCGGGGCGCGGTCCGCACCGGTCGTCGCCACGAGGACGGCCGTCCCCGTCCCGTCGGCCTCGACCGTGTAGAGGTCGAACCCGCCCGCGCGGTTCGATTCGAAGGCGACCTCGCCGTTCCCGCCCGTGAAGGCGGCGTGTACGCTTCCGAGTCCCGCGAGTAGAGCGAACGCCGCCGCGAGGGTGGTTCGATTCCGGATCATCGCTGACCTCCTGTCGGCGCTGTCCCAGGGGAGGACATCGGCCGGGATGGCGATCTCAGCAGGTCCGGTGCCACGGCCTTGCAAGAACGTGATCGGAGGGGACACGAAGGCGCCGTTCCCCGACGCGGCGGACCTTCGCAGGCGGAAGCGACCGACAACGCGGAGAAATCTCTTCCCCGGGATCGCGAGCGGGGGAGACGTCCCGCGTCGGCGGGGAAGGCCGCGAGAACGAAACGGGAAGTCCGATTACGGGATCAGTAGAACCCGAGCCTCAATTTCGCGACGTCGGACATCATGTCCTTGTTCCACATCGGCTCCCAGACGACCTCGACGGTGGCCGAGCGGACCCCCTCGACCGCGCGGACGGCGCGTTCGACCTCCCCGGGCAGCTCGCCGGCGGCGGGGCAGCCCGGGGCGGTCAGCGTCATCTTGACCGAGACGTCTCCGTTCTCCGCGATGTCGATCGAGTAGATCAGTCCGAGCTCCCAGATGTCGACCGGGATCTCGGGGTCGTAGACCGTCTTGAGCGCGTCGATGATCCGCCGCTCGAGCTGCGCGGAGGCGTCGCTCATTCCGTCGAGACCTTCTCCGCCCGGTTCTCGAGGGCGGCGCGGAAGGTGTGCCAAGGGAGGGTCGCGCACTTCACGCGGACCGGGAATTCCCGCACCCCCTCGAAGACGGCGAGCTTCCCGTGGGGCGGGGGGGTCTTCGGAGCGGCGGGTCCCGCGAGCATCTCGTGGAACCAGGCGAAGAGCGACCGCGCCTCGTCGAGCGTGCGCCCCTTGAGCGATTCGGTCATCAGGGAGGCCGACGCGGTCGAGATCGCGCACCCCGTCCCCTCGAAGGCGACTTCCTTGATGCGGCCCTCCTCGACGTCGACGTACACGGTGAGGCGGTCGCCGCAAAGCGGGTTCAGCCCCTCCGCCTCGTGGGTCCAGTGACCGGGGCGGCGATGGTTCCGCGGCCTCCGACCGTGGTCGAGGATCAGGTCCTGGTAGAGATCGCGAAGGTCGGACATCTCAGCGAAACACCTCGGCCGCCTTGCGGATCGCGTCGGCGAGCCGGTCGACCTCCTCGCGCGTATTGTAAACCCCGAAGGACGCTCGCACGGTCGCCGGCACGCCGAGCCGCTCCATCAGGGGCTGAGCGCAATGGTGCCCGGCGCGGACCGCGACCCCCTCGAGGTCGAGCACCGTCCCGACGTCGTGCGGATGGATCCCGTCCACGACGAAGGAGACGGCCCCCCGCTTGCCGCGGGTCCCTCCGAGGACCCGGACCTCCGGGATCAGGGAGATCGAGGCGATCGCGTGGTCGAGCAGGTCGCTCTCGTGCGCCTCGATCCGGTCGAACCCGATCCCGAGCACGAAGTCGATCGCCGCGCCGAGGCCGATCGCCCCGGCGATGTTGGGCGTTCCCGCCTCGAACTTGTACGGGGCTTCGTTGTAAGTCGTTTTCTCGAAGGTGACCGAGCGGATCATGTCGCCCCCGCCCTGCCACGGGGGGAGCCGTTCGAGCCACTCCGACTTCCCGTAGAGCGCGCCGATTCCGGTGGGGCCGTAGATCTTGTGCCCGGAAAAACAGTAGAAGTCGCAATCGAGCGCGCGGACGTCGACCGGCATGTGGGGGACGGCCTGCGCCCCGTCGAGGACGACCGCGATCCCCCGCCGCCGCGCGAACGCGACGAGCTGCTCGACGGGAAGCACGTTCCCGAGCGCGTTCGAAACGTGAATCGCGGAGAGGATCCGAACACGCGGGCCGGAGAGGATCTTCTCGGCTTCCTCGAGACGGAGCGCTCCGTCGTCGGTCATCGGGATCACGCGGAGCACCGCCCCGACCCGCTGGCAGGCGAGCTGCCAGGGAACGATTCCGGAGTGATGCTCGAGTGTCGTGATCACGATCTCGTCGCCCGGCTCGAGGAGGAGCGACGAAAGGCCGTGGGCGACGAGGTTCATCGCCTCGGTCGTCCCGCGCACGAAGACGATCTCCGAGGCGCGCTCGGCATGGAGCAGGGACCGGACCTTCTCCCGCGCCGCGTCGTAGAGATCGGTCGCCTGCTGGCTCAAGTGGTAGACCCCGCGGTGGATGTTGGCGTAACGGGTTTCGTAGAACGCGCGCTCCGCGTCGAGCACCGGAATCGGCTTCTGGGTGCTGTTCGCGTTGTCGAGGTAGGCGAGGGGCTTCCCCCGCATCGTGGTCGCGAGGATCGGGAAGTGGGCCCTCACGGCCTCCACGTCGAGCGCCGTTCCCGACTTCGCCGCCGAATTCCTCGCCGACGCCATTTCCGCCTCCGCCGTGCCGTCAATCCCGCTCTTCGGCGGGGAGCCGGCGAACGGTTTCCTCCTCGAGCCGTTCGCGCAACGACGCGTCGCCGAGGTGTTCGAGGACCTCTCCCGCGAACGCACGGATCAGAAGCGCCCGGGCCTCCCTCGGGCCGAGGCCCCGCGTCCTCAGGTAGAACAGGGCCGACTCGTCGAGCCTTCCGATCGTCGCGCCGTGCGTGCACTTCACGTCGTCGGCGTAGATCTCGAGCTGCGGCCTCGTGAAGACCGCCGCGTCGTCCGAGAGCAGAAGGTTCCGGTTCGACTGCTTCGCGTCGGTCTTCTGGGCGTCGGGCCGCACGACGATGCGCCCGTTGAAGACGTAGCGGGCCCGGTCCCAGAGGATCGACTTGTAGAGCTCGTGGCTCGGGCAGTGCGGGACCGCGTGTTCGATCTGCGTGTGGTGGTCGACGTGGGTCTTCTTCCCGGCGACCGTCAGTCCGTACAGGAGCGCCTCCGCCCCCGGTCCGGCGAGCCGGGACGACAGGTCGGTCCGGGCGAGCGCCGACCCGAACGCGACGTTGTGGGAGGCGACCCGGCTGTCGCGTTCCTGGCGGTAGTCGACCGAGGCGACGTGGAAGGCGGAAAGGCCCTCGTCCTGCACGCGGATATGCTCGACGCGCGCGTTCGCCCCGGCGGCGATCTCCGTGACGGCGTTCGTGAGGTAGACCCCCTCCCCGGCCGCGACGAAGGTCTCGACGATCGACGCCTCGGCGCCGTCGCCCACCCGCACGAGGAGGCGGGGGTGGACCGCGACCGGACCGCGCTCCGAGGGGACGGTGACGTGGAGGATCTCGATGGAACCGGATACGGAGGTCCCCGGCGCGACGTCCACGGACGCGCCCCCCCGGAACAGGGAGGTATTGAGGGCGGCGAACGCCCTTTCGCGCCACGGGTTGACCGAACCGAGGAGGGCCGCGAGGGCCGCGTCGTCCGAGACGGCCTCGAGGAGGGGGCGCACCGACACTCCGCGGGGAAGCGCGTCGAGCGTCGAGGCGGAGGGGGCGGGAACGCCGTTCACGACCACGAGCCGCACGGTTCCGAGCGGAGGGGGAAGGCGTACTCCGTCCGGCAGGATCGAGGCGTCGGTCGGGACGAACGGCGTCGACGCGACCATCGAGACGGGTGTCTGGCGCCACGCTTCGTCGCCCGGGCGGGGGAAACCGAGCGTCTCGAACCGCTGCCACGCCTCCTCACGGAGGAGGCGGAGCCCTTCGGGACCTTCGAGCCGGAGCCTCGCGCGCGCCGCGCGGAACCCCTCCCCGGCCCAAGGGAGTTCCGCGACCGCCGGTTCGTTCGCGGCCATCGTTAGCGCCCGGCCCCGGAGGCGGCCGCCTCCGCGATCCAGCCATACCCCTTCTTCTCGAGCTCGAGCGCGAGCGTCCGGTCACCGGTCTTCACGATCTTGCCGTCGGCCAGAACGTGGACGACGTCCGGGACGATGTAGTCGAGGAGCCTCTGATAGTGGGTCACGACGAGGATCGCCCGGTCCGGCGAGCGCATCGCGTTGACGCCGTTCGCGACGATCCGAAGCGCGTCGATGTCGAGCCCCGAGTCGGTTTCATCGAGGATGGCGAGCTTCGGTTCGAGCACCGCCATCTGGAAGATCTCGTTCCGCTTCTTCTCACCGCCGGAGAAGCCCTCGTTCACGGCGCGCTGGAGGAACGACTCCTCCATCTCGACGAGCTTCATCTTCTCCTTCACGTGGTGGAGGAAGTCGATCGCGTCCATCTCGTCGAGTCCGCGGTGCTTGCGGATGGCGTTCAGGGCCGCCTTCAAGAAGTAGACGTTCGTCACCCCGGGGATCTCGATGGGGTATTGGAAGGCGAGGAAGAGCCCCTCTCGGGCCCGGTCCTCGGGGTCCATCTCGAGGAGGTCCTTCCCGTCGAAGAGGACCTCCCCCTCGGTGACCTCGTAGGAATCGCGTCCTGCGAGCACCTGCGCGAGCGTGCTCTTTCCAGACCCGTTCGGGCCCATGATCGCGTGGACCTCGCCGGCCTTCACCGTGAGGTCGACTCCGTGGAGGATCTCGGCGTCCCCTGCCTTCGCGTGCAAGTTCTTGACGGTCAGCATCAACCCACGCTCCCCTCGAGAGAAACGCCCAGGAGCTTCTGGGCTTCGACGGCGAACTCCATCGGGAGCTCGCGGAACACTTCCTTGCAGAACCCGTTGACGATCATGTTCACGGCGTCTTCCGCGGAAATTCCGCGCTGACGGAAATAGAAGATCTGGTCCTCCCCGATCTTGGAGGTCGACGCCTCGTGTTCGACGACGCCGCTCGTGTTCGCCACGTCGATGTAGGGGAAGGTGTGGGCTCCGCACTTGTCCCCGATCAACATGGAGTCGCACTGCGAGTAGTTGCGCGCCCCCACGGCGCCCTTGAGCACCTTCACCGCGCCGCGGTAGGTGTTCTGGCCGTGACCCGCCGAGATTCCCTTCGAAACGATCGTCGAGCGGGTGTTCTTCCCGATGTGGATCATCTTGGTCCCGGTGTCGGCCTGCTGCCTTCGGTTCGTGAGGGCGACCGAGTAGAACTCTCCGACCGATTCGTCCCCCTGGAGAATGCAGGAAGGGTACTTCCAGGTGATCGCCGAGCCGGTCTCGACCTGGGTCCAGGAGATCTTGGATCGCCTACCGATGCACTTCCCGCGCTTGGTGACGAAATTGTAGATCCCGCCCTTCCCGTCCTTGTCCCCCGGATACCAGTTCTGGACGGTCGAGTACTTGATCGTGGCGTCGTCGAGGGCGACGAGTTCGACGACGGCCGCGTGGAGCTGGTTCTCGTCCCGCATCGGGGCGGTGCATCCTTCGAGGTACGAAACCGTCGCACCCTCGTCGGCGACGATGAGCGTCCGCTCGAACTGGCCCGTGTTCGCCGCATTGATCCGAAAATAGGTCGACAGCTCCATCGGGCAGCGGACCCCCTTCGGCACGTAGCAGAACGAGCCGTCCGAGAAGACCGCGGAATTCAGGGCGGCGAAGAAGTTGTCGGTCGCCGGGACGACCGATCCGAGCCACCTTCGGACGAGCTCTCCGTGCGCTTGCACCGCCTCCGAGAAGGAGCAGAACACGATGCCGAGCGATTCGAGCTTGTCGCGGAAGGTCGTCGCGACGGAGACGCTGTCGAAAACGGCGTCGACCGCGACCCCCGCCAGGATCTCGCGTTCCCGCAGGGGGACCCCGAGTTTCTCGTAGGTCGCGAGGAGCTCGGGATCGACTTCTTCCAGGCTCTTCGGGCGCTTGTAGTCCTTGGGGGCGGAATAATACGAAATCGCCTGGTAATCGATGGGCGGGTACTCGACGTTCGCCCAGTGCGGCTCGGTCATCGTGCGCCAATGGCGCAGCGCCGCGAGGCGCCACTCGAGGAGCCACTCCGGCTCGTTCTTCTTCGCAGAGATCAGGCGGACGACCTCCTCGTTCAACCCGGGAGGGGCGCTGTCGGCTTCGATCTCCGTGACGAACCCGTACTTGTACTCGCGGTTCGCGAGGTCGTGAACGCTTTCGGTCTTCGTCTTCATGGTCGTCTCCGTCGGTCTCGCGAAGCTCGAGGCGTCAACGCGCGGGAATCCCGCGGCCCTCGGACCCCCGGACGCGGAGGAGCCCGTGGCCGGGAGAGGGGGAGGCCATCTCGGCGAGCGTGACCCCCTGGAGGGCCTCGCGGATCGCCACGTTGATCCGCTGCCAGTTGACCCGCGTCGGGCAGGATTCTTCCTGGTCGCAACTCCCTGGCCCGTGGGTGCATTCCGTGATGTGGACCGGTCCCTCGAGGGCCCGGATGATCTCCTCGACGGAAATCCGGTCGGCGCGCCGTGCGAGGCTGTATCCGCCCTTCACGCCACGCTGCGAGACCAGGATCCCCGCTCGGGCGAGACTCTTGAGGATCTTGCTCACCATCGGGAGGGGGAGACCCGATCGAGCGGACGCGTCTCGGGCGGTATGGACCTCGGCCGGAGGGCGCAACGCCATCTGGGTCAGAAGGACGATCCCGTAGTCGGTCTGTCTCGTGATGCGCATGTTCCGCGGCTCCGCCGAAACAGTACCGCAAGAGTCCCATTTTCGCAAGGGGCCTCGCGCGGGCACAATGGCCCGCGATGCGAACCCGCTCGGGCGCGATCGTCGTTCTCGTACTCCTCTTCGCTCCGATGGGGGGGACCGCGCCGACGGGAGCGGGGACGGGGTGGGTCGAGATCGACTACGGGCCCCTCGTCGACCTCGATCGGCTCGCGCAGTCGGGGGAAAGCGTCCGCTCCCTGCTCCGAGAGCTCGACGCAAGACCGCTCGGAACGACCGACGACCCCCGGGTCTTCGCGATTCACCGTCTCCTCGAGCCGATTCTCGAGCGCTACGCGTTCGTGCTCGCGGACGCCGCGGACACCCTCGAGCCGGCGGCGCAGACTCCGTGGGTCGAGATCGGAGCCCTGTGGGAACGCGGCGAGGCGCAGCCGGCCTGGGTCGAGCTGCTCCGCGCCCGAAGGTACGTGCTCGAAAGCGACGGGTCCGGACGGATGCGCGCGTTCGTTCCGGTCGCCGGATTCGAGGCGCTCGCGTCGAAGACCGCCGCGGAGCGCGCCTGGGCGCAGGCGTGGCCGGTCCTTCGGCACCCCCTCGCGGCGGAGCGGCGGCGCCTCGCGCGGAAGGGATCGGGAGAGGCCCCGACGCTCGAGGTGACGGTGCATCCCTACCGACACCGGCCGGAGGCGACCACGTTCGATCTCGGCGTCGAACCGTACCGGACTCGAGTCGACGCGACCCCGCCGCCTCCGGGGCGGCCCCCGTTCGATCTCGAGGCGCTCGCGCGGGTCCTATCGTCCCCCGTGCGGATCGAGGGAGGAAGGATCGAGGAAGACGGGACGGTCCGCTGGCTCTCGAGCGAAGCGGCCGAGCGGCCCACGCTCCTCGGGGCTCCGATCGACCTCGCCGACGCCGCGGTCGCCTACCGGGCGACCTTCCACGGTGGCCTGGCGGAGCCCTACATGAGCCTCGACAAGGGAGACGCTCCGTGGTCGGCCTCGGTCGGGTTCGGCGGCCGCCTCCGCGACACGGCCCTCGGCGCGGTCAGCCTCCTCGCCGACATAAGGTTCAAAACGATCAGCGTCGGCTTGGATCCGCTCTCCGACCGGGATCTCCGCGAGGAGATCCGGGGGCGCCTCGACGCTTTCCGGACCCACCTCGAGCGCTTCGCGTCGGACGCTTCTTCGGGGAGCGTGCTCGGCCAGCAGACGCGGTTCTGGTTCTATCCGGACGAGGTCGAGTTCGTCCTCTCCCCCCGGGCCGACGTCTTCGCGATCCGCAAGGCGACGATGGCGGCCGCGAGCGAACGGGTGCGGCTCGGCGAGCGCCTGCTGGGGGACGCGGCGGATCCGCCGTGGACCCGCGAGACCGTCTCGTTCGTCAATCGCGAGCACGACGCGCTCGCCCGCATCTTCCCCGAAGTGGCCGATCTCGACCGGACGGTTCGCCTTCTCTCCGCCTTCGCCTGGCTTCGCGTCGCGGGCGAACGTGGAATCGTTCTCCCCGACCTCGACGTCCTCCTCGCGATCGAGCTTCCCGCGATCCCATCCCCCCGGACGTTCCCTCAGCTTCTGACGCGAGACGTTTTACCCCCACTCGGAGATTCGGGTGCGGTCGCGGTTCTCGACCAGTCCTGGATCGGAGAGTCGCTCGGTCGGCTCGATCCCCGCGTCGGAACCTGGCCTTCGTGGAGGCGTCTCGCCCGCGCCCTCGATCTCCTCGATCCCCGCGACCCCGAGCAAGCCAGCGCGGCGGAGGAGATTCGCCGCGAGCTCCGGTCCGCGGAGGGGGCGGCAGCCGCGGAGACCGTTCTCTCGGAACGGGCTCTCCGCGTGGCGATGCACCGGCGGGTTCTCGCCTTCGCCCCGGCCGCCCCGGAAGCAGGACGGGTGTTCAGCGTCGGGATCGGAGGGATCGATCTCGGGACCCGAGCGGCCTTCGCCCGCGCGTCGGGGGAGTCGTCTCGCCTCCGGGGCGGCGCGACGCGGCGTTCGAATGGGGATCTCGCGGAACGTCCCGCGGCGGGGGGTGTCCCGGCGGCATCGCCGTCGGCGCCGGGCGAGGACCCGCCCGGACTTCCGGCGACGGAGATGCCGGACCACGGGCTCGGAGAGGTTCCCGCGAGGTCGCTCGCGGAAGGGGCGACCCTTTTCGAG
>CAZVOE010000060.1:0-17854 GCA_964628935.1 uncultured Acidobacteriota bacterium
GCCGCGAGCCGCGCGATCTCCTCGGCGTCCGCGACGCGCACGGAGACGACCTCCGCGCGGGTGTCTTCCGGGACGCGGACCCCCGCCTCCCCATCGAGCTCGCGCCGCACGGCATCGGGGTCGGAGAGCGGGGATCCGAGAGGGACCTCGACGAGAACGCCGCCGCCCCCGATCGTCCGCGGGCCGATCGCGACCGGGGCCGCCCCGCGTTCCCGGGGGACGGGCGGGTCGAGCAGCCCGAGCGAGACGTAGCGGAACGACCCCGACGGGGTTCCCGCGAGCGCGAGGTTCGCATTGAACGGAGCGACGAGGGCGTGGGCGACGGGGATCTCGGCCACCGGATCCTCGGTGAGGGAGACCCGCACCGTGTCGCCGAGCCCTTCCTCGAGAAGGGCTCCGATCCCGACCGCCGACTTGATCCGACCGTCCTCGCCGTCCCCCGCTTCCGTGACGCCGAGGTGGAGGGGGTAATCCATCCCCGCCTCGTCCATGCGCGCGACGAGGAGGCGGTACGCCTCGAGCGCGACGCGCGGGTTCGAGGCCTTCATCGAGAGGATCAGATCCCGGTAGCCGTGGCTCTCGCAGATGCGCACGAACTCGAGGGCCGACTCGACCATCCCGAGGGGGGTGTCGCCGTAGCGGTTCAGGATCCGGTCCGAGAGAGAGCCGTGATTCGTCCCGATCCGCATCGACACGCCGAGCGCTTTCGCGCGCTTGACGAGCGGGGAAAAGGTCCTCTCGATCCGACAAAGCTCCGCGTCGTACTCGGCGTCGGTGTACTCGCGTACCGCGAATCTCTTCTTGTCGGCGAAGTTTCCGGGGTTCACCCGGATCTTGTCGACGTGCTCGACGGCTTTCATCGCCACCGCGGGGGTGAAGTGGATGTCGGCCACGAGCGGCACCCGCACTCCCCGCGCGGCGAGGAGCCGCCGGATTTCCGGGAGGGCCTCGGCGTCGGCGGTCGTCGGGACGGTGACCCGGACGATCTCGCATCCGGCCTCGGCAAGACGGGCCGCTTGCGCTGCGGTTGCGGCGGCGTCCGCCGTCGTCGTCGTCGTCATCGACTGGACCCGGATCGGATGGTCCCCGCCGACCGCGACGTCCCCGACCGGAACGACGCGAGTGCGGCGGCGATTGTAGCCGGGGAGGACGTTCGAAAGACGCACGACCGGCATTCTAACCAAGGGGTGTATCCTGTCGAACGGCGGGGGACGGAGGGGTCGCGATGCTTCCTTTCCACAAGATCCTGGCGCCGACCGACTTCAGCAAATGCGCCGCGGAGGCGTTTCCGAGAGCGGTCGAGGTCGCCCGAGCCTTCTCCGCGGAGCTGATCGTGGCGCACGTTCTCCCGCTCGAGCCGGCGACGCCGTGGGACATCCCGCCGTACGCCGATTTCGGTCTCGCGGCGATGCCCTCACCCGAGTACGAGGTCAAGGTCGAGGCCGAGGTCCGCGAACGGCTCGCCGCCCTCGTGAAGGAGGGCATCCCGAGCGGGATCACGGTGCGGCTGACCGTCGGACGGGGAGACCCCGCGCGGGAAATCGTCCGCGCCGCCCGCGAGCAGGGCGTCGACCTGATCGTGATGGCGACCCACGGCTGGAAGGGTTGGCGGCACCTCGTATTCGGCTCGGTCGCCGAGCGGGTTCTCCGGGAGGCCCCCTGTCCGGTCCTCGTCGTCCGCGAGCCGTTGCCGGGAAAGCCCGCCTGAGGTACGGTCGGCTCCGGTTTCCCACCGCGAGGGAAGGAACGATGCGTCTCAAAGCGATCGCTGCGCTCGCACTCGTCTTCGCCGCCGGCTTCGCGTGCGGTCAAGGGCTTTCTCCGGGTGCGGCGCAGGAGCAGGCCCCGCCCGAGCCACCGCGACCCGAGCCCGCGCTCGACGACCTGCTTCCCGAGGAGCGCCGCGACATCGAGGTCTTCCGGAAGGCCTCGTCTTCCGTCGTCTACATCACCAGTTTCTCCCTTCGCCGGGATTTCTTTTCGCTCGACGTCGACGCGATCCCGGCCGGAAGCGGGACCGGGTTCGTGTGGGACCGCGACGGGCATGTGGTGACGAACTTCCACGTCGTGCAGGGGGGGTCGCGCTTTCTCGTCCGTCTCGCCGACCAGACCGAGCTCGAGGCGGAGGTCGTCGGGGTCGCCCCCGACAAGGACACGGCGGTGCTCCGAGTCAAGGACGCCCCGGCGGGCAAGCTGACCCCTCTCCCCCTCGGGCGTTCGCGGACCCTTCTGGTCGGCCAGAAGGTCCTCGCGGTCGGGAACCCGTTCGGCCTGGACCAGACGCTGACCGTCGGCGTCGTGAGCGCGCTCGGGCGCGAGATCAACTCCCCGAACGACCGCACGATTCGCGACGTCATCCAGACCGACGCGGCGATCAACCCGGGGAATTCGGGCGGGCCCCTTCTGGACTCGCGCGGACGCGTGATCGGGATGAACACCGCGATCTTCAGCCCGACCCGCGCATCGGTCGGTATCGGTTTCGCCGTCCCGATCGACGCCGTCGCCCGCATCGTGCCGCAGCTGATCCGGAGCGGAAAGCTCGCGCAGCCGGGAATCGGGATCGTCCCGATCCCCGACCGCTGGCAGCGATCGCTCGGCTACGAAGGGGTCGCGATCGGCCTTGTCAGCCCGGGGACGCCGGCCGCACGGGCCGGCCTCGAGGGATTGGTCGAGACGCGATCGGGTCAGGTCCGACTCGGGGACGTGATCGTGGGGGTGGACGGGGCTCCGATCGGGGGGCTCGACGACCTCCTTTACGCTTTCGAGGAAGCCGAAGTCGGGGCCGAGGTGACGCTGACCGTGCGGCGTGACGGGGAGGACCGGAAGGTCAAGGTTCGCCTGATCGCGGTCAACTGAGGGAGGCGATGGCAACGCGGCCGAGCAAGGTCCTCGAGACGTTCCCGAACCCGGAGCCCCGTCGGGACTACACGATCGAGTTCACCTGTCCGGAGTTCACCTGTCTGTGTCCCAGGACCGGACAACCGGACTTCGCCACGTTTCGGATCCGATACATCCCGAACCGCGTTTGTGTGGAACTGAAGTCGCTCAAGCTGTATCTCTGGTCCTTCCGGGACGAGGGGCATTTCCACGAGGCGGTGACGAACCGGATCCTGACCGACCTCGTGGAGGCGACGCACCCCCGAAGGATGGAGGTCGAGGGGGACTTTCTCGTGCGCGGGGGGATCCACACCGTGGTCCGGGCGGTCCACGAAGCGACCCCGAAGCGGGCCTCCCGGAGACGCTCGTAACGGTCTTTGTTGGCCCGGACCGAGCAGGGTGGTATATTCCTCGCGGTTTCGGCGGCCTTTCCGCGACGGAAAGGAGGGCGATCCAGGAGGTGTCGAATCGACGATAAGGTCCGTGTCAACCACCAGATCCGTTTGAGCCCCGTCCGACTCATCGGCGCCGGCGGAGAGCAAGTCGGCGTCGTTCCCCTCGAGGAAGCGAAGCGCATCGCCGAGGAAGCCGGCCTCGACCTCGTCGAGGTCGCCCCCGATGCCCGGCCGATCGTCGTCCGGATCATGGACTTCGGCAAGCACCGGTTCGAGGCGGCGAAGAAGGCCCGCGAGGCCCGGAAGAAAGAATCCAGGGTCAGCGTGAAGCAGATCAAGCTCCGCCCGAACATCGACGACCACGACCTCGAGACCAAACTCGGGCACGTGAAGCGGTTCCTCGGCGAGGGGGACAAGGTGCGCGTGACGATCATGTTTCGCGGTCGCGACCTCCGCCGCCCCGAGAACGGGCGCAAGGTCCTCGACCGGGTCATCGAACTGTTGAACGACCAGGCGATCGTCGAATCCGCGCCGGGGGAGATCGTCAATCGCGACATGAGCATGACCCTCGCGCCGCGCAAGACGGGCACCGCCCATCATTGACCCGCACCGTCCCCGATCCGGAGGGTTCCCCATGTCCGCTCGATTCCCATCGATCGATTCGTGTGCCCTCGCCCTTTCCCTCGCCCTGCTCGCGGCGCCGGCCGCCGCCGCCAAGGAGGACGTCCCGGTGCGGAAGACCTTCCCCTACCCCGTGCACGAGAGGGTCCTCGACAACGGCCTCCGTGTCGTCGTCGTCCCGATGGACGCCCCCGGGATCATGGCCCACTACGTCGTCGTCCGAGCCGGATCGCGCAACGAGGTCGAGCCGGGCAAGTCGGGATTCGCCCACTTCTTCGAGCACATGATGTTCCGCGGGACGGAGAAGTACTCGGCCGAAGCCTACAACGACGTCCTCAAGGGGCTCGGGGCCGATTCGAACGCCTTCACGACCGACGATTGGACCGCGTACCACATCGTCGCAGCATCCTCCGCGCTCGACAAGGTGATGGAAATCGAGGCCGACCGGTTCATGAACCTGAAATACACGGTCGAGGCGTTCCAGAAGGAGGCGGGCGCGGTCCTCGGCGAGTACAACAAGAACTATTCGGTCCCGCTCATGACGATCCTCGAAAAGCTTCAGGACACGGCGTACACGACGCACACCTACAAGCACACGACGATGGGGTTCCTGCGGGACATCGAGGACATGCCCAACCAGTACGCGTACAGTCTCGAGTTCTTCCGTCGCTGGTACCGTCCTGACAACTGCGTCTTGGTCGTCGCGGGCGATGTCCTGCCCGAGTCGGTCTTCCGCCTCGCGGAGAAGCACTACGGCCCGTGGAGGAAGGGGGCGGCCCGGCTCGAGACCCCGGTCGAGCCCCCCCAGACCGGCGAGAGACGGGCCCACATCCCGTGGAAGACGCCGACCCTTCCCTACCTCGTTCTCGGTTATCACGCCCCCGCTTTCGCTCCCGACTCGGGCGAGGTGGCGGCCCTCGAGATCCTCTCGCAGGCCGCCTTCTCCGAGACGAGCCCGCTTTACAAGGACCTCGTACTCGAACGGCAGTTGGTCGACCAGTTCTTCGGCGGGGCCGAGTTCAACCGCGACCCCAACCTCTTTGTCGTCCTCGCGCGGGTCAAGGAGGCCAAGAACGTCCCGGCCGTCCGCGAGGCGATCTACGCGACGCTCGATCGGATGGCGCGAGAGCCTCTCTCCGAGGATCGCCTGCGAGAGATCAAGACCCGGATCCGGTACGCCTTCCTCCAGGGGCTCGCGACCCCGGGAGGGACGGCGCGCATCGTGTCGAACTTCCTCCAGTTGACCGGGGACGTCTCCTCGATCGACCGCACCTTCGCGACGTACGACGGGATCACCGCCGAAGACGTGAGGGCCGCTGCGGCGCGGACCTTCCGGGCGGCGAACCGGACCGTGGTGACGCTCGCGCAGGAGGGGACCGACCTCGGGGCCGGGGCGGGGGAAATCCGGACGATGCTCCTCCCGAATCCGGAGAGCCCCTTCGTCTCGTTCCGGCTCGTCTTCCGCTTCGGGACGATCCACGATCCGGCGGGGAAAGAAGGGCTCGCCGCGCTGACGGCGGCCCTCGTTTCCGAGGGAGGGACGAAGAAGCTCCCCTACCCCGAGCTCCTCGACCGGCTCTATCCGCTGGCCGCTTCGATCGGCATGAGCGTCGACAAGGAGGTCTCGGTCCTGGCCGGAACGGTGCACCGCGACAATCTCGACGCCTACTACGATCTGTTCCGCCAGGTTCTTCTCGAGCCCCGCTTCGACCCGTCCGACTTCGAGCGGCTCAAGGCCGATCAGCGGAACGCGTTGACCAAGGTGCTCCGCGCCGCGGACGACGAGAATCTCGGAAAGGAGGCGTTGAACGCCGCGCTCCACCGCGGCCATCCGTACGGCCGCCCCGACGTCGGCACCGCAGCGGGAATCGCGTCGATCACGCTCGACGACGTCAAGGCCTTCTGGGCGCGCCACTTCACGAGGGAGTCGGTGACCCTCGGGCTCGCCGGCGGGTTTCCCGAGGCGTTCGTCGAACGGGTGAAGGCCGACCTCGCGGGCCTTCCCGCGGGAGAGCCGGTGCGGGTCGAGCTCCCGAAGCCATCCGCCCCGAAGGGGGTTGACGTGACGATCGTCACGAAGCCGACGCGGGCGTGGGCGATCTCGATCGGACATCCGCTCACGATCACCCGCGCGGACGACGACTTCTACGCCCTGATGGTGGCGAACTCGCACTTCGGCGAGCACCGCACCTTCAACGGCGTCCTCATGAACAAGATGCGCGGGGAACGGGGCCTGAACTACGGCGACTACTCCTACATCGAGAACTTCCTCCAGGAGGGCGGGTCGACCTTCCCGCGCGCGAACACCCCGAGACGCCAGCAGTTCTTTTCGATCTGGATCCGTCCCGTCGCCCCGGCGCACGCCCACTTCGCGATCCGGCAAGCCCTCCGCGAATTCGACCGGCTGGTCCGGGACGGCATGACGGCGGAGGAATTCGAGACGACGCGTTCGTTCCTCCTCAACTACAGCCGCCTCTGGACGCAAACCGCCTCCCGCCGCCTCGGCTACGAGCTCGACGGCGACTTCTACGGGCGGAAGAGCCTCGTCGACGAGGTCGCGGAGCGGCTCCCGAAACTGACGCTCGAGCAGGTCAACGCCGCGATCCGGAAGCACCTCACCCCGCGGAAGGTCCACGTCGCGGTGGTGGCCGACCCAGAGGGCGCCGACGCGTTCGCGAAGGCGCTCCTCGCGAACGCGCCGTCCCCGATCACTTACGCCACCGAGACGAAGCCGGAAGTCCTGGCGGAGGACCGGGAGATCGCGGTATATCCTCTCGACACGGCGGCCGACCGTCTGCGGATCGTGCCGGCGGAGGAGATGTTCGAAAAGTAGGAGGCTCGCGATGCGGCGGTTCGCGGCTCGGATCGGCGTTCTCGTGACCCTTCTCGCGATCGCCTCGGCCGCGGCCGCCGAGAACGATCCCTCCCGGTATCGCACGTTCGCCTGGAAGGAATCCTCCGCGGTCCTTCCGGCCGACGCCCACCGGGCGCTCGAAGAGACCGCGGTCCGCGACCTCGAGGCGAAGGGGTACCGGAGCGTCCCGGCCGCCGAGGCCGAGTTGATCCTGACCTACAAGGTGCTCGCCACCGATGAGGCGAACGTCCAGGCGTTCGGGTACGCAGATCCCGACACCTGGGCGATCGCGAACTACGGGGGAACGGGCGTGCGCGAGTACCGGAAAGGCAGGATCGCCGTCTATGCGGAGGAGCGTGCGACCGGCGCGCTCGTCTGGTCGGCCGAGGGGGAGGCGAACGTCAAGGACCCCGCGGACGCCGAGAAGAAGGTCCGGAAGCTCGCAGGGAAGCTCTTCAAGTCGTGGCCGAAGGCCCGCTGATCACGTTCAGCGCCGACCCGGCGCGGAACCACCCGACCTGCTCCGCGTTGAGCGTGTGGCGCAGCCGGATTCGCTCCTGCGTCCCGTCGGCGTGGTGGAGAATCGCCTCGAGATCGACTCCCGGGGCGAGCTTCGCGAGACCGAGCACGCTGATCCGGTCGGTTTCCCGCACTCGCTCGTAGTCGGCGGGATCCGCGAAGGTCAACGGAAGGATCCCCTGCTTTTTCAGGTTCGATTCGTGGATCCGGGCGAACGAGCGGGCGATCACGGCCGCGGCGCCGAGCCAGCGCGGAGACATCGCGGCGTGCTCGCGGCTCGATCCTTCGCCGTAGTTTTCGTCGCCGACCACGATCCAGCGGAGACCCTTTTCTTTGTAAGCCCTCGCGACCCTCGGGACCGCATCGATCTCGCCGCTTTCGAGGTTCCGCGTCTTCCCCGCCTCGCCGAGGAAGGCGTTGACCGCCCCGAGGAACATGTTGTCCGAGATCCGATCGAGGTGGCCGCGGAAGCGGAGCCACTTGCCGGCGGGGGAAATGTGGTCGGTCGTGCACTTTCCCCGGGCCTTCAGGAGGAGGGGGAGCCGCTCGAAGTCCTTCCCGTCCCAGGCCGGGAAGGGGGTGAGCCGCTGGAGCCGCTCGCTCCCGTCGGCGATGCGCACCTCGACCGCGCTCCCGTCGGCCGCCGGGGAAACGTACCCCTCGAGGTCCTTCACGAAGCCTCCCGAGGGGAGGTCCGGGGCCTGGGCCGGTGGCGAGAGGACGAACGGCTCCCCGTCCGCACCGACGAGCGGATCCCGGAGCGGGTTCCAGGAGAGCCGTCCCGCGAGGGCGTACGCGGCGACGATCTCGGGGCTCGCGATGAAAGCGAGGGTGTCCGCGTTCCCGTCGTTCCTCGCGGGGAAGTTCCGGTTGAACGAGGTCACGATCGTGTTCTTCTGTCCGGGTTTGATCTCGTCCCGCCGCCACTGCCCGATGCACGGACCGCACGCGTTCGCGAGAACCCGACCGCCGACCGACTCGATCTCGGCCATCTGCCCGTCCCGGACGATCGTGCGGCGGATCTGCTCGGAGCCGGGGGTCACGAGGAAGGGACTCCTCGTCCGGACACCGCGGGCTTTCGCCTGCTTCACGACGTCGGTGACGCGGCCGATATCCTCGTAGGAGGAGTTCGTGCAAGAGCCGATGAGCGCCACCGAGATCGCGTCGGGGTACCCCTCTCGCGCCACCGCCTCGGCGACCTTCGAAACCGGCCGGGCGAGATCGGGGGTGTGGGGGCCGACGAGGTGGGGCTCGAGCGTCGAGAGGTCGATCTCGATCACTTTCCAGAAGAAGCTCGAGGGGTCCTTTTCGACTTCCGCGTCGGCCTCGAGCAGGTGCCGGTGCTTCTCCGCCAGCTCCGCGAGGGGAGCGCGATCGGTCCCGCGGAGGTAGCGGGCCATCGCCTCGTCGAAGGGGAAGATCGAAGTCGTGGCGCCGAGTTCCGCCCCCATGTTCGTGATCGTTCCTTTGCCGGTGCAGGAGATCGAGCGGGCGCCGGGGCCGAAGTACTCGACGACCGCGTTCGTCCCTCCCTTCACCGTGAGGATGCCGCAGAGGACGAGGATCACGTCTTTCGGGGCGGCCCAGCCCGAGAGCGAGCCCGTGAGGCGAACGCCGATCGTGCGCGGGTACTTGACCTCCCACGGGAGCCCGGCCATGACGTCGACGGCGTCGGCGCCCCCGACCCCGGAGGCGAACATTCCGAGGCCGCCGGCGTTCGGGGTGTGGGAGTCCGTTCCGATCATCATGCCGCCGGGGAAGGCGTAGTTCTCGAGGACGACCTGGTGGATGATGCCCGCCCCGGGCTTCCAAAAGCCGATCCCGTAACGGTTCGACGCCGATCGCAGGAACTCGTAGACTTCGGCGTTTTCGTCGAGAGCGCGCAGCGTGTCCGGCTCGGCTCCTTCGTGCGCCCGGATCAGGTGGTCGCAGTGCACGGTCGTCGGCACCGCGACCTTCGGGATGTCGGCCTGGGCGAACTGAAGAAGGGCCATCTGTGCGGTCGCGTCCTGCATCGCGACCCGATCGGGGCGGAGCAGGAGGTAACTGTCGCCGGGGCGGAGGTCGGCGTTCGCCGGATCGTCGAGATGGCCCAACAGAATCTTCTCCGTGAGCGTCAGCGGCCGGCCGAGACGCTTGCGGACCGTTTCCAGGTTCTTCTCGACCTTCGCGTAGACGCGGGCGACGAACTCGGGGGAGCTTTCGATGGCGTGCACGGGAGCCTCCTGTGGCGATCGGGGCCAGGGTAGCGAACGGCCGGAGGCGGGCGCAACGCGCGGCCGCTTGTGCGGGGACGGACGGGCGGAAATACTGTCGGTCGTCGAGGAGGTCGCAACCGATTCCCAGGAGGGGAAAGCCCGTCGAGGAGGCCCCGTGGAAACCTACTACTGCCCGCACGACCTGGCGAGGTTCGGAGAGATGGGGAGAAACCGGCCCGAGCTGTGGGAGAAGTACATGGCGTACTACGGAGCGGTGTTCGAGGACGGCGCCCTCACCGAGCGGGAGAAGGCCCTGATCGCTCTCGCCGTCGCTTCGGCGGTCCAGTGCCCGTACTGCATCGACGCGTACACGAAGGCCTCGCTCGAGAAGGGGGCCGATCTCGACCAGATGACCGAGGCGATCCACGTCGCGAACGCGATCCGGGGAGGCGCGAGCCTCGCGCACGGGATCCAGATGCGGAACGTCGCCGGCAAGATCGGGATGTGACCCGGATGCCCTCCCTCTTCCAGGCGCGGCACCCCCTCGCGTCCGCGGAGCGCCAGCGCGCGACCCTCGAGGCGTCCCCTCTTCCCGCGTTCGACGAGGTGCTCGCGCGCCACGGTCGGGGGCCGATCGAGAGGGCGACGATCGAGGTCCTCCAGGTCAACGTCGGGAAGCTCTGCAACCAGACGTGCGCCCACTGCCACGTCGACGCCGGACCCGACCGGCGGGAATCGTTGACACGGGAGACGGCGGAGCGGGTGATCGAGTTGCTCCGGCGCCATCCGATCCCGACGCTCGATCTCTCCGGAGGCGCACCCGAATTGAACCCGCACTTCCGCTTTCTCGTCGAGGAAGCCCGCGCGCTCGGCAAGAGAGTGATCGACCGCTGCAACCTCACGGTCCTGCTGCTTCCGGGCCAGGCCGATCTCGTCGAGTTTCTCGCGGATCACCGGGTCGAAGTGGTGGCGTCGCTCCCGGCGCCGAGGCGATCCGGCACCGACGCGCAACGGGGAGAGGGGATCTTCGCGAAGAGCGTCGAGGCGCTCCGTAGGCTGAACGACGCGGGGTACGGCAAAGGGGAGGGACTCGTCTTGAACCTCGTCCACAACCCGGTCGGGGCGTTCCTCCCGGGCGGGCAGGCGGCGCTCGAGCGGGACTACAAGCGCGAGCTGCTCGCGCGCCACGGAGTGGTGTTCGACCGCCTCTTCGCCATCGCGAACATGCCGATCAGCCGCTTTCTCGAGTTCCTGGACCGGAGCGGCAATTTCGAGCGGTACATGGATCTCCTCGTGAACGCCTTCAACCCGGTCGCGGCGGACGGCGTGATGTGCCGGACCCACCTCTCGGTCGGATGGGACGGCACCCTCTACGACTGCGACTTCAACCAGATGCTCGGCCTCCCGGTCGACCACGGGGCGTCCCGGAGCCTCGCGTCGCTCCTCGAGCGCGGCGACCTCTCGCGGCGCGTCGTGACGGGGAAGCACTGCTTCGGCTGCACGGCCGGGGCGGGGTCTTCGTGCGGCGGGGCGGTGGCGTAGGGGGTGCGCGCCGGGGGCGCGGAGGGTGAATCGCCGCGATGCCGAATTCCACGATTCCCGCCCAACGGTCGACAACTCGATCCGACTCGTCGAGGCGTGCGCGGAGCGGGTGCGGTCCGACCGGGAGAGCGACCGTCGGGTGGTCGTGACGAAGTCCCACGACCTGCGCCACGTCGTCGGTCCGACCGGCGACGAAGAGGTGGTTGCGGGGGGGCTCGCGGACCGGATCGTCGGCTACGGGGTCCGCTTCTTCGACAACATGTTCGCGCTCTGCGCCTACCTCGAGAGCCTTCCTCGGCGGAACGAGGTCGTGGTGCTGACCAGAAGGTCCAGGGTTCGGTTCTGGAACGCGTCGCCGCATGGTGCGGTGCCACGGGAGTGCCGTCGCGGGGAAAAGAACGACGCCCGCCGGTCCGGAGGGGGAGGAGCCGGCGGGCGTCTTTGGCGAGCCTCGCGCTCTCCTGGAGGGGCAGGAGAACGGAGCTTTGCGGAGCGGATCAGAACGGGTTGCCGCCTTCCTGGACGATACCCAGCGAGATGATGCCTTCGATGCGACCACCCGCGTCGAGCGAGACGACCGACGAACTCGCCGGACCGACTTCAACGGGCGCGGAACGGAAGACCTCGCTTCCGTTCACGAGGACGACCGCGGACACCGAACCGGAGACGGCCGAGGGGGAACCGTTCCAAACCGTCACGGTGAGCACCGACCCTTCGACTTTCGCGCCCTGAACCATCAAGCCGGCCGCAGCAGAGATGCTGACCGCCGCGATCAGGAGCCCCGTCAGAACCAAGGTCCGCCTTGCGGAGCCGCGAAGTGTGCCGAGCATCGAAGCCTCCCGGGACGCCCTCGTTCGTGCTTCTCTCGTCCCGTGGCTTCAATCTAGGAACGGCGTCGGAACACTCCATAGTGAAATCGGTCAGGAAAAAGTCGTAATCGCGCGAGATGCCGAAAGCCCGGCGCCGAGGGCGGCTGCGCCGTTACGAGACCGTGCTTTTCCGAGGGATGTCCGGGTTTTCGGTGGACGGGGATGACGGGATCGTCATCGCGAGAGCGTCGGTCCCCTTCGAAAAATTTTTCAGCGGATCCCGTACTCCTTGATCTTGCGGTAAACCGTCGCCCTCGAGATTCCGAGCATTCGCGCCGCTCGATCCCGATTTCCCCCCGCCTCCGCCAAGGCGCGACGGATCTGCTCTTCCTCGTTCTTGGCGAGGGAGAGGACCGGCACGGCCGGGGTCCTGTCCCCGAAAAACGTCCGGCGGAGATTCTCGTCGGCTTCGAGGAGCGCGAGGGTGATGGCTCCGTCGCCCGCCAGGAGCGACAGCCGCTGCAGGACGTTCTCGAGCTGTCTCACGTTTCCGGGCCACGAGTAACGCTCGAGAACGTCGAGCACCGCGTCCTCGACTTTCGGGGTCGCGCGCCCGCGCTCCTTCGCGATGCGCTCGATCAGGCTCGCGGTGAGAAGCGCGACGTCGCCGGGCCGCTCCCGCAAGGGCGGCAGCGGCAGGCTCAGGACGTTGAGCCGATAGTACAGGTCCTCGCGAAATCGTCCGTCGCGGATCTCCTTCTCCAAGTCCTTGTTCGTCGCGGCAATGACCCGGACGTCCACGTGGAGGACCTGCTCGTCCCCGACCCTCCGGACCTCGCCCTCTTGAAGGACGCGCAGCAGACGGGCCTGCATGGCCGGCGACATGTCCCCGACCTCGTCCAGGAAGAGCGTCCCTCCATCGGCCTGCTCGAAAAGGCCGGGGCGGTCCCGATCGGCTCCGGTGAACGCCCCGCGGACGTGGCCGAAGAGCACGCTTTCGAGAAGCGACTCCGGCACGGCGGCGCAGTTCTCGGAAAGGAAGACCTTCGCCTTCCTCGGACCGTGGAAGTGGATCGCCTTCGCGACGAGCTCCTTGCCGGTGCCGCTCTCCCCCAAGACCAAGACCGGGAGTTCGCTCTTCGCGACGGTCTGGAGAAGATCGAAGACGCGCTGCATCGGCTGCGACCGCCCCACGATGTTGGCGAACGAGGTCCGCTCGCCCGCGACGGCGCGCAGTCGCCGATTCTCTTCCTCGTGGGGGGGGCGTGCGGGGGCGTTCTCGAGCGCGAGGGCGGCATGGTCGGCGAAGGCCTCGACGAAGCGGAGATCGTCTTGGGAGAAGAGGCGGCCCTCGCGACGGCTGTCGAGGTAAACGGTCCCGATGATCGTTCCCCGAGATCGCAACGGGACGCACATGAGGGACCGGATGTGGTAGAGGCTGATGCTCTTGAGATCCCTGAACCGGTCGTCGTGGCCGGCATCGAGCGCGAGAATCGACGTCCCTTCGCCTGCCTGGGCCGCGATTCCGCGGCTGTACGCCTCCGCGTCGCTCGCGGTTTCTTTCTCGAGGTTTCGGGACAGCCGGACCGAAAAACCGCCGGTGGCCGGATCGATCAAGAGGATCATCCCACGCTCGGCGCGTACGGCCCCCAGCGCCATGTCCAAGATCGCGGGCAGGAGTGCTTCCGGATCGGTTTCGGAATTGAGAGCACGGATCATGTCGTACAGGGCCGCGAGGCGCGCGGACTCTCCGTGCGGCTGCTCGACCGGATCCAGGACGATCCGAAACGGCGTTCTCGCGAGGAACGTACGTCGATCGTCACCGTCCGAGATCCGGTCCGCCGCTCGGGTGAGCGCTTCGCGGGCCTTTCGGTGCTGATCTTGCCATTCGGCGACTTGTCCCATCCTCCGCAAAGCGACGGCCGCGATCCCTCTCGCCATGGACTCATAGGCCAGCAGTGCGTTCTCCGTGGCCAGATCGATTCCTACGGTCGCGTGGCGGAGTGCGGCCTCGCTGTCGTCTGCCCCGAGCGCCCTCCGGGCCCTGGCCAGAGCGAGGCGTAGAAGCAGCTCCGGATCCATCCGAGTCGATTCGCGTTCGATGAGCAGGTCGAGCTCGGTCTCAACGTCGCTCGCCGGCGGTTCTTGCGCCGCGACGCGTCGTTCGATCTCCATCAACAACGCGCTGGCGAGGGGGCGTGGCGCCTTGAACGCACGAGCCGCATCGATCGCATCACGAACGTAGCGCGCGCACTCTTCGAACTGCGGGGGCACTCCCTCCATCAGCGACAGCGCGAGCACGATTCGCCCGTAGATGCGAAAGAAGGGGTCTCCGGATTCGCCCCACGCATCAATGGCACTCTTCCCGAGAGCGACCGCCTCCGAGCTTCGTCCGATCAGCTGGTACACCTCCATGAGTCCCATGGCGGCCAACGGCGTCAGGTGCGGTGTCGCGAGGTGGAGTGCGTCCGCGTAAAAATCGCGAGCGGTGCGGAGCGCTGCAGAAAGGTCCCCTCGATCCGCGCAAACCAGAAGATGGCATCGTAGCGCGTGGGCCTTGAGTTCCCGCTGACCATGTCGCTCGGTGATGGCGATGGCCTCCTGCAAGTCCGCGACGGATTGCGAGTACCCCTTCCGACGCAGGGCGACGGTGGCGCGCGAAATCAGTGCCTTGGCGAGTGCGATCTCGTGGCCCGCATCCCGACATGCCTGCACGGCTCGGTCCGACAGTTGCTCCGCGTCCGGTGCTCCGACGTTCGCCATCGCCGAGGACAGCCCTTGAAGCAGCTCGGCGAACAGACGAGGGGCGGCCTCCCGATCGAGTCCCGAAAGCGCCGATTCGAAGAATGCCCTCGCGGCCACGCTGTCACCGTTGAGAGACGCCTCAATGCCGAGCACGCGCTGCGCTTCCGCTGCGATGTGAGGGTCCGGGATCCGACTTTCGTTTCGGAGCGTTTCCCTTGCCAGGCCCGCAGCCTGGTGCCTTCGTCCCGCCAACGCCATCGCGTACGCTTGCCGCACCCGGGTCCGCAGCCGGTCCGTCTCGTTCGTCGCGAGACGGGCGGCGCCGCCGAGCGCCCGTGCGGCCGCCGCGTTCCGGCCGGCATCGAGCAGCGCCTCCCCCTGCCGTCTCCTCCACTCGAACCGCCGGGGGTCCCGCGGCGCGAGCAGAGAAGCCCCGTACGCGAACTCCGACGCCGCGTCGTCGGGTCTCCGCGCTTCGGCCGCCGAAAGGGCCGACTTCTCGGCCCACTCGAGCGCCGTCTCGCCCGCTCCCGCCTCCGCGTACAGCCTCGCGATTCGCGCGGCATACGCCACGCCCCCCTCGAATCCCGCCAACCGCTCGGCCGCGTCGCGCCGCATCGCGCGCAGCCGTTCGGGCTCGTAACGCCCCGGGACCAACGCCGCGTGCGCGCGCGACGACGGGGCGACCGTGGCCCCTTCCCTTCGGACGAGACCGCGCGCCACGAGCTCCTCGAAAACCGAGCGGTCCGCACCGTCCGCCGCCAGCCCCTCGACGACCTCGATCGGCGCTTCCCCGTCGATCGCCGAGACGATGTCGAGACGCCGCCGTCCGGCGACGGAAAGCCCCTCGAGCCTTCCCGCGATCGCCGCATCGAGGGCGCCAACCGGCTTCCGCCTCCCTCCCTTCTCCCACGTCCCCTCGATGAGGAGCTGCACCGTCGCGAAGGGATTCCGTTCCCCGGCTTCGGCCAGCCAATCGCGGCGCGCCGGCGTGGGAACTCCCCCCGCCCGCTCCACCACCGCGTCGAGCGCGTCGTCATCGAGCGGGCCGAGATCGATCCGCTCGAGGCTCGGCACGATGCCGACGTCGTCGAGCAGTTTCCGGACCGGGGGGTGGCGCACCTCCTGCGGCCGCACCGCGGCGGCGACCCGCAGCGCGGGGGCCGACGGCTCGCGCGCGACGCGGTCGAGAAGAGCCCCGGCCGTCCCCTCCCGCGCCTCCACCTCGTCGAGGAGAAGAACCGTCGTCTCCGCCCGCGCCGATTCCCGCCACGCCGCGAGCGACGCGTCGAGGCGGGCGAGCTCGGAAGTCTCCGGCTTGACGGCGCGCCAGCCTCTCGCGACCGCTTCCGACTCGACCGCGCGCAGGAGCCGGCTCTTCCCGGTGCCGACGTCGCCGCAGATCCAAACCACGCGCGGGCCCGGATGGCGCCCCGGGTCGAGCGCCGCGAGCGTCGATTCGACCTCGCGCTCTCTCCCCGGCGGCGGCCCCGACTCGAGGCGGGCCGCGCGCGTCTCCGGCGTTTCGAGCGGAAACGCGGTGCCGCACAGTGCGTTCAGACGCGCGAGCGCCTCCCGCGCGGACGGCGGCCTTCCGGAAGCGACGGGGGCGAGCATCTGCTCGAGCCAGGCCTCGATCGGCGCGGGCCACCCCGGCGGGACCTTGGGTCGCGCGCGCTTCCCCGCGCGCACCGAAGCGACGAAGCCCGCGAGATCGTCGGGCCGGGGCATGACGGGCGGGCGGCCGTGAACCGCCTCGTAGGCCACCGCGCCGATCGCGTAAAGGTCGGTCGCCACCGACGCGGGCGCTCCGTCGAAAAGCTCGGGCGCGAGGTACGGGAGCGTCCCCGCGAGGCCGGCGGCGCCCAGGTCGGCGGTGTCGCGCCGCATGGCGAGCCCGAAGTCGAGCACGACGAGCCGCGCCCCCTGACGAGGAACCGTCCGCACGAGGAGGTTTCCAGGCTTGATGTCCCGATGGAGGAGGCCGAAGGCGTGGAGGAACGCGAGGGCGCGCAGCGCCTCGGCGAGTCGTTCGGTCGCCGCCGCGCCCCCCTCCTCGCGGGCCGCCGCGACGATGTCGGTCCCCTCGATCGCTTCCATCGTGAAGCGCGCCCCCCCTCCGGGCACGACATCGAAGTCGAGAACCTCCACGAGGTTCGGGTGCCGGAGCGCGGAAAGCGTCGCGAACTCGCGACGGAGCGACTCGGCGTCAGCCCCGGGCGCGAGTTCCTTGAGGGCGACCGCGTGCCCCGGGCGGAGGCGATCCTCCACGAGCCACACGGAACCCGCTCCCCCTTCCCCGAGAAGACGGATTCGGCGGAATCGACGGTCGCCCGTGGCGTCTCCCTCGGACATCGAGCGTAAAGGTACGACGGATTCGTGGAAGACGTGTCAATTTGAGACATCCAGCGCGGGGCTTGCGGCACTCCTGGGGACGGGCCTAGTCTGCGGGCTGGCCATGAACCTCCTCGCGCGCCTGCTGAGGCGGAGGCTCCTCCTCGTCACCGGAAAGGGAGGGGTCGGAAAGAGCGCCATCGCGGCCGCGCTCGCCCGGCTCCTCGAGGGGCGCGGCCGGGACGTTTTCCTCCTCGAGGCCGACCCCCGGGAGAGCCTCTTCGGGTTGCTCGGGGTCGAGCCGTCCGGGGGGGAGGTCGTTCGCGTCTCTCCCCGTCTGCGTCTCCAAGGGGTGCCCCTCGACCGGGTCGTCGACGGTCTCGTCCGCGAGATGCTCCCGATCGAGTGGGTCTCGAAGCGCGTCCTCGCGAGCCCGATCTATCGCCAATTCAACGGCGGCCTGCCGGGGCTCCGCGAGTCGTGCCTGCTCGGACACGCGCTCAACCTCCTCGAGCATCCGACCCTCGCGCTCGGGAGGGGAGGACGCGCGCCTGAGGTCGTCGTTCTCGATGCGCCCGCCTCGGGTCACGTCGTCTCGCTCCTCGACGCGCCCCGCCTTCTCTGCGAGGTGATCGAGCACGGCCCGGTGGGGATCCTCGTCGGGAGGCTCTCCCGGTTCCTCGCCGACGCCGAGGCGTCCGGCACCGTCGTCGTCACGACCGGCGAGGAGATGCCGGTGCAGGAGACGATCGAGCTCGTCGAGGCGCTCGCCGCCCGGGGAAGTCGTCCCGAGCTCGTGGTGGCGAACGCCCTGTGGCCTCCCGTCCCGGCGAGGCTGAGAGGGAAGCTCGGGGAGCGGGACGAACTCTGGCGCCGTCGCAGCGAGACCGGAGCGCGCGAGGTCGCCCGGCTCGAGCGTGTCGTGGCGGGGCCGCTCGTGAGGCTTCCGCTCCTTCCCCT
>CAZVOE010000061.1:0-17533 GCA_964628935.1 uncultured Acidobacteriota bacterium
AGCGACCACTTGCACCCCAAGCAAGTGCGCTACCAGGCTGCGCCACGCCCCGACCCGGGTCTTCCCTCTCCCGCCGCGTTCACGCGCGGGAGGCCTTCTCGTGGAGTGGTCCGATCTACGGCGAGAAGACGAGCGAATGGTAGGGGACCGCCTTCGGAGACGTCAAGGAGGCCCGGGCTCCTCCTCTGCGAGTCCCAACTCGAGCCTCTCGAGCCGCTGAAGGGTCTCCTCGAGGAGTCCGGCGACCTCGAGCGCGCGCGCCCGCTGGATTCGGAGCGCCCGCTCCGCCGCTTCCTTCGCCGCTTCGGCCGCGAGCACGCGCGCGCGGTCGAGCTCGGACCGCCCGTCGCCGTCCGGCTCCCGGAACCGTTCGACCTCGTGGAGCAGCTCCTCGACCCGCGCTTCGAGGCGCCGTACCTCCCCCTCCGCCGAAGCGAGCCGCGTGCGAAGGGCTTCGACCTCTTCGGCCGGGGGAACCTCTTCGAGGATCGGCCCGTCCGGCGCCGCGTCTTCCGGGGGGAGGTGCCGTTCGGTTGCGGTCGCCGCCGGAAGGGTGCCTGCTTCCTCCTCGAGCCGTCTCCTGGCACCGGCGATCGTGTACTCCTCCTCATGGAGTAGACGCTTGATCCGGAGGATCAGTTCGATGTCCTCGCGCCGGTAGACGCGCTGGCCGCTCCTCCCCATGGTCGGCGCGCGTTGCGGGAACTCGCTTTCCCAGAAGCGGATCACGTACGGCTGCGTGTCGGTGTACTGGCACACCTCCGTGAGCTTGTAGAACGGTTTTTCGGGAATCTGCCTTTCGTCGAGCATATCCATCGCGACCGTACCGGGACCGGAGTATACGCGAGATCCACCGAGCCCCGGATTTCAGCCCTCGTCCGCCGGTGCGTCGGTCGTACCCTCGCGGCCGAAATCGTCCTCGAGCCTCACCACATCCTCGAGCTCGGGGGTGGAAACCTCGAACAGGAGGCAATCCGTCACGGCGCGAAAACGGTGGACCGTTCCGGGAACGATGCGCCGGCTCCCGCCGGCTTCGACGCGCAGGACGGTCTGCGCGTTTCCCCTCCCCAGCACGAGATCGAGCGTTCCTTCCTGAACGTAGAACGCCTCGTCCTTCCTCTCGTGGTACTGCAGGCTCAGCTGGTGACCGGCGCGGATGAACAGCAGCTTTCCCGCGTAGCGCTCGGTGCGCACGAAACGCAATTCATGCCCCCAGGGCTTTTCCACTCGAATCCCGTCCAACGCGTCCTCCTTGGGCGACCGGTCGCTCACCCCTCGCCGCCCTCGTTCGACCGCCGGAGGAGCTCGCTGGCGACCTGGATGGACGCCCGGCCATGCTCCGCGATCCGGCGCACGGTCTCCGGGAAGCCGTACTGAAGCCGGAAGTGCCGGAACTTGAGGACCATCGGAAGGTTCGCGCCCGTGACCACCTCGACCGTCCCGGGTTCGTGATGCGTCAGCGAGAGGTCGGAGGCCGTCCCTCCGAACATGTCGGTCAGGACGACGACCGAACCGCAGCGAGCGCGAAGTCGCGCGATCGCCTCCTCGATGCGCCGCGCGGCCGGAGCGAGGTCCTCGTGCCCTCCGAGCGCGATCGCCTCCGCGTCGGGGAGATCCCCCTCCAGGTCCCGAGCGGCGCGGAGAAGCACTTCGGAGAGGTTCCCATGGCTCACCACGAGGAGGGCCGGGGCCGCGGATCTCGATTCCCTCATCGCTTCACTCCTTGTCTGCGTCGCGGTGCGTGACGGACGCGGGGACGCCCCCGGCTTCGAGGTGGCGTCGCAGGGCTTCCGCGACCGCGACCGATCGGTGCTTTCCTCCCGTGCAACCGAGCGTCACCGTGAGGTAGCTCTTTCCCTCGTTCCGATAGAGCGGGATGAGGTAGTCGATGAAGGAGACGATCCGTCCGAGCGATTCCCCGTAGACGGGTTGCGCCTCCAGGAAGTCTTGCACGGCGCGGCTCCGTCCGTCGAGCCGGCGCAGGTGCTCCACGAAATACGGATTCGGCAGAAACCGGAGATCGAACAAGAGGTCCGCTTCGGTGGGTACGCCGTACTTGAATCCGAACGACACGATGTGGATCGTCAGGCCGTGCCCACCTTCGGTCGCGCCGAAGGTCGCCTTGAGAAACGCTCGGAGTTCGTGCGCGTTGAACCGACTCGTGTCGATGATGCGATCCGCCAGGTCGCGGAGGGGAGCCAGCCGGTCCCGCTCGTTCCGGATCGCCTCCTCGAGTCCGCCGCCCGCTCCCGCCACCGGATGAGGCCGCCGCGTCTCGCTGAATCGCCGCTTCAGAACTTCGTCTTGCGCGTCGAAGAAGACCACGGTGACGGGGACGTCCCGATGGCGGAGGTTCTCCAGGATTTCCGGGAACTGCTCGAGGAGGTGGCGCTCACGGACGTCCACGACGACGGCCGCGCGCGGGAGGGAATCGCCGCTCCGCTGCAGCAACTCGCAGAAGGGAGGGATCAGCGAGACCGGAAGATTGTCCACGCAGAAGTAGCCGACGTCTTCGAGGCACTTCGCCGCGAGCGATTTTCCCGACCCCGAAAGGCCCGTCACGACGACGAGGCGTTCCACGTCACCCCTCCCCGTCGCCCGGTTCCACGGGCGTCAGCGGGTCCTCTTCGGGCCCTGCGCCGGGCGGCCGCTGCAGGCCGCGTCCGAGGCGTCGCGCGAGCTCTCCGGCGGGATTGAAGCCTTTGAGTTTCAAGAGGTGGTTCCGGGCCGCCACCTCGATCAACACCGCGAGATTGCGCCCCGGGCCGACCGGCATCTCGACGCAAGGCAGGGCGAGGCCGAGAATCTCGTACCCTCGGTCGTCGAGCCCGAGCCGGTCGTACCGCTTCCCGGGCGTCCACGGATCGAGCCGGATCACGTACTCGACGAACTTCCTCATGCGGACGGCCGCCACGCCGAAAAGGTCCTTGACGTTGATGATGCCGAGCCCGCGCAGTTCCATGTGGTAGCGCGTGACCTCCGGTCCCGAGCCGACGAGGACGTCGCCGCGGCGTCGGATCTCGACGACATCGTCGGAGACGAGACGATGACCGCGCGATACGAGGTCGAGCGCGCATTCACTCTTTCCGACGCCGCTGTCGCCGAGGAGCAGTACGCCGAGCCCGTAAATGTCCATCAGGACCCCGTGAACGACGGCCCGGGGCGCGAGCCGATCCTCGAGATAGCGGCTCAGTGCGTCGATCGTCTGAGAGGACCCCGCCTCCGTCCGCAGGAGGGGCACTTGGTGTTCCTCCGTCTCCCGAAGGAGCTCCTCGGGTGCTTCGGAGCCGCCGGTCAGGACGAAACAGGCCACCCCCTGACGGCAAAGTTGAGCGACGATCCGCGATCGCTCGACAGCGGCGCGTTCACGCAGGAAGGTCAACTCCGACCGTCCCAGGACTTGAATCCGGCCGGGGTGGATGTACTCGAGGAACCCGGCGAGCGCGAGGCCCGGTTTCTGCACGCGCGCCCTGTCGACCGAGTTGTCGAGGCCATCGGCACCGGACAGCAGGACGAGCCCGAGGGACTCCGCCGCGGGATCGTCGAGGATCTCTCGGATCGTCACCGAGGGGATCGCGCAACTTTCGGGAGTGCTCAAGCGGGGCTCCGGTACGGCGCGGATGTGCGGCAAGAAGGATAGGAGGCGCCTCGCCGGAGTGTCAAGAATCGGCCGTCCTCGCGTTGACATCCCCGCCGGGGGCGCGGCATAGTGCGGGCGTCAACCGGAGGAACGACATGGCTCGAAGCGCGATCGTTCACGTCATCGGAACCGGAACCATCGGTGAGCCTCTCACCGGACTCCTCGCCCAAATGAGGGAACCGCTCGGCATCGAGGAAGTCACCTTCCACAAGCGGACGCCCCTGCTCACCGACCGGTCGAAGGTGGTCAATCTCATCAAGCGGGGCGCGAAGTTGTGCGTCGACGCGGGAGCCGCGAAGGGGTTTCAGGATCTCGGTATGGAGCCGTCCTTCGAAGCGGTGGAAGCGATCGACCGTGCGGCGGTCGTCATCGACTGCACCCCGTCGGGGGTAGGCACGCACAACAAGTCCGAGTACTACGAGAAGTTCACGGGGAACACCCTCGGGTTCATCGCCCAGGGGAGCGAGTTCGGGTTCGGAAAACCGTATGCCCGCGGGATCAACGATCGCTCGCTCACGGCCGGGAAGGACCAGTTCGTTCAGGTCGTCTCGTGCAATACCCACAATCTCTCGATCCTGATCGACACGTTCGCCCTGCGCGATGGAGGCCCCGACAACTTGATCGAGGGCCGTTTCGTGTGCATGCGGCGGGCGAACGACATCTCGCAGGACGGGGACTTCACCGCGTCCCCGCAAGTGGGACGCCACAAGGACGCACGTTTCGGGACGCATCACGCCCGCGACGCCTGGCACCTGTTCAACACCATGGGTTACGACCTCAACCTGTTCTCCTCCGCGATCAAGCTGAACACGCAGTACATGCACACCATCTTCTTCGACATCCGGGTGAAGAAGCCGACCTCCCGCGAGCGACTCCTCGAACTCGCGGAGCAGAACGACCGCATGGCGATCACGCACAAGAACTCCGCGAACAGCGTTTTCTCGTTCGGCCGCGACTACGGACACTACGGCCGTATTCTGAACGTGACGGTGGTCGCGGCGCCGACCCTCACGGTGAGGAACCAGAACGAGATCGTCGGCTATTGCTTCACCCCGCAGGACGGGAACTCCCTCCTGTCGTCCGTTTCCGCCGCGACGTGGTTCTTGTATCCCGACTCCTACGAGGATCGGATCCAGTGCCTGAAGCCCTACTTCTTCAAGGAGGTCTAGGGGCGGCGCTCACCCGGACGACTTGAGTTTCCGCACTTCCTCGGTGAGCTTGGGGACGACCTCGAAGAGGTCGCCGACGATGCCGTAGGTGGCGACCTGGAAAATCGGCGCCTCGCGATCCTTGTTGACCGCCACGATCACCTTGGACGAGGACATCCCCGCGAGGTGCTGGATCGCGCCTGAGATGCCGCAGGCGACGTAGAGTTGCGGCGATACGACCTTGCCCGTCTGCCCCACCTGATGGACGTGGTCGATCCAACCGGCGTCCACCGCAGCGCGCGACGCCCCGACGGCCCCTCCAAGAGCCGCTGCGAGTTCGCGCACGATCCGGAAGTTCTCGGGCCCTTTGAGACCTCGGCCTCCGGAGACGACGACGTTCGCCTCGGCCACGTCGAGTTCGGCCTCGGCCGGCTTTTCCACTCGGACCACCCTGGCCCCCCCGTCCACGCGAGGCCCCGGGAGGATCTGGACGGGCGGGGCGCCGCCGCCGCCCGCCGTCGCGGGAAAGGCGTTCGGGCGAAGAGTCGCGAAGACCGGAACCTCGCCGAGGTTCGTCGTGACGCGCGCGAAGGCTTTTCCCGAATAGACCGGACGCCGGCCGCTCAAGCGGCCACCGGCGATCTCCACCTCGACGAGGTCGACGGCGCAGGGGGCGTCGATCCTCGCGGCGGCTCGGGCCGCGAGGTCCCGCCCCATCGCGGTTCCCGCGAAGAGAACCAGGCACGCGCCGGCATCGCGGAGCGCCTCTTCGACGACCCCGGCGTACGTTTCGGGAGAATACGCGTCGAGGGCGGCGTCGGCAGCGGCGAGGAGCTTCCCTGCCCCGTAGTCGCCGGCCCTCGGCGCGATCTCGGACGCCCCGCTTCCGACCGCGACGGCGACGACTTCGCCCCCGAGCGCGCCGGAGAGCCTCTTCGCGACGGAGAGAGCCTCGAGGGAGGGTCTCTTGAGCTCTCCTCCCCGACGTTCCAGGAAGACCAACACGTTGCCGGTCATCAGATCACCTTCGCTTCCTCTCGCAGCAGGCGCACGAGTCGGGCCGCCGCCTCGGACGGCTCTCCATCCAGGATGCGTCCCTTGGGACGAGGGGGAGGAAGCTCCAACGACTCCACGACGAGACGGGGGGCACCGGGCGGAGAGAGCCCGAGATCCGAGGGCGACCGAACCTCGAGCGGCTTCTTCTTCGCCGCCATGATCCCCTTCAGGGAGGGGTAGCGGGGTTCGTGGGCGCCCTTGTCCCAAGTGGCGACGGCCGGCAGGGGAGCCTCCATGACTTCGACGGCCCCTTCGACGGCGCGCCAGCCGCGCAGGAGCCGACCGTCGACCTCGGCCCGGTGGATCGCGCCGACGTGCGGCCACCCGAGCGACTCGGCCAGAAAGGGGCCGGTGAGCCCCTCGTCTCCTCCCACGCCGTACTTTCCGGCGAACACGAGCTCGGGCTGCTCCTCGCGCACGACCGCGGCGAGCGCCCGCGCTCGAGCCGACGCCTCCGCCCCGTCGTAGGCGTCGTCCCGGACGTGCACCGCGCGATGCGCTCCCATCGCGAGCGCCTGCCGGAGCGACGTCTGGACCGCGTCGCGCCCCGCGGAGACGACGACGACTTCTCCGGATGCCCCCGCTTCGACGATCCGTAACGCTTCCTCCAGCGCGAATTCGTCGTAGGGCGAAATCACCATTTTGACGCCCGTCTCGTCCAGGCTCTTCCCGTCGGCGCCGATCTTGATCTTGGTCTCCGTGTCGGGGACGTGCTTGATGCAGACGACGATTCTCATGGCATGCGAGACTCCCCTCCCTGGCCCTCGCTCACGCTTCGTGGCGCCTCAAGACCAGGCAGGCGTTGGTGCCTCCGAATCCGAAGGAATTGTTCATTCCCGCGCGCACGTCCATCCGCCGGGCGCGGTTGGGAACGCAGTCGAGATCGCACTCGGGATCGGGCGTCTCGTAGTTGATCGTCGGCGGGACCACGCCGTGGTGGATCGCCAAGGCCGTCACGACCGTCTCGAGGCCCCCCGCCGCGCCGAGCAGGTGTCCCGTCATCGACTTGGTCGACGCGAAGGCGAGCCGCGGTGCCCAGTCGCCGAAGACCTTTCGAACGGCGAGCGCCTCGATCCGGTCCCCCGCCGGCGTCGATGTGCCGTGCGCGTTCACGTAGTCGATATCGGAAGGGGCCAGGGAGGCGTCCTCGAGGGCCGCCCGCATCGCGCGGACCGCGCCCTCCCCGTCCTCCGAAGGGGCGGAAATGTGGAAGGCGTCGCCGCTCATTCCGTACCCGCACAGTTCGGCATACACGCGGGCTCCGCGACGGAGCGCCGATTCCCGCTCTTCGAGGAGAACCACGCCCGCGCCCTCCCCCATGACGAACCCGTCGCGGTCGGCGTCGAAGGGCCGGCTCGCCCGCTCGGGCTCGTCGTTTCGGGTCGACAGCGCCTTCATGGAGCAAAAGCCGCCCACCGCCAGCGGCGAGACCGCCGCCTCCGTTCCGCCACAGATCATCGCGTCGGCGAGGCCGTCGCGGATGATGCGGAAGGACTCCCCGATCGCGTGGGAGCCGGTGGCGCACGCCGTCGCGACCGCGAGGTTGGGCCCCTTGGCCCCGTAGAGGATCGACACCTGGCCGGAGGCGAGATTCAGGATCATTCCCGGGATGAAGAACGGCGAGATG
This sequence comes from uncultured Acidobacteriota bacterium, assembly GCA_964628935.1. GTDB lineage: Bacteria > Acidobacteriota > Polarisedimenticolia > Polarisedimenticolales > DASRJG01 > CAYLHQ01. The sequence continues at coordinate 7,472 of CAZVOE010000061.1, forward strand.
CGTCGCGGCCCCTTCTCGAGAAACTCCCGGTGCGTGCGTTCGAAGAGTGGAAGGCCCCCGATTCCGGACCCGATGTACACCCCGACCCGTTCGGCGTTGCCGGCTTCGATTCGCAAGCCCGCGTCCGAGAGGGCCTCCGCCGCGGCGGCGACGGCGTAATGGATGAACGTGTCCATCTTGCGCGCCTCTTTTCGGTCGAGGACGCTCTCGGGATCGAACCCGCGCACCTCCGCCGCGATGCGGGACGTGAAGGACCGCGCGTCGAACTTGGTGATCGGCCCGACGCCGCTCCGCCCGGCCACGAGCGCCTCCCACGTCGTGGCCGCGTCGTTCCCGAGGGGGGAAACGACGCCGATCCCGGTAATGACGACCCGCCGCCGCAAGACGAGCGCCCTCGTTCAGGACTTCGCGTGCGCTTTGATGTAGTCGATCGCCTGCTGCACGGTCTGCAGCTTTTCGGCATCCTCGTCGCTGATCTCGAGGCTGAACTCCTCCTCGAGGGCCATGACGAGCTCGACCACGTCCAAAGAATCGGCACCCAGGTCGTCGACGAACTTCGCCTCGGGTTTCACCTCGGCTTGATCGACCCCGAGTTGCTCCACGATGATGTGCTTGACCTTTTCGTCAATGGAAGCCATCTCCACCTCCTGCGAGCGACGCGCCGAGTGCTCCGGCGTCGCGGCAATCACATGTACATTCCGCCGTTGACGTGAAGGGTCGTTCCGGTGACGTACCCGGCCCCGTCGCTCAAGAGGAACGCGACCGCCGCGGCGACGTCGTCCCCCGTTCCGAGGCGCGCCATGGGAACCTGTTCCGAGAGTCGCGCTCGGGTGTCTTCTCCGAGGGCGCGCGTCATGTCCGTGTCGATGAACCCGGGGGCGACGCAATTGACCGTCACGTTTCGGGAGGCCACTTCGCGCGCGAGGCTCTTCGTGAAACCCTCGAGACCGGCCTTCGAGGCGGCGTAGTTCGCCTGTCCCGCGTTCCCCATTCCGGCCACGACCGACGAAATGTTCACGATTCGTCCGCGGCGAGAGCGGATCATGGACGGCAGGAACGCCCTGCACGTCCGGTAAACGCCGGTTAGGTTCGTGTCGATCACCGCGTCCCAGTCCGCTCGCTTCATTCGCAACAGGAGACCGTCCCGAGCGATGCCGGCGTTGTTCACGAGGAGCGGGATACTACCATAGGCGGAGAGGAGTTCCTTCGCGGCGCCTTCCACGGACTCGTCCGAGGCCACGTCGATGCGGACGCCCCGCGCTGTGCCCCCTTCCGCGCGAATCTCCGCCGCGACCGATTCGGCCGCCTCGAGGTCCCGTCCGCCGACCACGATCTCCGCGCCGCACCGCGCGAGGTGTCGCGCGATGTCTCTTCCGATCCCGCGCGTCGCTCCCGTGACGAGCGCCACGCGGCCCTCCAGTTCCCGGCTCACGTTCGCACCTCCAAGAGAGCGAGCGCGGAGGATACGCCTTCCGCGTCCGCGACCGAAACGACCGTCGCACCCTTCGCGATCCTTCGGACGAGACCCGCAAGGACTCGCCCCGGACCGATCTCGACGAACGTGTCGATCCCCGAGTCGACCATGTTCCGGATCTCCTCTTCCCATCGAACCGGCGCGTCGATCTGGCGGAGGAGAGTCGATCGCGCGGCCTCTCCGGTCCGCACGGGTGTCGCGTCCACGTTGGTCCAGACGGGTATCTCCGGATCTCGAAAGGGGAGATCGGCGAGGACCGAGGCCATCCGTTCGGCGGCAGGGCGCATCAGCGGGGAATGAAAGGGAGCGCTCACCGAGAGACGGACCGCGCGCTTCGCCCCCGCTTCGAGCGCGAGCGCCGCCGCCCGTTCGACCGCGGCCGAGTGGCCCGCGATCACGATTTGCCCGGCCCCGTTGAAATTCGCGGGCCGCACCGTCTCCCCGTCCTCGGCGCGGCGACACACCTCGAGGACGGTTCGAGCGTCGAGACCGACCACGGCGGCCATCGCCCCAACGCCGAGCGGCACCGCCTCCTGCATGAAACGGCCGCGCAACCGCACCGCGGAAACGGCGTCGGCGAACGGAATCGTTCCCGCCGCGACGTGGGCCGTCCACTCGCCGAGACTGTGCCCCGCAGCCGCGATCGGAACCGCGCCGCGCCGACGGAGCGCGGCGAACGCCGCGGTAGAGACCGTCAAGATCGCCGGCTGCGTCCACTCCGTGCGCGCGAGGGACTCGTCGGTTCCCGAGAAGCACAGTCCGGAGAGGTCCTCGCCGAGGACCTCGTCCGCTCGTCGGAACACCTCGGCCGACTCCGGGAACGCGTCGGCGAGATCGCGGCCCATTCCCGCGTACTGCGACCCCTGCCCGGGAAAGAGAGCCGCGAACGGACTCACCATCGCACCACGCTCGCGGCCCACGTCAGTCCTGCGCCGAAAGCGGCCATCAGGACGACGTCGTCCCGGCGCACCTTCCCGGCTCTCACGGCTTCGTCGAGCGCGATCGGAATCGATGCGGCGGAGGTGTTTCCGTATCGGTCGATGTTTACGTAGCAACGCTCTTCGGGAATCCCCAGGCGGCTCGCCACGGCATCGATGATCCTCTTGTTCGCCTGGTGAGGAATGAACCAACGGACGTCCGCGGGGGTGAGGCCGGCCTCGTCCAGGACCGCCCTCGAGACCTCCTCGAGATTGCGCACCGCGATCTTGAAGGTCTCGTTGCCGCGCATTCGGATGTAGTGGAGGCCCCTCTCGACGGTTTCGACGGTCGGAGGAAGCTTGCAGCCCCCCCCCTCGAGGACGATGAAGTCGGACATCGATCCATCGGTGTGCATGGCGGAAGCGAGGACGCCGCGTGGCGGTTCCCCCGCCCCCATCACGACGGCGCCCGCGCCGTCCGCGAAGATGACGCAGGTGGTTCGGTCCTTCCAGTCCAGGAACTTACTGAGGAGCTCGGCTCCGATGACCAAGACGTAGCGGCACCTCCCGGTCAAGATGAACTGCTTTGCGACCGACTGCGCGTAGATGAACCCGGAGCAGCCCGCCTGCATGTCGAATGCGGCGGCCGACTTCGCCCCCAGCGCGTGCTGGATCAGGCACGAGGTCGCCGGGATCGGAGCGTCCGGAGTGACGGTGGCGCAGAGGATCAGGTCGAGGTCGGAGGCGGATACCCCCGACGCCCGAAGCGCGTGGCGGGAGGCCTCGATGGCGAACTGGGAGACGACCTCCCCCTCGACGGCGATCCGTCGCTCGCGGATGCCGGTGCGCGTCGCGATCCACTCGTCGCTCGTGTCGACGATTTCCTCCAAGTCGCGGTTGGTCACGACCCTGGAGGGCACGGACATGCCCGTTCCGACGATGACCGCGCTTCGAGACTCCATCGGATTCCTCCGCTTCGAGAGGCCGGGAGTGAATGGGGCCGTTCGCATGCCGACCGCGGAGGGTCGCCGAGCGTCGGGATCAGACGGCGCTGGTCTTCACGACCTCGCGTCCCTTGTAGTAGCCGCAATGGGGGCAGACACGGTGCGGCAGCTTGCGCTCCTGGCAGTTCGGGCAGACCGACATCGCCGGAGCGTCGAGGGCGTCGTGCGCCCGCCGCTTGTCGCGACGGGCTTTCGAATGGCGTCGTTTCGGATTCGGCATGTTTCCGTCTCCGCGACCGGTCTCAGTTCGAGCCGAGCCGCTTCCTGAGCTCCGAGAGCGGAGCCAACCGAGGATCTTCGCCTCGCAAGTCACATCCGCAGGCCGCGCGATTCCGGTCCGCCCCGCAGCGAGGGCAGAGCCCCCTGCACTCCGGCCTACAGATCGGTTTCAGGGGAATCTGCAGCAGAACGAACTCCTGAACCAAACGGACCAGATCGAGCGCTTGCCCCTCGAGATGCCACACGTCGACCGAGTCGCCTTCCCCGTCATCGTCCGCCTCCGCGAACTCGTTCTCCTCCTCCGGACCGGGCATCAAACGCAGGGCGAGCGGAAGGTCGAACGGCCACTCGAACGACGCCAAGCACCGGCCGCAGGACAAGCCGACCCGAGCGGCGAGACGCCCCTCGAGTTCGAGGCCGCCTTCCCGGCGATCGACGCGAAGGTTCATTCGCGCCGCCGAGACGCGCACCGCCTCCCCGTGGTACCGCTCCATTTCGGGAACGAGAACCTCGCCCTCGAAGGAGCGGCCCTCGGGGCCGATGTCCTTCAAATCCAGGAACATCCCAGCCCCGAACGAAGCGGCGATTGTAGCATCGCCCCCTCCGGTGTCAAGCAGCGCCGGCGACGTCAACGCAGCCCGGCCAACTCCTTGCGGGCGGCTTCGTGGGAAGGAACGATCTCGAGGACCTCCTCGAAAAGTTTGCGCGCCCGGAGGGTCAGTCCTTGTCGCTTGTAGAAGCGACCAAGGCTGATCCGATACTCGGTGTTCCACGGATCGAGTTCCGCGGCGCGGCGATAGCTCAACTCCGCCATCCGCTGCCAGCGGTTTTCCGGGTTCTTCGCCTGGCACTCCGCCAAGAGGAAGTGCAGCCGAGCGTCTTCGGGCGTGTAGGAAATCGCCAGCTTCGCGTACTGGATCGCGTTGTGGTAATCGCCGTCCCTCGCGAACTTCCGCGCCTTCGCATGGTAGGAGTCGGCGAGACGAACGTTTTCTTCGAGGGCACGCTTCGTCTGCGTCTTGTCCATCTCGACCCGCACCAGCAGGTCACTCGCCGATTCCGGTCCACTCCCCGAGGGCGACTCCTGGCCGCCGGGGGCGGACGCGGGTCGAGCCTGGGTCAGGCTGAGATAGGCCTCCACGAAACGGCTTTCCAAGATCGCGACCTCGGCGCGGAGCTTCTCCCGCACGCGTGGAAGAAGGCGGTCCCTCCCGAAGCGGGATTTCGCCTCCTCGTAGGCGGTCTCGACCATCTCGCGCGACGCGTCCGCCGGCACGCCGAGCACCTCGTTCGGCTGTTTTCCGCGGATCGCCTCGACCGCCTCGAGAACGAGCCGTTCCTGCTCCCGCTCGAGCGCGACCCCGTCGGCGTGGTCGCGCAGGATCGTGGAAACGCGGAACGCGCCCTCCCCCGGCGGCGGGTCCAGGGTCAGAACGCCCATCACGAGCAGGCCATACAGGAACCGGCACGCGAGGTCCTCCTCTCCCGGCGGAAGCAGGGCGAGGACGTCCTGGATGCGGGTCGTGCCGTCCACGCGGGAGAGGATGTACCCGTGGGCCGGAGACAGGGCGAGCCGCTCGACCGGGACCGAGGAGGGCGTCTTGACCTTGATCCGCGGTTCGAGCCCCCGGAGAGCCTCCCGAATCGGGTCGAAATCGCCCATCGCCGAGATCCCTTTCAGAATGACCTCGAACGTGAGCAAGATGTCGCTCTCGAGGATCTCCTGGATCAGCCATCCCTCTTCGAAACGAGCCGTCCCTCCTTCCCAGCGGAAGACCGACTGGACGACCCGCTCCACCAGGAACCTCACGGTGTGCGCGAGGGTCTCTTTCCCGATCAGCCCGCGGTTGATGAGCGCCTGCGGGAGGTCTTTCGTCTCGCTCACGTTGCGCCGGGCCTCGGCGAGAGCGCCCGGCGAGATTTTTCCTTCGCTGACCAGCCGACGGCCGAGATCCTCGTCTTCGGCGTTCGACTCGGCATGGAGGATCATCCCCCGGTCGAAGTAGATCCGCTTGTGGAGTTCCCCCCGCGACAGGTGGAGGACGCCGGAGCGCTCCCCGAGGTACAGATCCCGGAAGACCTCTGCGAGCGTGTAGCTGCTGAAGGGCGTCTGCACTCCAACACTCCGTCCCGGCGTCGCGGACGCGGCGCACGACCTATACTCTAGACGCCCTACAATATAGGTGCCGGTCCCTGAAAGGGAAGTCCTTGCGCCCGTTCGCCTGGATCCTCGCCGTCCTCGCCGCGTCCTTGGGGGCTTCCGCCGGGACGGGGGGGGACGCGCCCGCCGCCGCCGATCCCCGGCTCCGGGCGCTGGCCGAGGTCCACGACGGCCGTTTCGAGCGGGCTCGCTCGATCCTCGCGGAGGCGACCGCCGATCCCTCCGATCCGCGAACCCCGTTCTTCATGGCGTACGTCGACTACTGGGCGCTCCTTTACGACCCCGACGACCCGCGCCTCATGAAGCGATTCGAGGCGAACCTCCTCCGAACCGTGGAGCTCGCGGATCGTCTTCCCCCCGAGAGGTCGGGCGAAGCGGGGACTTGGGCCGGCACCGCGCACCTTCTTCTCGCGCAGCTGCGGGCGTGGGAGCGGCGTTCTCTCGCAGCCGCGTTCGAAGCGGGCAAGGCGAAGCGAACCCTCGAACGGGCGATGAGAGACGACCCGGGCGGCACCGACCTTCTTTTCGCACTCGGGACGTACAACTACATGGCCGACCGGGTCTCCGCGTTCGTGAAGGGGCTCCGGGCCCTTCTGTTCTTGCCGGGGGGCGACGAAGTCTTGGGCCTTCGACAGCTCGAGCGGGCGGCCTCCGAGAGCACGTACTTTCGCTTGGATGCGAGGCTCCTTCTGGTCACGGTCCACTCCCACCGAAAGACCCGGCGCTACGACGACGCACTCCGGGAGATGGCCCACGCCCTCCGCGAAGCGGGCGACTCGGTGGCCGTCCGATACGCTGCGGCTCGTCTCGACCTCGCGCTCGCGAGACCCGAGAGCGCCCTGGAGCACGTTCGCGTCGCGAACGCCGAGGCGACGCGCGATCCGGCTGCGGACTTCTCGGTCCTAGCGGCTCTCGCGCTGCTCGGCGCTCGGGCAGAGTTCGCGATGTTCCGGCCGGATCTCGCCGCGCGGCGACTCGAGGCGCTCCTCGCGGAGGGCGAAGCCCTCCCCGCGAGCACGCGCGAGGACGCGATCGCACTCCTGTCCGAGGCCAAGGATGTCCTCGCGACCCCGGCGTGGAACCGTGTGGTCGAGGTGATCGCTCCTCCCGGATCCTCGCTTCCCTCCGTCTCCGTCGGCAGCGCGGTCCGCTTGGCGGAACGGCATCCCTCCGACCCGGCGGCGGCGCTGGTCGCCGGACGAGCGCTCCTCGAGGCGTCGGAACCGGAGGACGCCTGGCTTTGGCTCCAGAGGGCGGAAGCGTCGGCCTCCGCTCTGCCCCCTTCCTGGGTCGGTCCATGCCGCCTGTTGGCGGCGAGGGCTCTCGACTTGCAAGGTCGGAGGAACGAGGCGTTGGTCCTGTACCGGAAGGCGGCGGAGTCGGCGCCGTTTCCGGGACGGGAGGCGGCCCACCATGGTCAGTCGACCCCCTTCCGGTCGGGGACATGACCGATCGCGGCGCCGCCTTCCGCTTGGCCGCCGTCTTCGCGGCAGCGGTGATCCTCGCTTGGGGAGCGGCACGGCTCGCCGCGCGACGCCCGGTTCTCACCCGTCCCGTCCTTCCGCCCCTCTCCTCCGAGGGACTTCGGTTCGCGCTCGTTTCGCGCGACCTCTCCGGGCTCGGCACCGAGACGCGGCAGTGGCCGGTCTACCGCGGGCTCTCCCGTGACCTCCGCGCAGCCGCAGAGGGAGCGCAGGCGGGAGCGCCGGGGGTGGTCGCTCGTTACCGACAGGGATGGGTCGCATGGGCCGGCAAGACCGACCGAGGGGCGGGTCCCTGGGAGATCCTCGGGTCGCGCGAAACGGCCGGACCGGGGGAGCTTCCCCGGGCTCTCCCGGCCGCCGCCACCCCCCCCGACGGCGCATGCACTCTTCTCCTGCGGCCCCGCGAGATCTTCGAACGGTTCGTGGAGCGGCTCGACGCCGTTCCCTGCGGGGTCGTTCCCGAAAGCGCGGTCGGTACACACACACGCGTGGGGCGAACCTTGCGCGAGCGCTGGGAAATCGACTGCGGGCCGGACAGCCTTCTCAAGATCCTGGACGGGGCCGGCGCTTCGGGGGCGGATGCGAGGGGCTGGAGCGCCCTTCCTCCGGATCCCGATCTCGTCAGCTGGCTTCTGCTCGATCCAGAGGCTGCGCTCTCCGCGCGATCCGGCGAGAACTGCGACACGCTGGCGGCGGTGGAGCGAGCGCTCGACCTTCCGGTGCGCGAGGCGCTTGCGGGCTCGATCGCGGGCCCGGTCGTCTTCGCTCTCTCCGAACCGCGCGCGGACGGGATCCCCCGTCTGATCGCCGCGGTCGACCTCCGGCGTCCCGAAGAGGCCCGCCACGTGCTCGATCGCGCGTTCGCGCTCGGCATGTTGGCCGACGCGATCGAGGTGACCCGATACCGCGGCGTCGTGATCGGATCCTGGCGCCCGAAAGCGGAGGCCCCCATCGCGGTCGCGCTCGCGGTCGACGGCGACGTGCTCCTCGCCGCCCTCCGTCCGGAGGATCTTCGGGAGGCGATCGATCGCCGAAGGAAAGGCACGACGGCTCGGCCCCCCGCCCGGCTCGCCGCACTCGGACCCGGGAACTGGAAGGCGTGGAGCCGCTCCCCCTTCGTGGCAGCCGGCTGGGAGGAGATCCTCTCCGGCCGACCGGCCGCGGGCCCCGTGGCGTTCGAGGTGACCGCCGTGGCCCGGCGTGAGGGAGACCGCGTCGTCGTCCGGACCGAGGGCGAAGCCCCCCTTCTCGCGGCCGAAGCGCTGGTTCCGTGCGCCCGCGCCGCCCTCCGAGCGCTACGGCGCGAGCGCTGAGGGATCCTCCTCCCGGCTCGAATCGGGACGGATCGCTCCCCGGAGGACCTGCCCCACGTAACGAAGCGTCTCGCGGTACGGTGGGATCCCTCCGTGGCGGTCCACCGCGCCCTCCCCCGCGTTGTATGCGGCGAGCGCGAGGTCACGCTTCCCGTCGAAACGGTCGAGGAGCCACCGCAGGTAGCGCGCGCCCCCTTCGACGTTCTCGGCGGCGTCGAAGACGTTACGCACCCCGAACCGTTTCGCGGTCGCCGGCATCAACTGGAGCAGACCGCACGCTCCCGCATGGGAGACTGCGAAGGGATCGAAGTCGGACTCGATCTTGGCCACGGCGGTGAGGAGCCAAGGATCGAGTTCGTGCCGCTTCGCCGCGGCCGCGATGAGGTCGGCGAACCTCCCGGCGTCGCGCCGCCAGCCGTCGTCGACACCGAGTTGCCGCGCGAGCGATTCGACGTCCGCGACCGGAAGCGGGTCCGGCTCCACCGCGGCGGCGTCCGGGGCCCGCTCGATGCGCGCGAGGGAGGCGACCGGAACCGCGATCTCTCCGCCGCCCCGGAACGCGAGACGCACCCGATCCCCCTCGAAGTGGAAGCCCTCCACCGGCATCGTTCGGCCGTCCCCGAAGACGACGAGATGCTCGGCGTGAACCGGCCCCAGGAGAGCCGACACCCACACCGCACACGCGACCGCCCAAGCGCGCATGGCCGTCTTTATACGGGGGGAACCCCCGCCCGTCAACGTCGCCGGAAGGCGCGCTCGATCGATTCGTCCTCGAGGCGGAACAGGATCGGCCGCCCATGCGGGCAGGTCGTCGGGTTCGCCGTTCGGAACAGGTCGTCGAGCAGCCCCTGCATCGCCTCGCGGCTCAGCGGATGGTGGATCTTGATCGCCGCCTTGCACGCGGCGGTCGTCACGAACCGGTGCCGGAGCGCCTCGGCGTCCGCTCGCGCGGAGCGCGCGGACGACGCGTCGCGAAGAAGCTCTCGGAGCAGGCCCGCCGGATCCAGGCCGACGGCGAGCGAGGGAATTCCCTCGATCCGGAACGCGTTTCCGCCGAACGGTTCGAGCGGAAACCCCAGTCGGCGAAGCTCCTCCGCGTGTTCTTCGGCGAGGAGGGCCTCGTCGGGTGCCAGTTCGAGGAGGACCGGGAACAGCAACCGCTGGACCGACACGCGGTCGGCCACCGCCTCTGCCAGGTAGCGCTCGTAGAGGACCCGCTCGTGCGCCACGTGTTGGTCGACGAGAACGAGGCCCCGCTCGTCGGAGGCGACGATGTACGAGTCCCGGTGCTGCGCGAGCGCCTGAACGCGAGGACGGTCGTCGAGCCGATCCTCGCGCGGGGGCGCGCCCGTGCGCTGCGGGGCCGGCGGGAGCGCGGGGTCGTGGCGGGGCGCGGCCGGTTCGCGCAGCTCGAGAGGGGCTTCCCGGACGGGCGCCGGCCCGCCCGGGAGTAGATCCACGAGCGAGGGCACCGCGCCCGCGCGCGCGAG
>CAZVOE010000062.1:0-17523 GCA_964628935.1 uncultured Acidobacteriota bacterium
TCGTCGAACACCGCGGCCTTCGCCGCCACCACGACGCGATCGCCGAGTTCGAGATGGCCAATCACCCCCGACTGGCCCGCCATGGCGACGTGGGACCCGAGACGCGTGCTCCCGGCGATTCCCGCCTGCGCCGCGAGCAGGCCCCCGGGCCCGATGCGAACGCCGTGGGCGACCATCACCAGATCGTCGATTTTCGTCCCGGCGCCGATGACGGTGTCGTCGACCGCTCCTCGGTCGATCGCGGTGTTCGCGCCGATCTCGACATCGTCCTCGAGGACGACGCGTCCGACCTGCGGAATCTTCCGGTGCGTTCCGTCCCGGGTGGCGAAGCCGAAGCCGTCCGCGCCGAGCACCGCTCCCGAGTGCACGATGCACCGCCTCCCGATGCGCGTTCGGGGATAGAGAACGACCCTCGCATGGAGCCGGGTGCCCTCTCCCAGCACGCACTCCTCCCCGACGGCGCAACCGGGACCGATCACCACCCGGTCCTCGATCTCGGTGCCGTCGCCCACGACGGCGAACGCGGCGACCGAGACGTCCCGTCCCAGGCGGACCCCCGCGCCGATCCTCGCGTCCGGAGAGATGCCGGGGACGACCGCCGGTTCGGGATGGAAGATCTCGAGGATTTCCGCGAGCGCGACGTAGGGATGCTCCGCGACCAGGAGATCCCGGCCGGCCAGTTCCACCCCCTCGCCGACGAGGATCGCCCCGGCCCGGGTCGATTCCGCGGCCTTCCGATACCGCGGGTTCGTCAGGAAAGCGAGATGGCCTTCCTCCGCCCGCTCGAGGGTCGCGATCCCCCGGATCTCCCGCTCGGGGTCGCCCGAGACACGTCCCCCGACACGGGCCGCGAGGTCGGCGAGCCGGAACACCCTGGCCTCCACGGAGTCTCCTCGGCCTCCGCCTAGGGGGCCTTCGGCGGCTCCGGCGGGGCGGCCGGAAGGACGGCGTTGAAGCGCTCGACGAGCATCGAGGTGACGTCGACGGAGGGCGCGGAGAACGCGACGAGGCTCTTTTCGAGAATGATGTCGAAGCCTTCCTCCCGGGCGAACTGTTCGAGCACCCCCATGATCTGGTTCTGGAACTTCGAGAGGGCCTCGGTCGTCTCGAGCTGATCCTCGCGCTGCGCGGCCTCGACCGCACTGTTCAGTTCGAGCGACTTCTTCTGGGCCTGCTTTTCCAGCTCGGCCCGCTTCTCCGCGGAGAGCGACAGGCCTTGGGTCTGGAGCTGCGTCTGGAGATCGACGATCTCCTTCCGTTTGCGATCCAGCTCCGCCTGCTTCGCGTCCCGGTACTGGGTGATCTGCGCGGAGACTCGCTTCCCCTCCTCCGTCTCCTGGAGGAGACGGTTGGGGTCGAACACGCCGATCTTGGCGCCACCCGACTGGGCCAACACCGACCCTCCGGCGAGGACGAGCACCAGGGGGAGAATCCATGCACGACGCACGAGAGAACTCCTTTCGAGGGCGCCGGTCAGAAACTGCGCCCGATGGAAAACGTGAAACCGCTCGTACGGTCCTCCGGCAGCTCCCGAAGGGGGACACCGTAGATCAGGCGGAGGGGAACGGGAAAGACCGGGATGTAAAATCGCGCTTCGACGCCCGCGGACGCTCGAAGCTCGTCGAATCCGAAGCTGTCGTCCTCGAACAGGACGTTCGCGGCGTCGACGAAAAGGGCGAGTTCGAACGGGCCGGCCACCGGAAGGACGTATTCCGCCTGGAGCAGGGCGTACCGGTTTCCGCCGACGTCGACGAGGTCGGCCCGGTTCACGAGTCCGTCGCCGTTCCGGTCGAAGTCGCTCGCGGGACGGCCGGTGGGATCCGCGGTCGTCTCGACGATTCGGCCGTACTCGTCGAGCTTGATGTAGCGCAGCGGGGTCACCGAACGCGTCTCGAAGATCCGGGGGCCTTGCGTGTCTCCGCCGAGCCAGAACCGGTCGAATCGCGGAATGCCCTCGACGTTCGCGGTGTTGTCGGCAGACCCCCCTTGCCACGGCCGGATGTAACCCAATTCGCCGTGGAGTCCGAAGAACCCTCGGCCGAACGCCGGGTAGTACCCCGTGTAGAGGAGCCGGGGCCGGAGATAGTTCGTATCCCCGCGCAGCGGTCCTCCCGCGATCGTCAGGTCGGCGCCGACCGACCAGCCGCGGCTCGGCCGATACGGATCGTTGATCCGGTTCCAGGAATAGGTGGGGGTCACACTCGCGATCCGGTTCTCGGCCTCGCTTCCGTCGAACGTGAATCCGGTCGAGCGCACGCGCTGGAGATCGTACCGCACGCCGACGCTCCCGAAGATCCCGACCCGGCGACCGAGCGCGAGACCGGCCCCCTCGCTCGTCGACCGCTGGTTGGAGCCGTAGTCGACGTCCCGCTTGAAGATGCTCGCGCCGAAGAGATACGGGCGTCCGAGGAACCACGGCTCCTGGAACGACAGGACGTAGCGGTTCGCGCGCCCGCCGAGCTGGAGCGACACGGAGACGATCTGACCTCGGCCGAGGAAGTTCCGGGTCGAGTAGAACCCCGTGAAGAACGCTCCGTCCACCCCGCTGTACCCGCCGCCGATCTGGATCTCGTTCCGCCCCTTCTCCTCGCCGGGAACGGTGATCTCCACGCGATCGGTCCCCTCGACCGGCTCGATGATCAGGTTCTCCTTCTTCGTCTCGAAGTAGCCGAGCTGCGTCACCTTCGCGAGGGAGAGGTCGAGCAGGCTCCGGTTGAAGAGATCCCCCTCGGCGATCTGGAATTCGCGGCGAAGCACCCGGTCCTGCGTCGAGGTATTCCCGGTGAACTCGATGCGGGAGACGAAGTAGGGCTTGTCCTCGTTGACGATGAGGCGGATGTCGGCGACCGTCTCCCCCGTCCGACGCGTCGTTTCCTCGCGGACGGTGGCGTAGGCATGGCCGCGATTTTCGTAGCCGAGCTGGATCTGCTTGACGGAGGAGTCGAGCAAGCTCTTGTTGAATACCTGCCCCTTGCGCAGGAAGACCCTCGCGAGGATCTGGTTCTCGTCGAAGACCTTGTTCCCCGAAACGGTCACGTCGCCGACCCGATACTGCGGCCCTTCGACCACCTCGACGGTCAAGTGGGCCCACCGCTTCACCTTGGGCTCTTCCTCCCGGGCCGCCTTGGCGGCCTTCTTCTCCGCCTTCTTCCTGGCCTTCTCCTCCTTCTTCGACAAGGCCCCGGCAGGCGGCGCGGGTTCCGGTTTCTCCACGGGCGGCAATTCCTCGATCTCCGGAACCGGCTTCGCGGCCTCCCCCTCTTTCACCTTCTCTCGGATCTCGACGACCGGAGGCCTCATCTCCACGTCGAGGTAGCCGAGGTTCTTGTAAAGGTCCGAAAGTCCGCCGGCGTCGGCGTCCCATTTGGCGGGGTAGTAGAGCGCTTTCGACGAGAACGGCCAGTACCAGCGATGCGGTTTGGTGAGTTTCATCTTCCCGCGGAGCTGGCGATCGGAAAAGACGGTGTTCCCGACGAAGTCGATCTCCTTGATCTTCGTCTTGGCTCCCGGCCGGATCAGGAAGTGAACCCCCACCGACGTCTGGGTCGAGGCCTCGAGACGGGTCCTCACCACGGGATCGAGATAGCCCTTGGCCCCGAGAAGGTCGCGGATCGTCTGGGCCGCGTCGAAGAGGTCCTTTCGGTCGAGCGGCTTCCCGAGTTCGAGCGAGACCTTGCGTTCCTTGAGTCCGTCTTCGATCGCCGTCCGGGTGAGGACCTTGTTGTCCTCGTAGGTGACCGACGAGAGAATCTTTCTCTCCGTCACCTTGACGATCAGGACCTTCCCCCCGCCGGGGCCGTCCGCCGCCTCGATCGAGAGATCCTCGAAGACCCCGAGGTCCCACAGGCGGCGGAACTGGGTCTGCACCCGCCGGACGTCGTAAGGGTCTCCTTCCTCGATCCCGAACGCCCTCGCGAACGCCTCGTCGGTCATGCGGACGAGGCCGACGACCTGGATGTCCTCGATCGTTCCGGTCTGGGCGCGAAGATCGCCGCGGGTCGCGAGCAGCACCGCCACGATCGCCGCGGCGACCCGTACTGGATGAACCTTCATCAGGGCAACGCCACCCATTCGCGGCCGGGACACACCCGCCGCCCGAACCGCCCCCTCGCACGGTGCCGACCCGGGGCGGGCCCGGGAAGCGCGCCATTGTACTGCGCTCGGGTGGGGTGCGCCTCAGTCGACCGGCGTAGGGTTCACGGACCGGTCTGCGCCTCGACCGGACTCCGGAACGCGGGGCGGTCCTCCTGGAGGTACACCTCGACCGTGCCGGGAGACGCGCCGAGGGTGCCCCGGATGAGGGCCTCCGACAGCGGGTCCTCGATGAACCGCTGGATCGCCCGCCGGAGCGGTCGCGCCCCGTAGGATCGGTCCTGGCACGTCGTCCGCACGAGCCAGTCGCAGACCTCGTCGGAGACCTGGACCTGCACGTTCCGGTCGACGAGTCCCGCGTTCAGGCGCCGGATCAGGATGCGGGTGATTTGCCGCATCTGATCGTCCGTCAGCGCATCGAAGACCACGACGTCGTCGATCCGGTTGATGAACTCGGGGCTCAAGGTCCGCTTCATCTCCCCCATGACGAGGTCGCGGCGGTCCTTGAACGCCTGGGCCTGGTCGGCGCTCTTGAATCCCAGCTTCCCGCCCGTTCGCGCGACGTGCTGGGATCCGATGTTCGAGGTCATCAGAACGATCGTGTTCTTGAAATCGACCGTTTCCCCGTAGGCGTCGGTGATGATCCCGTCCTCGAGGACCTGGAGGAGGATGTTGAGGATGTCGGGGTGGGCCTTTTCGATCTCGTCGAGCAGGATGACCGCGTAGGGCTTCCGCTTGATCCGCTCGGTGAGCTGCCCCCCCTCCTCGTGACCGACGTAACCGGGAGGCGAGCCGATCATCTTCGCGATCGCGTGCTTTTCCATGTACTCGGACATGTCGAACCGGACGAGCGCCTTTTCGGAACCGAAAAGGAACTCGGCGAGTTGCCGCGCCACCTCGGTCTTCCCGACCCCCGTCGGGCCGAGGAAGATGAACGATCCGATCGGCCGGTTCGGGTTCTTGAGTCCGGCGCGCGAACGCCGGATCGCTCTCGAAAGCGCGGAAATCGCTTCCTCCTGCCCGACGATGTGTTCATGGAGGTGCTCCTCCATGTGGAGGAGCTTCTCGGCTTCCTCCTCCGCCACCGCCTGGACGGGGATGCCGGTCCAGCGGGCGATGACCTCCTCCACGTCCGGCCTCGTCACGTCGAGGATCCGGTTGGCCTCCTCCTCGTAACGCTGCTTGAGCTCCTCGTGCCTGCGCCGCAGGGTGACCTCCTTGTCGTGGAAGGCCACCGCCTCGTCGAAGTCTTTCCGGGCGAGCGCGTTTTTCATCCCGTCGACGGCGCGCCGCAGATCCTGCTCGACCTTCTTGATCTCCGAGAACGAGATCCGCTTGCCGAGCTTCACCCTCGCGCCCGCCTCGTCGAGCACGTCGATCGCCTTGTCGGGGAGGAACCGGTCGGTGATGTACCGGTTCGACTGGTAGACGGCCGCGCGGAGCGCTTCGTCGTCGTAACGGACTCCGTGGAATCGCTCGTAGCGCTCCTTGACCCCCTCGAGGATGCGGCAGGACTCCTCCTCGGACGGCGGCCGGATCGTGATCGGCTGGAACCGGCGCACGAGGGCGCGGTCCTTCTCGATGTACTTGTGGTAGTCCCGCGGCGTGGTCGCGCCGATGCACTGGACCTCGCCCCGCGAGAGAGTCGGCTTGAGGATGTTCGCCGCGTCGAGCGACCCTTCCGCAGAACCGGCGCCGATCAGGGAGTGGATCTCGTCGATGAACATGATCACGTCGTCGGAAGCGGTGAGCTCCGCGATGATCCCCTTGAGCCGCTCCTCGAACTGTCCGCGGTACTTCGTCCCCGCGACGACGAGCGAAAGATCGAGGGCCAGAATCCGCTTCGAGAGGAGGGAGGGAGGCACCTCGCCGTCGACGATCCGGGTCGCGAGACCCTCGACGATCGCGGTCTTTCCGACCCCCGGTTCGCCGAGCAGCACCGGGTTGTTCTTCCGTCGCCGGGAGAGGACCTGGACCACCCTCTCGAGCTCCGTATCGCGCCCGATCAGGGGGTCGAAGACCCGTCGCTGCGCCATCTCCGAGAAATCCCGCGCGAACTCGTTGAGGAACGGCGTTTCCTTCTTCTTCTTCGGGAGGGCGCGGCGCTTGTAAATGTTGACCGCGTCCTCGCGGACGGCGAAGAGCCGCATTCCGCGCTCGGCGAGCATCCGGCCGGCGACGGAATCCTCGAGACGGAGGAGACCCAGAAGGAGGTGCTCCGTCCCGATGTGGGGATGCATCAGGCGCTCGGCCTCCTCCTCGCCGAACTGGAGAACCTTCTTCGTCTCTTCGCTGAACGGGATCTCCACCGAAGTCGAGAGCTTCTCGCGCGCGGGACTGCGCCGTTCGAGTTCGGCCTGCAGCAGGTCCATCGAGACGTTCGCACGGGTGAAAAGCTCCCGCGTCGTCTCCTCCCCTTCCTTCAGGAGGCCGAGGAGGATGTGCTCGGTCCCGATGACCTTGCTTCCCTGCTGGCTCGCCTCGTAGCGGGCGAGGAAGAGGATCCGCTTGGCCTTCTCGGTGAATTTCTCGAACATGGAGAAGGGACCTCCCCTAGGATGCGGGGGCCGGGGTCGCCCCGGACCCGCCGCCATCAAAGTAAGCCCTTGCCTCGTGTTCGTCCAACCGCCTCAACTTGCCCTCGTCCATGCGCAAGATGCGGTCGCATCCCGCAGCGACTCTCCCGCTGTGGGTGGCGACGACGAGGGCGAATCCCCGCTCGGCCTGCAGTTCGCGCAGGAGCGCGAAGACGTGGGCGCCGGTCCCCGGGTCGAGGTTTCCCGTCGGCTCATCGGCGAGCAGGACCCTGGGACCGCCGGCGACCGCCCGGGCGATGGCGACCCGTTGCTGTTCGCCTCCCGAAAGTTGGCCTGGAAGGTGGTCGAGGCGACCGGAAAGGCCGAGCCGCTCGAGGGTCCGCTTCGCGGCTCCCTCCGGCCGCCGTCGCCCCACGTGGAAGGGCATTTCCACGTTCTCCACGGCGGTGAATTCCGGGAGGAGGTGATGGAACTGGAAAACGAAACCGACCGCGCGGTTCCGGTAGGCCGCGGTCTCGGCCGGCGCGAGCGCGAGGATGTCCCTTCCCTCGAAGAGGACCGCCCCGCTCTGCGGCGCGTCGAGGGCTCCGAGGACGTGGAGGAGGGTCGATTTCCCCACCCCGGAATCCCCGACGACGGCGACCGCCTCGCCGGCGTGGACGGCGAGGTCGAGCTCCCGGAGGACTTCCACCCTCCGGACCGGTCCCTCGTACCACTTGACGACCTTCCGGGCTTCGAGAACGGGCTCATTCATGGCGGATCGCCTCCACGGGGCGGAGCGAAGCCGCCTTCCACGCCGGGTAGATCGTCGCGACGAGCGACACGCCGACGGCGAGGAGCGAAACGGCCGCCACGTCGACGGGCCGCGTCCGGAACGGCACGTGGGAGATGAAGTAGACGTCGGGGTCGAGGCGGATTACCTCGTAGGCGTCGAGCCACCACGCCGCGGCCGTCCCGAGCACGATCCCGAGAACCGATCCGACCACCCCGATCACGAGCCCCTGGAGCACGAAGACCGAGGCGATCCCTCCGGCCCTCGCGCCCATCGCCGTGAGCGCGCCGATCTCTCGCACCTTGTCGTGGACCATGAGGATCAGGGTCGAAACGACGTTCAGCGCAGCGACGACGACGATCAGCCCGATCGCCAGGAAGAGGATCAGCTTCTCCGTGTTGAGCGCTCTCAGAATGTCCCGGTTCTGCTCGAGGAGATCGACGACGACCCACTCGGCCCCGAGCGCCGACTGGATCTCGCGCTTGCGGGACGGGAGGTCCGGAAGCGAGTCCAGTCGCACCTCGATCCAGGAAGTCTCTCCCTCCGCGTCCAGCAGGCGCCGGACTTCCCGGAGATCGACGTAAACGCGCTGCGCGTCTTGGGGGTAGGCGTCCGTCCGGAAGGTCCCGGCGACGCGCGCGAGGAGCGTTCTGGGAATCGGGGCGAAGGGGGTCAGCCGCAGCCGGGGAACGGTGAAACGGACGGCGTCTCCCTCGGCGACGCCCAAGCGCTTCGCGAGGTCGGCGCCGACGACGACCCCTGGGAGTCCCTCGGGAGTCGCGTGTGCGAGAACCGCGAGGGGCTCCGCGCCTCCGAAGTCCGCGACCCGGGCCTGCCGCTCGGGCTCGATCCCGAACAGTTCCGCGTACGCGGGAAGCCCCCCCGCCTCGTTCGTGACCATCGCGGGAGAGAAGAGAACGGGGGCTGCGGCCCGAACGCCGGGGAGACGCTCGATGCGGCCGGCCAAGAGGTGCGCGTCCGGGAATCCCGACTCGCCCGCGGAGAGCACCTGGAGATGGGCGCTTCCCCGGAGGATCCGCTCGCGGACGCCCTCGGTGAAGCCGGTCATGAGGGAGAGGGCGATGACGAGGGCCGCGGTGCCGACGGTCACCCCCGCCACCGAGATGGCGGTGATCACGGAGAGGAAGCCGCGTCCCCGATGGAAGCGGAGGTATCGGACCGCGAGTCGGAGCTCGTACGGCGCGGGCATCGGGATTCTCAGGGTCCCTCGCCCTCGGACTTCGTGGCGATCCACTGTCCCTCGGCCCCGTCCATCCCCGCGAGCTCCATGCGGCTCCACGTTCCCCGGATGTTCCGGCCGTCGGCGGCGAGGTAGCCCTCGAGGGTCCCCCAGCGACCGACCTTGGCGTCGATCCGCTCGAGCAACACCTTCCGGTTCACCACGGTCCCGCGGACGCTCCCCGACCACCCGCCGTCGAGCGCGTACGTGCCGCTCACGAGCGCGCCGTTTTGCGTGAGAAACAGGGTGCCGCGCTGGCCCGACGGCAGGAGGGTGATCTCCCAGGCGGCGGAGAGCGGTCCGGCCGCTTCCCCCGCCTGGCTCGTGAGGACGGCGACCCTTTCCTCGAGGAGGGCGATCTTCCGCTTCCGCTCGATGACCCGGTCGAGGATTTCGGCCTCCGGCGCCATCGCGTCGCCGCGAGCGCGCTCGGCGTCGGCGACCGCCTTCCGAGCGCTCTCGAGACGAACCGCGTCGGGAAGAGCCTCGGCGCGGAGCATCGCATCGAGCGCATCGAAGGCCTCGGCCGCGCGCGAGATCGCTTCGGCGCGCCGCGCCGCGGCGGCTCGAAGGAGCGCGAGGTCCTCGTCGAGGAGGTGCTTCTCGACCTCGAGGCTCGCCCGGACCGCCTCGACCGCCCCCGGCATGCGCGGCGGGGCGGGATTGCCGTCCGCCGCCGCGACGAGAACGGGGGAAACGAAGACCCAAAGGACGGCGAGCGAACGCATCACAGCCTCCCCGCGGCCGCCGCCACCGCAACGGCCTGTCTCGCCGCGGCGGTCTCCGCCTCCGCGGCCAGCGCCAGGATCCACGCGCCGTCACCCTCCCGCTCCGCGTGGAAAACCACGGTGCGCCGTTCTTCCGGACCGTCCGCCGCGGTGAACCCCGAACCGTCGTCGAGCAGTTCCACCGACTGCGCCCCGGAGAGAGTGTCGCGCAGCCCGGTGCGGTCCGCGGTGAGTCCCTGGAGACGCACGAAGAGAACGTGCCCGTGGAACCACGGGGCGGTGGCCATGCGCGCGGTGACTTCGGGGGCGCCGGGACCGAGGATCTCGGTGACATCGGCCGCGATCCTCCCCACTCCCGTCGGCGCGCCCGAGACGAACGGCTCGGGAATCAGATTGAAGGCGAGCGGCTTCCCGAAGACCTCGGTCGGAGGGCTCTCGAAGCGCAGGAGGCGCACCGTCTGCTCGCGCAGCTCGTCGAGTCCTTCCGCCCCGTGGGCCGCGGCGGGGCGGAGGACGACGGCGGAGACGGACCGCGGCGCGAACGATCGGAGCGGGGCGAGCAGCTCCGCGAGCACGACCGCGATCGAATCGGGAACGCGGACCCGGTGGACCGATTCCGGTCGCGGCCGGAGCGGCTCGTGCACGAGGACGGATCCTTCGGACGCGGGAAACAGGGAGATGAGAAGCGATCGTTCCGGGACCCTGAGGCGCGGCCCGGCCTCGCACGAGATGACGAGATCGTGTCCGTCGAGCGAATCGGGCTCGAGGCTTTGGAGAACCCGCGCCTCCCCGGCGTACTCCGAGAGCACCGTCTCCCCTCCCGGCGAACCGCCGAAGAGATCGACGCGGTGCCCCGCGACCCCGTGGGCGGCGAGGGCTTCCCGCACCCATCCGCCGACCGCTCCGCCGGCCCCGACGATCGCGACGCGGCATCGATCGCGGTCAGGGTTTCCCGAAGGCATCCCGGAGCTCCTTCCCTCCCCCCGGCGGTCCGCCCTGCCCTCCGGGGCGGCCGGCCGTCGAAACGATCCACCCGAGCGGACCGGAAACGAGGTAGACGGAGGCGAGGGCCGCGAGGGCGTAGCGCGGTTCCGCCAGGACGACGGCGAGGGCCGTGGCGATCCCGACGACCCAGACCGAGGAGCGGCGGCTCTTCAGGTCGAAGTCCTTGAACGAGCGGTACCGGAACCGAGACACCATGAGAAGGGCAACCGTCGTCACGAGCACCGCGACGAGAGCGCTCATCCAGGCTTCGCTCGTCGGCTCCGGAAGCGCGAACGCGACCGCCGCCACCGTTCCCGCGGCGGCGGGAGAGGGCATGCCGACGAACCAGCGGCGGTCGGCGACCGCGCTCTGCACGTTGAAGCGGGCGAGCCGCGTTGCGGCGCACACGACGAACAGAAACGCGATCAGCCACCCGGTGCGGCGGAACGGGGTCAACCCCCAGTAGAAGGAGAGGAGCGCCGGGGCGACGCCGAACGAGACGAAGTCGGCGAGCGAGTCGAACTGGACGCCGAACTCCGAGGTCGATCCGGTGAGCCTGGCGATACGGCCGTCGAGGGCGTCGAGGAGCCCCGCGACGACGATCAAGACCGCGGCATGCGCGAAGTGGCCCCTCTGGGCCTCGAGAATGCACAAGAATCCGCAGAGGACGTTTCCCGTCGTGAAGAACGTCGGCAGGAGATAGACTCCCCGGCGCGGATTTCGAACGGTCGGCACCATCTTGGCCTCGAGCCCCTCCGAACTATACCGGATCGGGTTCGAGAAGGGCCAAGGGCCGGCCCTAGCTCCGGCGGCGCTGCGCCACGATCGACTCCCCCGCCGTGACCCGCTCCCCCACACGGACGACGACCTCGAACTCCGGCGGGACGTCGAGATCCACCCGCGACCCGAATCGGACGAGTCCGACCCGCCGTCCCATTCCCACCGTCTCCCCAACCCGTACGCGGCAGACGATCCGCCGGGCGACGAGCCCCGCGACGAGCGTGAATGTCACCTTCGGTCCTCGTTCTCCGGCGACGGTGAGGACCGCCCGCTCGTTTTCGGTCGAAGCCCGGTCCCGGAACGCCGCGAGGAAGCGGCCGGGGATGTGCTCGACGCGCTCGACGCGGCCCGCGACGGGGGAGCGGCAGACGTGAACGTCGAACACGTTGAGAAAGACCGAGATCGCGTCCGGTTCGGCGCGGATCACCTTCCCGTCGGCGGGACTCACGAGGATCCCCTCGCGCGCCGGAGGGTTCCGAACCGGATCCCGGAAGAACCACAGGCAGAAGAGAAACAGGAGGGCGAACGGCAGCGCCGCCCACGGAGTCCACCACCCCGCGAGGAGCGCCGCCCCCGCGGACGTTCCCGCGAAGGGGATCACGGCGCGATCGAACCGCACGTCAGGACCCGTGATTCAAGGAAGCCCCCGCATGCTGTCGGACGCGCGCCTCCATGCGGTCCTTCAGTTGCAGCTTCTTCTTCTTGACGTCGATCTCCTCGCGTTGCTCCTCTTCGGAAAGGCGTCGCTTCGAGCGAAGCACGCGGAGGCGGGCCTCGAGCTCCTCGTGCTTGGCGGCCCACCGGCGATACTCTTCGTCGCTCCTGAGGAGATTTTCCCGAATTGCGGCGTCGTTCATCCCGACTCCTCACTCCCGACCGCCGGATCGCGGTCGTCGAGAATCGCGGCCATGAGGACCGCGTCTTCCTTCGGACACGAATAGTAGCCCGCTCGGCGTCCCACTCGCTC
Organism: uncultured Acidobacteriota bacterium; assembly: GCA_964628935.1. Taxonomy (GTDB): domain Bacteria; phylum Acidobacteriota; class Polarisedimenticolia; order Polarisedimenticolales; family DASRJG01; genus CAYLHQ01. The sequence goes on from CAZVOE010000062.1 coordinate 12,101, forward strand.
GAAGCCGGCCGCGGCGTAAAGGCCGAGGGCCGCCTCGTTCGACGCGCGGACCTCGAGGTAAGCCCGTCGGCAGCCCTCTCGCCGTGCGCGTTCGAGGAAGATCCCGAGGAGGAACGCCCCGATCCCGCTGCGCCGTTCCGGCGGCGCGACGCCGAGATTTTGGATTTCCACCTCGTCCTCGACCCACGTCCCGCACACGAACGCGACCGGCCGCTTCCCGCGACGAGCCACTAGGGTCCGCGCGACGCGCGACTCGAGCGTCGCGGCGAAGTGCTCCCGCGTCCAGGGAGACGGGGAGCACAGCGACTCGATGCGCAGCACCTCGTCGAGATCGTCCTCCCCCATCCACCCGGGCACCACCCCGGCGGGCGGCTCGCGTCTAGCGGCGTCCGATCTCGGCATCCGAAGGCCTCAGGTAGAGCGGCGAAAGTTCGGAGGGAACCTCGGCCCCCGCTCGGAACCTCGAGGCCGCGATGCGTCCGGCTGCGGCCGCCACTCGGGTCGGGGCGGGGCGCGGGGCCACCGGGAGCCCGATTCGTGCGAGCCGCTCCCGGTGGAGAACCGCGCCGGATCCGAACGCGATCCCCGGCGCGTCGCCCGGCCTCGCGGCGCGCTCCGGCGGCCCGATCCAGGGCTCCCGCACGACGCGCGGCGGCGACGACGACGTGTCGTACCTCGCCCCGTAGACCTCCCCTCGCGAGGCGTCGAGCAGGGGAACCCGTTCCGCGGTCGCGGAACCGAACGCCTCGGCGAGCGTTTCGAGCGCGTCCACACCGACGCACGGCTTCTCGCTCGCGACCGCGAGTCCGGCGAGGAGCCCGAGCGCCACCCGGATGCCGGTGAAGGATCCCGGGCCCCGCACCGCCGCGAACGCGTCGAGGTCCTCGCGGCGCCAACCCGCCGCGGTGAGCGCCGCGTCGACGGCGGCGAGGAGGCGGGCAGCGTGAGAGTCGCGAACGAAAAAGCGGACCTCGGCGACCTCACGGATCTCGCCGTCGGTCTCTTCGAGCAACGCCACCCCGCCCCACCAGGTCGACGTGTCGAGGGCCATCCACCGCCTCAAGGCCCCGGCTCCCGCGGGCGCTCCTCGCGGAGCCGATCGAGGAACTCGAGGATGGCCCGTTCCGCGTCCCCCTCCGCCGCGAGGAAGGCGATGCCGATCTCGAACCTGGGCTCCGTCGCTCCCGGGGGGGCCGAGACCTGTTCGAGGCGCACCACGCGCCCCTCCATGCACAAGAGTCCCGCCGGTCCCCCTCGGAGCCGCAGGGCGACGGTCTCCCCCACTTCGAGCGGCTCCGGGCTTTCGAGCAGGATGCCGCCCGGGGCAAGGTTCGCGGCCGGCCAAGGGGGAGACTCCCGGGGCGCGAGGACCTCGACCTCGCACCGGTCGGGGGGAAGGTCGAACCGCGCAAAACGCCTCCGCTCGGCCGTGCAGGCGCGCACCACGTTTTTCCCGGAGGCCTTGGCCTCGTAAAGCGCCTGCGCCGCGCGGGCGAGCAGCTCGTCCGGAACACGGGCGTCGGCCGGATAGGAGGCCACCCCCGCCGACACCTCGAGTCCGGCCGGCCGGCCGCCGGATTCCCGCCGGGCGAAGTGCGACTCGACGCTCGCGCGACAACGTTCGGCGACGAGGAGGGCGCCCGAACGATCGGTCTGCGGCAGGAGGAGGGCGAACTCGTCGTCCCCCGGGCGGGCTGCGAGATCGATGTCCCGGATCTGGTTCGAAACGACCATCGCCGTCTCCCGGAGCAATCGCTCGGCGACCAGATCCCCGACCCTCTCGCGAACCGCACGGAAATCGTCCAGATCGAGGACGACCACGGACGTCGCCTGGGCGTATCGCTTCGCCCGGCGGAGCTCGGCCTGGACCGCGCCCCGAAACGCCCGATCGTCGGCGAGCCCGGTGAGCGTGTCGACCCCGGACGCGCGCCCGGTCTCGTCCAGTAGCTCGAGGTCGATCAGAGTCGGGCGGACGAGGCGCCGGTTCACGTTGACGAAGTAGTCGAGCACGGCGACCCGAAGGCCGACGTCGCGCCCGAGCGAGGCCACGAGCGCCTCCCGATGACGGACGATCCCCTCCCAGTGCCGCCGCGCCTCCATCTCGTCGAACGCGAGGCGGGTCAGGATCAGGAGGAGCGCGGCGTGCGCGGAGATGCCGCTCTCCCATGTGAGGTCGTCGAGGCGCTTGAGCAGCCTCTCGGTGTTGCTCGCGTCCTCGCGCAACGCGCTCAGGAGCTGGTCGCGGAGCTTCGCCGCCTCCTCCCGGCCGATCACGCCGCCCCCCGATGCGCGTCGCGCGCGCGGCGCGGGGCGGCGAGTTCGGCGCGGACCGATTCCGGGATCGGACCCTCGAACACGAGCCCGAGCCGCCTCCCCGTTGCCCCCTGTTCGGACCGGGCGACCTTTCCACGGAGGACGTGCGGCCGCCCTCCCGCCGCCGCGTCGGTCGCCCCGACGAGCAGCTCGACCGATCCGCGGTCCGGTCCCGGAACATCGCACTCGACGAGCATTCCGTTCCGACTGACGTCGAGCGGAACGGCGGGGCGCGGCGCCGAGCCCGAAACCTCGAGGAGAACGGTCCGGTCACGACGCGCGGGGTAGCGGACCGCCTGCCGGCGCTCCGGGTGGCGAATTCGGACGCAGTTCCGACCGGCCGCCTTGGCGTCGTAAAGCGCGGCGTCGGCGCGCGCGACGATTTCGGTGGCGGTCGCGCCGTCTTCCGGGTGGGACGCGATTCCGGCCGAGAACGTGAGCGCAACGCGGACCCCCTCCACGTCTTCCGTCCCGAACCGAGTCTCCGCGAGGACCCGGATCCGCTCGGCCACCTCGAACGCGCCGAGTCGGTCGGTCTGCGGCAGAACGATCCCGAACTCGTCCCCGCCGTAGCGGCACGCGAGGTCCGTCTCGCGGATCGAGCGCCTGAGGAGCGATCCGATCCGCTCGAGCACGCGGTCTCCGAGGAGGTGCCCGTACCGGTCGTTGACCTCCTTGAACCCGTCGAGGTCGCAGAGAACGAGCGAAAGCTCGGTGCGAAACCGGTGGGCGCGCCGGATCTCCCGGACGAGCGTCGCGTGGAACACCTCCCGGTTGTAGAGTCCCGTCAGCGGATCGGAACGCGCCGATCGGAGCGCCCGCTGCCAGTCCTCCTCGTCCACGACGACCGGGTTCGTCAATCGCGGCTCGATGTTCGTGAGGAAATCGACGCCGGCCACCCGGACGCCGGGGTCGCGGCCAAGACGCTCCTCGAGCGCCCGGCGGTGGTCGAGAATGCTCCGGAAAACGACCGCCGCATCGGCCTCGGGGAGACTCACATGGAAAAGCGCTTCGAGAGCGGCGGAAAACGGGTCGCGACCCTCGAGGCGTCCCCACCCCGAGATCCGTTCGAGCCATCGGGTGGGCTCCGGCCGATCGTCCGAGAGGACGCGGAGGAGGCGAGCGCGCGATTTCTCGTCGGGTGGACGACCGTCCACGCCATCCCCCCCAGGGCCGTCGGCGCGCCCCGGCCGGGATCCCAGGCCGTGGGCGCATCCTAACACGGCACGGAAGCGGCGGCGCGCTGCATCGTCCTTCCCGCGACGGGCCGAAACCGAAAGCCTGAAACTCCGACGGCCCCCCGCGCGTATGCTGGGACCGGCGCGAGGGGAGCCCCTCGCGGAGAACCGAGATGAACCGTGCGGCCGGATCCGCTCTCAGTCGCGTCGTTCCCCCCGTCCCCTCTCCCGCCGACCGATCCACGGACGAGCGACTCGTAGAGGCGGTGTTGTCGGGCGATCGTGAGGCGTTCTCGGAACTCGTGGGCCGCCATCAGCGCGGAGTCCTCGCCTTCGCGGCGCGCGTGACCGGCGATCGCGAGGCGGCCCCGGACATCGCGCAAGAGACGTTCCTGAAGGCGTTTTGCGCCCTTGCGTCCTTCGATCCCAACTACCGCTTTTCGACCTGGCTCTACCGAATCGCGTCCAACTGCGCCGTCGACCACCTCCGCCGTCGCCGCGTGAGGATCCCGTCCCGGGTCGGTGGGGAAAGGGAGGACGGGAGTCCCGAAGCCCGCATCCGTGCCGCCGACCCCTCGCCCGACCAGCTGCTTCGCTGCCGCGAGCTCGAGGGCCGCCTCGACGAGGAGATCCGCAGGCTCCCGCGGCGGTACCGCCAGCTGCTCCACCTCCGGCACCGGGAGCAGCTCCGCTACGACGAGATCGCTCGGGCGACCGGCATCCCGATCGGCACGGTGAAGAATCGGATCTTCCGGGCGAGAGAGATTCTCCGGAACCGTCTCGCCGACGTCCTCGACCGGGAGGGCTAGCCATGGGCGAATCGTGTCCCGAGCTGTCCGCCGTGATCGGGAGAACCGTCGACGGGGAAGCGACGCCGGACGAATCGTTGCGCCTCGCGCGTCACCTCTCCGAGTGCACCGCCTGCCGGATCGTCCTGGCGCGCGAGCGCCGCCTCGCGGAGGCCCTGAACGAGATGGAGGACGCAGCGATCGACGACGAGGCGCTCCGCGCACGAATCATGGACTCCCTCGCGAACCGCGCTTCCCCGCGCCGCGGAACCCTCCCGCGAACGGTCTTCCGCCGCGGGCTCCGCCTCGCGGTCTGGCTCGCCGCCGTTCCGGCGCTGGAGTTCGTCCGCCAACTTCTCTGGCGCTTCGATGGGTCCGGCTTCGGCCTGGTCTTGCGACCACCCGACGTCGAGCGCGCGACGGGCCTCCTGAGCGGCCTCGCCGGAGCCGCCGCTTCCGCCCTCGCCGGGTCGACCGCGGCGTTCCCCGCTCTCCCGGTCTTCCCGGGGTTCGCGGGAATCACGGTGGGAGGGATGCTCGTCGCGGCGGCGTTCTCCCTGCTTGGGTCGGCGGCGGTGATCGTGGGGGCGACCCGGCTTTCCCCACGCTGACCTCGGACCGGCTTTCGGTCAGACCACCCCGAGTTTCCGGATCTTCTCCTCGAATGCCGCCGGGTCGAGCCCGGCCCGGCGGGCCGCGGCCTCCCGATTCCCCCCGCACGCTGCGAGCGCCCGCCGGAGGAAGTGGCGCTCGAAGGCGGCGGTCCCCTCGGCGAGGGAACGAAAGTCCCCGTAGAGATCCTCCGAGGGCGCCTCGGCCGGCCCGATCGGCGAGGGAAGGTCGCGCCACGTGACGGGGTCGGCCGCGGACGTCACGATGAGGCGTTCGAGCACGTTTCTCAACTCCCTCAGGTTGCCCGGCCACGCGTGCGACTGTAGGGAAGCGAGGGCGTCGGCTGTGAAGGTCCGCTCCGGCTTGCCGTACTCGCGGCAGAGGTCCCGGGCGAGGCGGCGCACGAGGTCGGGGATGTCCTCGCGGCGCTCGCGCAGGGGCACGGTACGAATCCGGATCACGTCGAGCAGGTCGGCCAGGTCGGGATCGATCGATCCGGAGTCAGGTCGCGTGCTCGCCATGGGCCGCACGT
>CAZVOE010000063.1:0-464 GCA_964628935.1 uncultured Acidobacteriota bacterium
ATCTGGACCGGAGCGTCGAGGACGAAGTCGACGACCATCCCCGCGGGAACCTCGACCTCCCCGCCGGTCTTCGCGGCGGCGGCCGTGCCGGCGGCTCCACCGATCAATCCGCCGATGAGCTTCCCCTTGTCGTCGTCGATCTGATGTCCGATGATCGCGCCCGCGACGGCGGCGCCCGCGATCTTCGCCGAGTCCTTCGCCGTGTCGCTCTTCCCTTGCTGCACGAGTTGGCCGGAGATCGAAGCCATGCCTCCCCCGGCGAGCTCGAGGCCGTCGAAGTTCACACCGAGGGTGGGCGTTCCTCCGATCTTCTTACTTCCGGAGACGACCTGCGTCACCGAGCCTTCCACGCGGGCGCCGGCGGCGGCGACGCGCCGTCCGTCGACGACGAGGTCCTCGGCGAGTCGCGCGTCCACGCGATCGCCGACCTTCAGTTGCGCGAAGTTCTTCACTTCCGGCCCGGC
>CAZVOE010000063.1:474-17092 GCA_964628935.1 uncultured Acidobacteriota bacterium
GTCTTCGTGCTGAGCGGGGACACGAACTCGACGGAAAGCCGCGTCCCCGGGGGAACGACGACGGGCGTCGCCTTCGCCGGGGGCGGGGGCTCGGCGGCGGCGGACGGCTTGGTCGGCTTCGACGTCTTGGATGCCGTCTCCTTGGCAGCCAGCTCGGCTTCGCGGCGGGCGAGCTCTCGCTCGCGCTCCTCGAGAGCGAGCGCGGCTTCGCGGCGAGCGAGCTCTTCTTCCTTGGCGGCGAGTTCGGCCGCGGCGTCGTCGGCACCGGTCGCCGGTTCCCCTGCCGGCGCGGCGCCACCGGTGTCAGAGACCTGCGTGGGCGAGCCGCCGCAGCCGATCATGGCGGCGAGCAGGCACGCGGTGGGGAGGGAGAGGGCGAACGAGAGGCGGTATCTCAGGGACATGGGGGGGTCCTCCTCGTGTACGTTCGAGAGTATGAGGCGGAGGGCCGATCGGATCAACGCCCCGCCCCGATCCAGGCGATCACCTTGAGCTCGACGGCGATCGGCGTCGGGAGCGCGCCGACCTCGACCGTCGTGCGGGTGGGGCGGTTCGTCGTGAAATGTTCGGCATAGACCCGATTGAACGCCGAGAAGTCCCTCTTCATATCGGTGAGGAAGACGGTCACGTCGATGATGTCGTCCCAGCGAGCTCCTGCATCGTCGAGGACGAGGCGCACGTTCTCCAGGGCCGCTCGGGTCTGGATTTCGATATCGTAAGCCTCGATCGACCCATCCGCGCCCCGCGTGACTCCGGGGATCTCGGTCGATCCCCGCTTCCTCGGGCCGATGCCCGAAAGGAAGAGGAACGGACCGGCTCGGCGGGCGTGCGGAAAGGCCCCCACCGGTTCCGGCGCTCGGCCGCTCACGAACTCCCCTGCCATCGAGATCCTCCGGGCGCCGAAAGGTTGCACCTCCCTGCCCACCGCGTCAATACGGGGCGGAGGGCTGACGATTTCGTCATGCCACCCGGAGGTGGCCCGCGAAAAGCCTCGGAACGTGGACGGATTCCTCGACCCGCCGCCCTGGCAACGATGATGCAGGGCTACGCTCGGTCGAACCATGGAAACGAGCGCCAGCAGGATCCGATTCGGTACCGCCATGCTCGCCTGCTCGGCGATTGTGGCGATCGCGTGGGGGGCGCCTTCGGTGCATGCGGCGTGCGGCGACGGGTCGATCCAGACCGGTGAGGAATGCGACGACGGGAACACCCGGTCCTGGGACGGCTGCTCGCCCGCCTGCAAGACCGAGTCGAGCACGATCCTCACCGCGTCCGGGATCGACTGGAAGATCAATGGCGCGACCGTGCAGCTCTGGGGAGTCCGCGCGGCGAACGCGATCCATGACCAGACCGCGACGGACGACCTCATCGAGATGCTCGACGCCTACGAGCGTCACGGGATCGAGTCGGTGTCGATCAGCGTGCAGGGAGGGCGCACCGGGAACTCTCCGAACACGAGCCGGCAGTACAACCTCTTCAACGCCGACGGCACTCTGAAGCCCGACGGGCTCGCCCGACTCCGCGCAGTCCTCGATGCGCTCGACGCGCGCGGGATGACGGCCTGCGTCGTCTACTTCTACCAGGAACGCGACCAAGACATCACGATCGACGACGCGTCGAACCGCTACCTCTTCGCGGCGATCGACAACCTGACCCGCTGGCTGACCGACGAAGGGTACCGGAACGTGTTCGTCGACGTCGCGAACGAACACGCCCACGGCGGGTTCGACCACGCCATCCTCGCGAACGCGACCGCATCGAACCGGGACGCCCTGTGCGCCCGCGTCAAAGCGACGAACGCGAACCTCCTCTGCTCCGTTTCGCCGCTCAGCGGGAGCTACGAGTACGACGTCCGGCTGGTCCACAACGCAGCGTGCCCGACGCCCGCTTCGATCCCGTGCGTGACCAACGAGATGTTGCGTAGGGACGACTACGACGAACCCGGTGTGTTCACGTCGTCGGCGGTCTCGGAGACGAAGTCGGAGATCGAGACGAGCAAGGCGCGGGGAACCGGCTACTTTCTGCACGCCGCCTGGATTCAGGGGGTGTACGAAAACGGCGCGGACGTGGGTCCTCGATTCTGGCTGGGCGGCGACGGCACGTCGACATCCCCCGGCGTTCACTGGATGTTCGACCACGTCGCTACGGTCGAGGGAATTCCCGATCCGGAGGGAGGCGGGTCCAACCGTCCCGAAAGGGTGCCGAACGCCCGCCGGACCGATGTGCGCCCCTGAGCGGAACTAGCGGCGCGCGCCTCCGATCGCGAAGCAGACGTTCTTGGGCTCCGTGAAGAAGCGGAGCGCCTCCTCGCCACCCTCCCTGCCGACCCCGCTCGCCTTCACTCCCCCGAACGGCGTCCGCAGGTCGCGAAGCATCCAGCAATTCACCCAAACGATTCCCGCCTCGATCCCTTCGGCGACGCGGTGGGCCCGATCGAGGTCCCGCGTCCACATCGTTGCGGCGAGGCCGTATGGGGTCGCGTTCGCGAGCGCGACCGCCTCGTCCTCGTCCGAGAAGGGCTGCACGGTGACGACGGGGCCGAAGATCTCCTCCTGGTTCGTCCGGCAGGTCATCGGAAGTCCCGTGATCACCGTCGGCCGAACGAACCAGCCCTCCTTGCACCGCGCGGCGGCCGGTTCCGCCGGTCCGCCCCCCGCGACGATCGTCCCTCCCTCCTCGCGGGCGAGATCGATGTACGAGAGGACCTTCTCGAAGTGTGCCTTCGAGACCAAAGCTCCTTGCTCCGTCGCCGGGTCGAGAGGGTCTCCGAGGCGGAGCGAAGACGCCGCGGCCGCAAAGCGCTCGAGAAATCTTTCGTACGCGTTCCGTTCCACGAGGATCCGTGAACCGCAAAGGCAGATCTGGCCCTGATTCGAGAAGGCCGAACGGAGCGAAGTCGAAACGGCCGCATCGAGGTCCGCGTCGGCGAAGATCACGGTCGGGTTCTTTCCCCCGAGTTCGAGGGAGAGTTTCTTGAAGAGGGGAGCCGCCGCCCGGGCGATCGCGGCGCCGGTCGCCGTGCCGCCGGTGAACGACACGGCGCGCACATCGGGGTGCTTCGTGAGCGCGGGGCCGACCTTCGCGCCCACGCCGTTGACGACGTTGAGAACGCCCCGGGGGAGACCCGCCTCGCGGCAGATCTCCGCGAGCCGGAACGCGGTCAAGGGGGTGATCTCGGAGGGCTTTCCGACGACCGTGTTCCCGGTCGCGAGTGCGGGCGCGATCTTCCAGGTGAAAAGGTAGAGCGGGAGGTTCCAAGGGGAAATGCAGGCCGCAACGCCGAGCGGTCGCCGAAGCGTCACGTTCAACGCCGCATGGTCGGTTGGGTGTGCTTCGCTCGAGGTGTGGAGAATCGCCCCCGCGAAAAATCGCAAGTTCGCGATCGCGCGCGGAATGTCGACCGTACGCGCGAGCGAGATCGGCTTGCCGGTGTCGATGCTTTCGTCTCGGGCGAGGTCGTCGAGACGCGCCTCGATCCCGTCGGCGATCGCAGAGAGGATACGCGCTCGCTCCGCCGCGGGAGTCCGCGACCAGCCCGCGAAGGCGCGGCGGGCGGCTTCCACTGCGCGATCCACGTCGCGGGCGTCGCCGTCCGCGACCTCCGCGAAAGCGGCGCCGGTCGCCGGCTCGAAGTCCGGGAGGTAGTCCCCGGACGCCGGCTCGACGAACGCGCCGTCGATGAACTGGGGGATCCGCAGAGCGCTCACAGCGCCGAGGTCCGTCCGCCGTCGACGGGGAGGCTCACGCCGTTGACGTAGGCGGCGGCCGGAGAAGCGAGGAAACCGGCGACCGCGGCGAGCTCCTCGGGTTCCCCGAGACGGCCCGCAGGGATCTCCGCGATCCAGGCGCTCTCGAGTTCGGCGACCGGACGGTTCGTTTTCCGGGCGCGTTCCTCGAGGAGCGAGAAGAGCCGCTGCGTGCGCGTGAAACCCGGGAGAAGATTGTTCACGGTGATTCCGAAGGGGCCGAGTTCGCCCGCCAGCGTCTTCGCCCACGAGGCGACGGCGCCGCGGATCGTGTTGCTCACGCCGAGACCCGCGATCGGTTGCTTCACCGACGTCGAGACGATGTTCAGGATCCGACCGTAGCCGGCGCGCTTCATTCCCGGAACGACGGTTTGCACGAGAAGGTGGTTGTTGATCACGTGGGCGCGGAAGGCGCGCAGGAAGTCCTCGGGGGTCGCGTCGAGGATCGGGCCCCCCGGGGGGCCTCCCGTGTTGTTGAGGAGGATTTCGAAGGTCCGCGCGCTCGCGAGTTCGCGCTCGGCGGCCTCGAGAACCGACTCGGGTTCGGCGAAATCGGCGACGGCGACCGAGTGGCCCGAACCGGGGAGGGAGGTGCGCACCGCTTCGAGAGCCTCCCGATTCCGTGCGAGGAGCGTGACGCGGGCGCCCAGACGGGCGAACTCGACGGCGCAGGCCCTTCCGATCCCCTGACTGCTTCCGCAGACGAGGGCGTTCTTTCCGGAAAGCGGTCCCTCCATCACGCGACGGAGGATACCAGAGGAAGCCAGAGGGACCGCGCGGTGAGCACGCGGTGGTCGAGCCTGGCGGCCCTCGAAAGCCGGGACTGGAGATCCGGAAGACCGATGGGAAACCGCCAAGAGTCGGCGCGTCCGCCCGCGCCGACGAACCGGTTCTCCGTCTCCGCCCACCAGGGGGTCGCGCGCTTCGCGATGGGTTCCACGACGAGCGCACGGACACCGTGCGACGCGGCGTCGAGGAACCGCGCGATCAGCCGCTCCCGAGCGCACGGGTCCATCTCGTTCAGGGTGAAGGCGGCGATCACTGCGCCGCCCGGTGCCGGAAGGGGTGCCGACGCCGCGTCGCCCCGCGAGGCGCGTCCCGGGACGCCGAGCGCCCTCCAAGTCCGGCGGGCCTCCTCGAGCGCCCATCCGAGCCGGTCGACGCCCCGGACTCGGGCACCGCCGGCCTCGATCGCCCAAGCCGCCCCCGCGACGCCGGTTCCGCAACCGAGATCGACGATCTCGGACGGGGCGGGGGAAGCGCAGCCGAGCGAGCGGACGATCTCGCGCACGAGCAGGAAATGGAGCGGACCGTAGAACAGGGCGAACGCGGCCCGCTTTCCCTTGCCTTCGAGGGCGCTCCCGTCGCCGAGGCGGACTCGGCGCGCCACGTAGTCGGCCGAGAGGGATACGAGGGCGCGCCGCACTTCGCCGAAGGAGAGATCGGCGAGATGACGGGATTCGAGGTCGGCCAGCCACCGGTCGATCACAGCGAAAAAGTCTAGACCGGGTATCCTTCCCCCTTCGAACGGAGGGCGAAACGCGATGGGCGAGCCGAGACGGTGCGGATGGCAGGGGACCGACCCCCTCTATGTCGCGTACCACGACACGGAGTGGGGGGTGCCCGTGCACGACGACCGCCTCCTCTTCGAGTTCCTCGTCCTGGAGGGGGCCCAGGCCGGACTCTCGTGGCTCACGATCCTGAGAAAGCGGGAACAGTACCGGCGGGCCTTTTCCGGGTTCGATCCCGAGAAGGTCGCCCGTTTCGATCGTCGAAAGATCGAGCGGCTGCTCGCCGACCCGGGGATCGTTCGCAACCGCCTCAAGGTCGAGTCGGCGGTATCGAACGCGCGGGCGTTCCTCCGGGTCAAGGAGGAGTTCGGGAGCTTCGATGCCTACCAGTGGAGGTTCGTCGACGGCCGGCCGGTCCGGAACCGCTTCCGGACCCTCGCGGAAGTCCCGCCACGCACCGTGGTTTCGGACGCCTTCAGCGACGACCTGAAGAAGCGGGGCTTTCGTTTCGTTGGTTCGACGATCGTCTACGCCCACATGCAAGCGGTCGGGATGGTCAACGACCATCTCGTCGGTTGCTTCCGGCACCGGGAAGTAGCGGGATTGCGATGAGGACGGCGGGGATCGCGGCCGCACTTCTCCTCGGCGTCGCCTGCGGTGGTCACGCTCCTCCCGCCCCCCGAATCGACTCGACCCGCGCCGAAGCGGCGGTCCTCGCGATGACCCCGAAGGTCGAGGCGATCCGCGGCCTCCGCTTCCTGCACCCCGTCGAGGTGAGGACGGTCGGAGACGACGAGGCGCGCGCGCACGTCGTCAAGCGCCTCGCCGAGTTCTCCCCGCGCGAGAGGCTCGACGCGGAAGAGACGGCGTTCGTTCTCCTCGGTCTCCTTCCCGCGGGATGCGACCTCGAACGCCTCTTCCTCGACGCGATCGAGGAGCAGGCCGGCGGCTTCTACGATCCCGACACCGGGTCGTTCTTCCTGCTGGACGACATGCCGGCGGCGCTCGCCCCCGCCCTCGCGGCGCACGAATTGACGCACGCCCTCGAGGACCAGCACTACGACCTCGACGCGCGCCTGCGCGAGGCGATCGAGGACGACGACCGTTTCCTCGCCCTGGCCGCGATTCACGAGGGGAGCGCGACGCTCGTGATGACGATCGTGACCGCCGAATCCCTCCGCGACGGAAGCGCGCGCGCTCACGACCTCCGTGAGTTCCAGGAGAGCGAAGCGGGCCGCGGGGAGAAGCTCGCGGAGCTGCCCCCGCTTCTCAAGCGGGAGCTCCTCGGGGTCTATTTCCTCGGGGCGTCGTTTCTCCTGCGCGGCCGCCCTTCCGCCTCGGCGGCGACGGCTTCGTTCCCCATCGAGGACGTCCGCCGCGCCTACGAGAACGGTCCCGAGTCCTCCGAACAGATCCTCCATCCCGAGAAGTACTGGGATCCTCGGTTGGTCGATCCGCCTCGCCCGGTTTCCACCCCGACGCCCCCCGCCGCCTTCTCTGACGGATGGACCGTCGTCGCGGACGGCGTCCTCGGCGAACTCGCCCTCGGCGTGCTCACCGGCGCGTCGACCCCCGAGCCTTCGGCGGGGGCCGTGGTTCCGCCGACCGCCTGGACCCACGACGCGGCGGCGGGTTGGGGGGGGGATCGGTGGGCTCTCTGGCGGCACGAAGACGGGAGGACCCGGGTCGTTCTCGACAGCGTCTGGGACTCCGAGGCGGACGCGCGCGAATTCGCCGCGGCCATCGACCGACCCGACCGGGTCTGGCGCCGTTCGGGCGCTCGGGTCGTCGTGATCGCGGGCGATCCTGCGGCCGGCCCCGTCGCGGACGCCCTGCTCGGGGTTGAGGAGGCGGGCTCCGGTCCGTAGAATGACGGGACCCCGTACGCATTCGAGTTCGTGAACCGAAAGGAGTCCCCATGCCGCACCAGCTTCCCGCCCTTCCCTACGCGTTCGACGCGCTTGAGCCCTTCATCGACGCGCGCACGATGGAGATTCACCACGGCAAGCATCACGCCGCCTACGTTGCCAACCTCAACAAGGCGCTCGAGGGCCACGCCGATCTCGCGGCGCTCTCCCTCGAGGAACTGATGAGGGCGCTCGACCGCGTCCCTGAGGCGATCCGGATGGCCGTGCGGAACAACGGCGGCGGCCACTACAACCATTCCTTCTTCTGGCCCCTGATGAGATCGGCGGGAGGCGGCGAGCCGAAGGGCCCGCTAGCGGAGGCGATCCAGAAGGCGTTTGGATCCTTCGCCGAGTTCAAGGCGAAGTTCTCGACCGCGGCGACCACGCGGTTCGGTTCCGGCTGGGCCTGGCTCTACGTCGACCCACAAGGGAGGCTCGCCGTCGGTTCGACGCCGAACCAGGACAATCCGCTCATGGAGGGCGGGAAGCCGATCCTCGGCCTGGACGTGTGGGAACATGCCTACTATCTCCTCTACCAGAACCGGCGTCCCGACTACGTCGAGGCGTGGTGGAACACCGTGAATTGGGCGCAGGCGAACGAGCATTTCGTCCAGGCATCGAAGTGACGAGCGCCGCCGGGAAATTCGTCTCGCTCGCCTGCCTCGCGGCGGTCGCCACGGGGTGCGCGGTCCGGCGGGATCCCGGCGACCCCCTGCTCGAGCCGCATCCGACACCGGAGCGTCTTCGGCAGCTCGCCCTGCGGCACGTGGGGCTCCCGGCCGACTTCGAGGGGGAAATTCCCCCCACCGATCGTTGGATCGGCGTTCGCCGGGAACCGCCGACGGGGCCCGAGCGCACACAGGGGGGGCTCAACATCCGTGTCAACCAGGATGCGAGCGGCTTCGACCAGAACGAGACCGTCCTCAGCGCCAATCCGGTGGACCCTCTCAACCTCACCGGGGGTGCGAACGACTACCGCACCGGCAACGTGAAGTGCGGCTACTACGCGAGTCTCGACGGCGGCCTCACCTGGGCCGACGGCGTTCTCCCCGAGAACAACTACCCGTTCCAGGGGGACCCTGCAGTGGCCCACTGCGCCGACGGATCGGTCGCATACGTCTGTCTGTCGTTCACCGGTGCCTACCAGCCGCACGGCCTTTTCTTCTACCGGTCGACCGACGGCGGCCGGACCTGGACCGCGCCGCGGGCGGTCCTGAACCGGCCGACCGGGTTCCCGTTCGCCGACAAGGAGTGGGTGCAGTGTGACCGGACGGCCGCGAGCCCTTACGCGAACCGTCTCTACGTCACCTGGACCGACTTCGGGATCAGCGGCTCGCCGATTCTCCTCCGCCGGAGCGCCGACGCCGGCGCGACGTGGTCCGCGAACGTCCGCGTGTCCGACGGAGCGTCCTGTCAGGGATCGGTCATCGCCGTCGGACCGGACGGCGACGTCTACGTCGCCTGGGACAACGGGCCGAACCTCGGGTTCGATCGCTCCAGCGACGGCGGGCAGACTTTCGGGACCGACCGGATCCCCGCGACGGTGGTCGACATCCCCGCCGACCCCGTCTTCCGCCGGAACTCGTTCCCGACGATGGACGTAGCCCGGTCCGGCGGGCCGTATCGCGGCCCCGTTTACATCGCGTGGTCCGACAATCGAAACGGCGACCCGGACATCCTCCTCGTCCGATCCGAGGATGGCGGGACCACCTGGAGTGCTCCGATCCGCGTGAACGACGACCCCATCGGGAACGGCGCCGATCAGTTTTTTCCGTGGCTCGCCGTCGATTCGAAGGGCCGGGTCGTCGTGACCTTTTTCGATCGGAGGCGCTTCGCCGGAGCGCGACCCTACGAGATCTGGGGGGCGGTCTCTCGCGACGGCGGCGAGTCGTTCGATACGAACTTCCTGATCTCGGACGCGGTGAGCGACGGATCCCTCAACGGCTTCGTCGGCGACTACAGTGGCCTCGCCGCTACCTCCGACCGCCTGTACGCGCTCTGGACCGACCTGCGCGCGGGAACCGGTGAGACCGACGTCTACACGGACGCCTATCCGAACGGATTCGCCTACGACGAGGTCGAGGGGCTCCTTTGGAACGACGCGGTCACGCTCGCTTTCGAGGAACAGGATGAACGGTTCGGCGTCGATCTCGTCTACGATGTCGCGGACGGCTTACTGTCCGAGCTCCGCGCCGACGGCGGTTTCGCCCGCGCCTCCTGCGCGGCCGCGGGATGGAACGCTTCCCCTTTCGTCGATTCCCGGATTCCCCCACAGGACGACGGTCGATGGTTCTTGATCCGCGCGGCGGGACCTTCCGGACGAGGGACCTTCGGGGACGGATCGCCCGCGCGCCCGAACGTCCGGGATCCGCTCGACGACTCGATCCCCGTCTGTCCCTGATTGGACCTCCTCCGGGAACGTCGCCGCGGGTACCATGGACTCGTGCGCCCGCTCGCGTTCCGCGCGGCGCTCGTCGCCGCCACGATGCTCGTGTCGGGGTCGACCGTCTCCCCGGCCGCCGAAGACCTCGACGCCGGTTGGCGGCTGCTGCGCGAGGGCCGACCCGTCGAGGCGGCACGCTTTTTCGCGGAGACGGTCGCCGCCGACCCGTCGTCCTCCGAAGGCGTGCGCGCGTTGGTCACGGCGCTCGGCCGCGCCGGCCGCTCGACCGAAGCGGTCCTCGCCGCACAAGCCCACCTCGAACGATCGCCCAGGAGCCCGGAAGCATGGGCTCACCTCGGCCGCGCTTTTCTCGCTGCGGGACGGTTCGTCGAGGCGGAGCAGGCATTCCTCGAGTCGGTCGCTCTCGGCCCTTCGCCCCTCGGAGAGTGGGGGCTCGGCAAGATCGCCGCGAGCCGGGGGGACGTCGGTCTCGCGGCGGGCCGGTTCGCGGCCGCGCGAGAACTCGCCCCCCACGACGACGAGATCCTCGAGGCGTGGCTCCGTGCGCAGGACGACCCTGAGACCGAGGCGAAGGGCTGGGCCCTCTGGCTCGTCCTCGACCGCCGGGCGAACGCGTCGACGCGGTCGTTCATCGAGGCGGCGCTGCCGGTGTTCGACCGCTATGCAGAGCACCGCGCGGTTCGACTCCATGCCGGGCCCGCCACGCCTTTCCCGGCGCGACTCCCCCTCGTGCGGCTCGGCCGCCCCGCGGGGTCTCGGCTCGACGAGAGGCGTTTCGTGGTCGTCGCCGAGACGGGGAAGGGGCGATCGTGCCGGCTCCTTCTGGACACGGGTGCCAGGGGATTGACACTCTCTCCCGCAACGGCGGGGGCCGCCGGCTTCGAGGACCTTTTTTCGTTCCGCCTCAGGGGATTCGGCGACCGGGCGCAGGGCGCACGAGCGCAACTCGGCATCGTCCGGGACCTCTCGATCGGACCGTTCTCGTACCGAGGAGGTCTCGCGATCCGTTGCTCGGCGTCGAACTTCCCCGACGGCGTCGACGGTATCCTCGGCATCGACCTGTTCGCCGATTGGGTCCTCGAACTCGACGCCGGGCGCGGGGAACTCCGAGTCCTTCCGCGCGGCGAGCCGGCCGCAGGGTTCCGGGCCGCCGTGGCCCGCCGTCTCGACGCCTACCTCCTGGTCGAGGCGACCGTCGCCGGCCGCGTGCGCGGCTGGTTCCTCCTCGACAGCGGAGCGAGCCACACCGTCGTCGACCTGGAGCTCGCAGAGGACCTCGGCGGCCGGACCCGCAGCGCCGAGTGGTGGGTGCGGGGAATCGCCGGAACGCTCAAGGACCTGCGGACCGTACCCGAAGCGACGGTCGAAGTGGCGGGGCTCGAGCGGCGCGATACGGGGCTTCTCGCCTACTCCCTCGAAGGTGTCTCGGCGAACCTCGGCATCCGGCTCGCCGGCGTGCTCGGCCTTTCCTTTCTCGAGGGGCTCGTCCTCCGCATCGATCCAGCGGGGGCGGCGGTCGCATTCCGAGAGGTGACGGTTGAGGAGCGCGAGCGGCTGCGATAGGGTGCCCCCCGATGTCGGACAACAAACGGATCCGCCTCACGAGCTACGCCTCCTGCGCCGGTTGAGCGAGCAAGATGGGCCCAGGGGCCTTGGCGCAGGTGCTGCGCCCTCTCAGCGGGATGTTCGATCCGGCCCGGTACCCGGATTTGCTGCAGGGGCTCGACACCCCCGACGACGCGCTCGTGTGGAAGCTCGACGCGAACCGGGCGCTCGTCCAGACCGCTGACTTCTTTCCGCCGGTCGTCGACGACCCGTACGACTTCGGGGCGATCGCCGCCGCGAACTCGCTCTCGGACGTCTATGCGATGGGGGGAGAGCCGCTCTTCGCCATGAACCTCGTCGGCTTTCCCGACTCGCTCGACGCCGCCGTCCTCTCCGAGATCCTCCGTGGAGGGGCGGAAAAGGTCCGCGAGGCGGGAGCGGTCGTCGCGGGGGGGCACACGACCGTCGACAAGGAGCCGAAGTACGGTCTCGCGGTGACGGGCTGGGTCCGCGCCGACCGCATCCTCGCGAAGGGGGGTGCGAAACCGGGAGACGTCCTCCTTCTGACGAAGCCGATCGGGACCGGGCTCGTGACGACGGCGCACAAGAAGGGCCTCGACGACCCCGCCGATCTCGAGGCGGCCGTCTCCAGCATGACGAGGCTTTCCGCCGGTGCGGCGCGACTTCTCCGCGACGCCTGGCCGTCCGTGCACGCGCTGACCGACGTCACCGGATTCGCGCTCGGCGGTCATGCGCACGAGATGGCCCACGCGTCGGGATGCGTTCTCCGCCTGCGATGGGAGGCCCTTCCGCTCCTGCCGGGAGCGGCGCGGTATGCGCGGGATGGTCACTCGCCCGGCGGCGCCGGCCGGAACGCGGAATTCTATGGATCGTTCACCACGGAGCGGGTCCTCCTGGAACCCTGGCAGCGGCGGATCCTGTGGGATCCTCAGACGTCGGGAGGACTGCTCGCCGCCGTCGATCCGTCGGCCGCGGCGGGCCTTGCGGCGGCCTTCGGAGCGGCGGGCGAGCCCGTGTGGGTCGTCGGGGAGGCGGTCGACGGACCCGGCGGGGGCCTCGAGGTCGCCTGAACTCCTTGCCGCCCGCCCGGTTTCCCGTACATTACGATGTCGCGTCGTCCCCTCGGCCTCGAGCGGAAGGAGAAGGAATGGACCGACTGTACGCGCCCCTCGTGGAATCGCTGGAGGGGGTCGTCTACACGCCCGATCAGTTCACGGACGAGCAGAAGACGAACTACGGACGAGTGTTCCAGTGGACGCCGCGCTTCGTCGTCTTTCCCCGCTCTGCGAGGGACATTGTGACTCTCGTCGAGTTCGCGAGGACCCATCGGCTCCATCTCGCGAACCGCGGATCGGCCCACAGCCAGAGCCAGCTCGCGATCTCCGACGGTGGAATCCTCCTCGAGATGAAGGGAATGAACCGCATCGGCGACGTCGATCTCGAACGGAGGACGGTCGATGTCGAACCGGGCGTGGTCTGGCGCGACCTGACCCATCACCTGAAGCGGTGGAGTCTCGTTCCTCGCGTTCTCACGAACAACCTCGGGGTGACGGTCGGCGGGACCCTCTCGATGGCCGGGATCGGAGTCGCGTCGTTCCTCTACGGATCGCAAGGCGACAACGTGGTCGAGCTCGACGTCGTGACGGGAGAGGGTGCGAGCGTCACCTGTTCTCCCGAGAAGGACCCGGATCTCTTCTGGGCGGCGATCGCCGGCCTCGGCCAGTTCTGCATCATCACGAGGGCGCGGCTCCAACTCCGCAAGTTCAAGCCGATGACGCGCACCTACTACCTCTTGTACGACGATGTCCGCACGTTTCTCGAAGACAGCAAGCAGGCGATGGACTGCGGGAAGTGGGACCATCTCGAGTCGTGGGGCGCCCCGTGCGCGCAGGGGACGCGGCCCGTCGGCGGGCAAAGGCAGGTCTTCGCGAAGTGGTTCTTCCCGTTCCACCTCACGGTGGAATACGACCCCGGGCAGGAGCCGGACGACGCGAAGATGCTCGAAGGGCTCCGGTACTACGCGAACGTGTACGTCGACGATTGTCCGACGATCGATTTCCTCGAGCGGATGGTTCCGGTCTTCGAGCTCTGGAAAAAGGCGGGGACGTGGGAGTTCATGCACCCTTGGATCGAGTGCATCCTGCCGTGGGACACCGCGGCCGACTGCATCGAGGAGGTCCTGCGCGACACGCCGCCGGCGATCCAGGTAGGCGGGCACGTTCTGCTTTGGCCCGCGAAGGGTGACGTCTCGCGGTCGAAGAACTTCATGCGCCCCGAGGGAAACTACTTGGTCGGTTTCGGTCTCCTCCCGGCGATTCCGCAGAAGATGTGGGGTGACGCGAAGGAGCGACTCGACAACGCGAGCCGGATGATGCTCGCCTTCGGGGCGAAGCGCTATCTCTCGGGCTGGGTCAACTTCGGTGCCGACGACTGGAAGGAGCACTTCGGTCCGCGCTGGGACGAGCTGTGCGTGCTCAAGCGCCGATACGATCCGGACGGCATCCTGAACCCGGGTTTCCTGCCTTTCCCCGCCGAGCGAGGATGACGATGGCGGTGCGATTCGGAACCGACGCGTGGGCGGAGGCTCTCGCGCGCGAGTTGAACGCATCGAGCGAGTATCGACAAGCGGCGTCGAAATGGGGAGTGGGGTTCAACGGAAACGTCCTGCTCTGCTTCGAGTCCGATGCGGCCTATCCGTCCGGTTCGAGCCTCCTGATCCGGCTCGAGGGAGGCACGTGCAAGGGGGCGGAGTTCGTGAACGGGACCTCGCACCCCGAGGCGGGGTTCTCTCTCCGCGCGCCCTTCCGGCTCTGGAGGGACATCTTCGAGCGGAAAACGCTCGCCGCGACCGCGATCCTCACCGGGCGGATGAAGGTCGAGGGGGACAAGATGACCCTCCTCAAGCACACGGCCGCGCATCGCGCCCTCGTTGCGTGCGCTTCGGCGATCGACACGGAGTTTTGAAAAGGGGGCAATCCCCCTACTTCCTGTCACCCATGTGAACGGTTACGTGCGGGAACGGGATCTCGATGCCCTCCGCGTCGAACGCGAGCTTCACGCGGCGACGCAGTTCCCGGAGCACGTTCCAGCGTTCCTGAGGGACGGTCTTCGCCATCATGCGGAGCACGACCGCCGAATCCGCGAAATTTTCCACGCCGGGGTATTCGAACGCGCCGACGATCTTCGGGCCCCACGTCGGGTCCGACTCCATTTCCGCCCCGACCCGTTTCATGATCTCCAAACAGCGATCGGTGTTCTCCTTGTAGGCGACACCGATGTCGAGAACCGCCCGTGACCACTCCCGGGTGAAGTTCGAGACGACGTTGATGCTCCCATTCGGGATCACGTGGACCCGTCCCTGGATGTCCCGCAGCACGGTCGTGCGCAGGTTGATCGATTCCACGAGCCCTCCGATTCCGGCGGCCTCGATCACGTCGCCGACGCGGAATTGGTTCTCGAGGAGGATGAAGAACCCCGAGATGACGTCTTTCACGAGAGTCTGCGCTCCGAAGCCCACGGCGAGACCGAGGATTCCGGCGCCCGCCAGAATCGGTTTCAGGTCCACCCCCAACTCGCCGAGGACCGCCATCAGGGCGACTCCCCAGATCAGGACGAGCGACGTCTGGCGGAGGATTCTCCCCAGGGTCTGCGCCCGTTTCTCCCGCTCCGAGACGATCGTCGGATCGCCGTCGTCGGCGTACGTCTCGAGCCGGCGGATCAGCCTGCGGGCCACTCTGGACAAGATCCAGGCTGCCAGCAGGAGACCGGCGATCCGAGCGAGACTCGACACGTGGTCCATTCCCCAGGCCTGCGCCCGTTCCAAGATCGAGAGCGCCTGAGCCGTGGTCGCGGCGCCAGCTTCTTGCAATGTGTTTCCTCCTTCCTGCGCATTCTGCACCTTCGGTCCACCTTGCGTCCCCGGCGAGCGCTGTCTGAGAATGAGCGCTCGAACGTGGTCCTCCCGCGGAACCGATGAGAGCGCTCCGGAATGATGCCTTGGCCGCCGCGTGCGGGCTACCGGTCGCCGTGACCGTTTTCCCGCACAACGCGGAGCTGTCGAAGCTCGGGTCCGAGACGAAGATCCCCGAACCGCTCTCGGCCGGCTCCCGCAAAGGGGTCGCTTCCGTCGAGGGGGGGCTCGAGAAAGGGGAGGTCGTCGTTTCCGGCGGCGCCGGAGCGCTGTACGAGGGGGCGGGCGTCGCGGCGCGCAATGCGGAACACGGCTAGTCTCGCCGCCCTCGTCGCTGCGGCGGCGATCGTCGTCTACCTCCCGACGCTCGAGGCGGAGCCGGTGGTCGACGACGTCCCGATCGTGCAAAGAAATCCGGTTCTCGCGCGCGGGAACCCTGTCGAGATCCTGACCACCGGCTGGTGGAGCGCGGTGGGGAACGCCGAGGCCAGGCTTTACCGTCCGGTCACGATGCTCTCGCTCTCGCTCGAACGGGACGACAGCGGCCGGGTTCCACCACGGCGTGCGCACGCGACGAACCTCGCGCTCCACGCGGCGGGGTCGGTGCTCCTCGGGCTCCTGCTCCTCCGCCTCGGGGGATCACGGTTCGCGTCGTGGGCGGGCGCGAGCTTGTTCGCGGTCCATCCGGTGCACGTGCAACCGGTGTCGGAATTGGTCGGCCGGGCGGAGCTGCTGGCCGTCGCCTTCTCGCTCCTCGCGCTCCTCGCGTGGACGGCGACCGCCGACTGGGGTCCGGGGCGTCGCTTCGCCCCCGCGGCATCCCCGTGGAGGGCGCGGGCCGCTTCGTGGGGAAGCGCCGTCGCGATCTTCGGCGCGCTCGGATCGAAAGAGGTGGCGGTCGGGACGGTCCTCCTCCTCCCGGCGATCGACCTGCTCTTTCGGCCCCCGAGACGCGAGGCGATCGGCGCCTGGTTCCTCGATCGGGCCGCCGCATCGGCTCCCGTCCTTCTCGCGCTCGTCGCCTTCGTTCTCTTGCGGACGGAGGCCCTCGAGGCGTTTCCCGGTTTCTCGCGCGTCTCCCACTACTTCAATCCGCTCGCGACCTATCCGCAGCCCGATCGCACCTGGACGGCGCTGGCCGTGCTCGGTCGCTATTTCGCCCTGTTCGTCGCGCCGCTCCAGCTCGGCGCGGAGTACGCCGGACCCTCGATCCCGAGGGAGACGTCGCTGTTCGCACCCTTCCCGCTCCTCGGCCTCGCGTCGCTCGTGGGGCTGCTCGCGATCCTCGTCCGTCCTTCCGTTCGACCCCGCGCCGCCTTCGCCGCGCTCCTGTTCCTGCTCCCGTATCTCGTCGTCTCCAACCTCGTCTTCTTGATCGGCGTCGCGATGGCGCTCCGCGTACTGCACCTCCCCGCCGCCGGAGCCGCGGCGCTCGCCGGACTCGGCCTCGCCGCCTGGTCGGTTCGCGGGCCGAGAGCCCGGCGCGCGTCGCGATCAGCAGGCCGGTCTGCTGCAGCCGATCCGCCGGCATCATCTGCTGGCGAAGCTGCGTCTTGTCCTGCTCGGTGTACGTG
>CAZVOE010000064.1:0-16564 GCA_964628935.1 uncultured Acidobacteriota bacterium
CCGTCGAAGACGGTCCACGAGGCCACGAGCGAGGCGCGGGAGAAGCTCCCCCGCGCCTCGTCCCCGTAACCGGTTCCCTCGATGCCGAAGTCGGCCGCGAAAGCCACCGCCGGGAACAGCCGCGCTCGAAGCGCCAGGCGCGCCGACTCGGCGGCGTCGACGGCGTGGCCGAGGGCGCGGAGCTCCTCGCGGCGCGAACCGTCGGGTTCGGTCGCGTCCATCCAGGCGGCGAGGGCCGCCTCGTACGTCTCGAGCGCCTCCGGAGGGATCGGCGCGAGCGGCGTGTCGAGGGGGCGGTTGAGGAGGAAGTTCACGTAGGAACGACCGAGGTCGCGCTGCCTCGCGGCCCCGATCCGCTGCTCACGGACGGCGGCGACCTCGGCCTCCGCGCGCAGCGGGGCGTCCTCGGTGACCTTGTCGTTCCGGAAGAGGCTGCGCTGCACGCGCGCGTTCTCGTCGACGAGCGCCTGCGCGCCCTCGAGAATCCCCGTCGCGGCATCCGCGGCGATCCAGCGGTAGTAGGCGGTTCGCACCTCGAGGTCGAGCTCGCGGGCGAACGCGCCGAGCTGCTCCTCGCGCGAGGCGAGCTCGGAGCGCCGCGCGTCGATCCCGCGCTCGATCTCCGGCCGCCAGACGGGCTGCACGAGGCGGAGCGCCGTCTCCTGCTCGCGATCGCGCAGCAGCTCGATCGACTGGTTCGCGACCGTGCCGAACCGCGGGGGCTCGCCGCTTGCCGCGAGGAGCTCGTTGAGGGTCGCGTAGACCGGGTTCACGAGATCGCCGACCGGGACGTCGATCGTGCGCCCGCCGGAGGCGACCGTGTAGCGGGCGTCGGCCTCGAGGCGGGGGAGCCTCAGGCTTCGCGCTTCGACGAGGCGCTCCCGGGCGAGTTCGACGTCGAACGTCTCGCGGCGGAAGGCGAGGTTCGAGGCGCGGGCGAGCTCGAGGTAAGAGCGCAGGGGCTCGGGGGGTGGGGGGGCGAGGGCGGCGGCGAGGAGGATCGTGATCATGTCGCTGACATAATGTCAGCGACTGACAAATTGTCAAGCGGTCGGATTCAGTTCTTCTTCAGGGAGGCGCGCATCAGGGAGAACCCGAAGTCCATCAACGACTTGGGCGTGATCCCCATCTCCCGCTCGAAGTCCCCGCCCTTCCCGGCCGCGAGCATGGAGAGGCCGTGCGTGAACCCCCAGAGGCACACCGACGTGACCTTCGGATTGCCGAGGTTCTTCCGGATCGAGCCGTCGCGGATCCCCTCGCGCAGGACCTTCGCCATCAGCTCGATCGGGGCCATCTCGCGCTCCTTCGCCTTCGGGTCGCTCGGCGGCCCGGAGACGAGCAGGATCTGGAACTCGGAGGGATGATCCTTTCCGAACGCGTAGTAGGCGCGCCCGATCGCCTCGATGCGGTCGAGCCCGGACCCGGCGCCCGAGGAGACCTCGGCGAACCGCCTGCCGAGAAGCTCTACGGCGCGCAGGCGCGCGGCCTGGATCAGCCCCGCGCGGTCCTTGAAGTGGAAGTAGACGAGAGTGCGGCTGACCCCCGCGGCCTCGGCGATCTCGGCGAAGCCGACGTCGGTCCCGCGCTCCGCGAGGATCCGCGTCGCGGCCTCGAGGATGAGCGCTCGAGACCGAGCTTTCGAGGTCCTCTTCGCCACGGAGCGAAGGATACTCTCACTCCCTGGAATGACGCCGTCGCGTCCTCCCGGTCGCCGAGCGTTTCCGGGATCGGGGAAGCGATGCGGCCGGCCCGTGCGCTTGGGGCGCGGGTGTGGGCGCGGTTCCCTCTCTCAGGGCCCGCAAGACGCGACGCTTTGGGGGAAACATGCGCGGGTCCCCTGCCCGCGCTCGATCCCGAGGGAATTCTCCCCGTAGGATCCCTCACCGCTCCCGCTCGTCGCTGTCACGAGGTAGTAGCGGTCGCCGGGCGTCGGAGAGACCACGATCTCCGTGGCCCCACCGGTCGTGCAAGCCCGGCTCTCGTGGGAGAGGAACGCCCCGAGGGATCCCTCGTAGACCGCGTAGTCGACGTCGGTCGCGACGCACGACGGTGACCACGAAAGTCGCAGCAACCCGCCCGCCTCCTTGGAGAGGAGGAGACCGTCCACCGAGCCCGATCCCGTCTCCGGAGGGCAGGCCGATGTCACGCCGTCGACCCCGTCGGCCCACGTCGCCGTCGCCCCGGTCGCTGGGGCGGCGGACACGAACTCCTCCAAGAGCTTGCGCATCGTCCTCGTCCCGAGGGGACCGGCGAGCATCGTCTGGAAGTACGACGTCAGGGCGTAGGCCCCCGCGTGGCTTGCGCAATCGGGAAGGAAGAAGTACCGGGTGGGAACGGCTCCTCCGCCGCTCGGGTCGGAAGGCGGCCCGGAGCCCGGCGTCAAGAAACTCGAGACGAGCTCCGAGCGCGCAGCCGCTTCCTCCGCGAAGGCGCGCCGCTGCTCGAGGGTCCGAGACCGGTGAGCCGCGGGGTCGAGCAGCGGCGGACATGGAGACGATCCGAATGTCGAGTCGCAGTGGGCGTACGCCCCGCTCTCCCCCCACTGGACGAGGTGTCCGGCCCCGTCGGCGCCGTGCTCGAGGTTTGGGTCCGACAGATCCTCGCGCACGAACAGGGGCGTCGTCAGGTGGTTGAACAGCACATGGAACCGGTCGGCGCAGCGCCAGGTCTCGGCGGGGTGCGCCGTGACGCACGACGCGTCGAAGACGTCTGCGAACGGGTCCGCGTTTTCCGACCAGCTCGTGTAGGCGACGCGATAGCCGCTCGATGGATCGCTCCACCACGCCGGCGTGTACGTCGTCGAAAGGGGCGCCACCGCGGGACTGCTCCCCGTCGTCACGTGGTCGTAAAGGCTCGTCCCGGCCGGAAGGGGCGGATCGTTGAACGCCGCCTCGTTCTCCGTGGCATGGAGAAAGTTCGCGTCGAGCACGAGGCGAACGTCGCCGTCGAACGGGGCTTCCTCGAGGGCCTCGCGAAAGCGGTCGGCGGTGTGCATGAGCCCGTGCGCGGCCCCGGAGTGGCCGAGGATGACGACCCGCTCCGCTCCGGCGAGAGGCGGGAGCGACTCGACGTAGGCCTCGACCGTGGCCCCGTTCCGTTTCCAGGTCGTGAAGGCGAGCCCGGACCTCAGCTTCGCGATCGCGGCCTCGACGATCTTCTGCCCGTGCTGAAAGAGGTCGTAGTCGATCGTGCCGAGCGTCGGATGCACCGCGGTGACGTTACGGGTGCTCCGCCCGTTGAAACGGTCGTAGCTGCACTTCTCGACGCGGACGCGATGGAATCGCGCGAAGACCGGATTGGTCGATAGGTTGGACGACTGGATCCCGAGGCCGAGATCCTTCATGGCCGGCTCGGCCGCCGATCCCATCTCGCCCGCCTCGGACGTGCCGTAGGCGTCGAGGCACGCCTGCCCGTCGGTGAGGCTCGCCCCCGCGTGGCAGCTTCCCCCGCCGGTCAGGGAGATCAGCCAGTCGTTCGACGGCGGGCCCACGGCCTTCGCGACGTAGATGACCGGCACCGTTCCGTCGAGGCACCGCACCGTCGGGTCGTCGCCGAGGTCCACCCTCGTGTAGTCCCGGAGGTCGCCTGGCTCGGCCGGCGGGGACACCGGGGGCTGTGGGACGAGGTTCGCCGGATCGACGGCGTAGCGACAGCGTAGACTCGAGGCCCAGTAGGGATCGAAGCAGTCGTTCGAGGCTCGAATCGCCCCCGTCATCGCACCGAGCGCCCAGACGACTGCGACCATCGCCCGTTTCCTTCTGGTCATAGCGAAGACATTTACCGCGAGCGCGGTCTTTCCGGAAGGGGGTCCAAGGTGGCATCCATCGGGCGGACGATCCGGTGCGGGGTTTCCCCCGAGGTTGGGGTGGTCCGCACACTTTCTTCGCGGCGTCCGTGACACGAAGTCGCGAGCGGGGGAATTCGGCCTGCCCCCTTCCGACCCGAGATTCCCTCGACGCTACGAGGATCTCCCCGACCCTGAGGTCAGGCGCCCCCTCGGTTCCGCGCAGGGGTCGCTTCCTCCGGCGTCTCCGCGTGCCCGCAACCCTCCGTCTCGCAGAGGAGGCGCCGGCCGTCGCGCTTGGTCACCTTCTCGACGAGAAAGGTCGCACCGCAGTCGGGACAGGCCTTCGGGACGGGGCGGTTCCAGAGGACGAAGGAGCAGTCGGGGTAGCGGTCGCAACCGAAGAACAGCTTTCCGCGTTTGCTCTTGCGCTCGACGATCTTCCCTTTGCCGCATTCGGGGCAGCCGACCCCGGTCTCCTTCATCTTGATGTACCGGCACTTCGGGTAGTTCGAACAGGCCGTGAATTCGCCGAAGCGGCCCTGCTTCGCCGCCATCCGGGAGCCGCACTTGGGACACGCCTCGTCGAGGAGGACGTCGGGCTTCGCTTCGGCCTTTCCGTCTTTCCCGACCTTGATCTTCCGGGTGTTCTTGCACTCGGGGTAGCCCGAGCAGGCGAGGAACGGGCCCCAGCGGCCGCGCTTGAGGACCATGGGACGACCGCACTTCTCACAGGGCTCCGCCTCGGTTTCGATCGGGTCGGGGGCCGCGACCGAGACTTTCTTCCCGCGGGCCGCCTTGGCGGCGGCCGGCATCGGCGTCGCTCCCGCGGAGGGGGGCTCGTGGTGCTCGACCTCTCCGACCTCTTTCGTGTTCTTGCACTCGGGGTAGCCCGAGCAGGCGAGGAACTGGCCGTAGCGCCCCCACTTGAGAACCATCGGCTTTCCGCACTTGTCGCAGACCTGGTCGGTCGGGATCGCTTCTCGCTTGACGTCCCGCATCTCTCTCTTCGCGCGGGCGAGATCGGCCTCGAACTTCCCCTGGAACTCCTTGAGGGCGTCGATCCAGTGCAAGCGGCCCTCTTCGATCTCGTCGAGCTCCTCCTCGAGGCGGGCCGTGTACCCCACGTCGACGATGTCCCCGAACGAATGGACGAGGAGATCGTTGACGAGGAGACCCAACTCGGTCGGGGTGAAGCGCCCCTTGTCCTTCTCGACGTAGTCGCGGTCGACGATCGTCGACAGGATCGTCGCGTAGGTCGAGGGCCGGCCGATGCCGTTCTCCTCGAGCTCCTTGACGAGCGAGGCTTCCGAGTAACGCGGGGGAGGCTGGGTGAAGTGCTGCCGCGGCGCCAGACGCTCGAGGCCGAGGTCCTGCCCCTCGCGGAGCGGGGGAAGCGCCCGGTCCTCCTCGTCGGCCGGCTCCGCCTCGGCCGCTCCGTTCCCCGGGACCTCGTCGGTGCGGGCATCCTCGTCCCTTCCCTCGTGATAGACGGCGAGCCAGCCGGCGAACTTCAGGACCTGGCCGGTCGCGCGGAAGGTGTAGGGGCCCGCTTCGATGTCCACGCGGGTGGTGTCGAAGCGGGCCGCCTCCATCTGGGAGGCGACGAACCGGTTCCAGATCAGGGTGTAGAGGCGAAGCTCGTCGCGGCCGAGGAACTCCCGAACCTGCTCCGGCGCGTAGTCGAGGGTGGTCGGACGGATCGCCTCGTGGGCGTCTTGGGTCTGCTTACCGGTCCGGTAGAAACGGGGTTTCTCGGGGAGGAATTCGTTCCCGAACTGCCCGGCAACGTAGGAGCGAACGGCGGCGAGCGCCTCGTCGGAAACGCGCGTCGAGTCGGTGCGCATGTAGGTGATGAGGCCCACCGTTCCCGCCGGGCCCAGTTCGACCCCTTCGTAGAGGCGCTGCGCGAGACGCATCGTCTTCGCGACCGGGAAGCCCAGGCTCCGTGCCGCGTCTTGCTGGAGCTTCGAGGTGATGAACGGCGGCGGGGGAGCCTTCTTCTTCTCTTTCGATTCCGTCTTCGCGACCCGGAACGGAACCGCTTTCCCCGGCACGGGCGACGCGTCGACGACGATCGCTCCCGGCGGCCCGTCTTCGGCCGGCTTTTCCGATCCGATCGTCCAGCCGAGCTCGGCGAGGACGGCGGCAACCTCGTCCCGTGAGACGATCTCGATCTTCTTCCCGTGCTTCTGAATCAACTTCGCGGGGAAGACCGGCGGCGCGCCGGCCGTGAGGTGCGCCGTGAGCGACCAATACTCCTTCGGTACGAACGCCCGGATCTCGCGCTCCCGCTCGACGATGATCCGCAGCGCGACGCTCTGCACCCGGCCGGCCGAGAGGCCGCGGCGCACCTTGTCCCAAAGGAGCGGGCTGATCTTGTAGCCGACGAGGCGGTCGAGGATGCGGCGCGCCTGCTGGGCGTCCACCCGGTTCGAGTCGATTTCCCGCGGAGACTCGAACGCCTGCTGGACCGCCTTCTTCGTGATCTCGTGGAATTCGACCCGGTGGAACGACGCCTTGCTCGACTTCGACAGCTCCTCGCGGAGGTGCCAGCAGATCGCCTCGCCTTCGCGATCGGGGTCCGCAGCGAGGTAGACCGATTCGGCGCCCTCCGCCGCCTTCTTGAGCTCGGCGACCGTCTTTTTCTTCTCGGCGAGGATCTGGTAGACCGGCTCGAACGACGTCTCGTCGACTCCCAGGGTTCGCTTGGGGAGGTCCCGCACATGGCCCATGGAGGCCTTCACGACGAAGCCCTTCCCCAGGAACTTGAGGATCGTCTTCGCCTTGGCAGGCGACTCCACGATGACGAGCGATCGGGCCATGCGATTCCCCTAAAACTTCTAATTCTTAGATCGCGCTGATGACCGGGGAAGATAGTACCCCCCTGCCAATTGTTCAACCGCTCCGGCGGCCACCAGCCCGAAGAGCGCGACTTGCAGTCGCGTGAACCCGAAGGGCGCGCGCTCGGCGAGGACGTCGATGTGGATCGCTTCCGGATCGTCCGCGAAGAGGACCCACACCGCCCGCTCGTCGTCGTTGAGCCGGGCGAGGAAGGGCGCGGGAGAGGAGGCCGAGGCGGCGGGGGCGGGGGCGAGTGCGTCCCGGTACATCGGCGGGAGTTCGTCGATCACGTCCTCCGCGCGGCGCACAAGGGCGGCTCCGTCGCGGATCAACCGGTGGCACCCCTCCGACTGCTCCGAGTGGACCGGTCCGGGAACGGCGAGGACCTCGCGTCCGAGGTCGAGGGCGTGGCGAGCGGTGATCAGCGAACCCGACCTCTCCGCCGCTTCGACGACGACGACCGCGGCGGCGAGGGCGGCGATCAGCCGATTTCGTCGCGGGAAATGCTCCGGGCGTGGTCCGGTGTCGAGGGGGAACTCGCTGAGCAAGCACCCCTCATGCGCGATGCGCTCGAACAGGGCCTCGTTTTCTTCGGGATAGGGCCGCAGGACGCCGGAACCGAGGACGGCGACCGATCGCCCGTTTCGCTCGAGCGCGCCGAGGTGGGCGCAGGTGTCGATCCCCCGCGCCCCCCCTGAAAGGACCTCGACCCCCCGATCGGCGAGGTCCGCCGAGAGCGCGGTCGCCACACGGCGACCGTAGGCGGTCGCCCGCCGGGCGCCGACCACGGCGATCCGGGGGACCCCGGCGGGGAGGTTCCCCTTGCGGTAGAGGACGGGCGGTGGGTCGTCGAGGAGTCCGGCCTCCGCCGGGTAGTCCGGATCGGGTCGCGCGAGGATCCGGATTCCCGCGAGGGCGGCGCGTTCGACCTCGTCGCGCGCCCTACGATGGAGCGAGGGGCGAGCCGCGACCAGCGCCGCCGCCGCCGCTGGCCGCACGCCGCATGCAATCATCTCCTCCGCCGGGATTTCGAACGCGACCCGAACGGGATCGGTCCAACGCTCGGTGGCCCGCTGGACGTCACGCGGAGTCAACGGAGGGACCAGGCCCAGCGCGGTCCAGGCGATCAGCAGCTCGCGGTCCATCGTCTCCTCGGCGGCGCCCGGGGGAACGTGGGCTCGACGGGAGTCGCGGTCGAGGGGCCGCGGGTCGAGAGGGGTTACCAATCGGAGATGTCGCGCCGGAACCTGCGGCCTATATTCGCCGGGTCATGAGCGCTCCGAGGGGTCTGGCCGCGGTCTTCCTCGGCCTGGCGGCCGTCCTGTACCCGCCGGGCTCTGGACTCCATGCCCACCCGGAGTCGTCCGCCGAGACCTCGGTCGCGGCGGAGGGATGGGAGCGGAATCCCGAACGGATCCGGGCGGTCCGCCTGTTCCGCGGGGCCAATTACGCCGCGGCCGCCGTCGCCCTCGAGTCCTGGCTGGGAGGGCACCCCGAGGACCACGACGCGCGGGTTCTGCTCGGGTGGGCGCGTTTCCGCCAGGGAGCCTTCGACCGGGCGGGGGAGGCGTTCCAGGCGGCGCTGCGCGAGGTGCCCGATTCGACCGACGCTCGCCTGGGGGTCGCCTTCGTCGCCCTCCAGACGCGGCCGGCGGGGGAAGCGGCGGCTGCGTTCGACGCCGTGCTCGTGAGGGAGCCGCGCAATCAGGACGCTCTTCGCGGGCGCGCCCTGACGGTCACCCGGTCGGATGCGGACGCGAAGGTGGCTCAGGGGGCGGCGGACGCCGCGCGCGCGCTCCTCGCCGAGAACCCGGGCGACGACGAGGCGGCATGGTTGTGGGTCCACGCGCGTCGTCTTCTCGGTGAAGCCGGGGAGCTCCGCCGCCACCCGGCGACGGGCCGGCTCTCTCCTCCGGACCACCGCGCGCGGGTCGGTCGAGATTTCCTCGAGGTTCTCGGCCCGAACGGGAGGTGGTCCCCCCTGTTCGTGAAGGGGGTCAACATCGGAGCGGCGCGTCCGGGCCGCTTCCCGACCGAATTCCCTCGAGACGAAGCGACCTGGCGCGAGTGGCTCGATCTCGTCGCCGGTCTCGGCGCGAACGCTGTGCGCACCTACACCCTCCTCCCCCCCGCCTTCTACCGGATGCTCGCGGAGCGGAATGCCTACACCGGCGAAGAGGGGCGGCTCTGGCTCCTCCAGGGGGTTTGGACCGAGCTTCCGCCCCGGCACGATTTCTCGGACCCCGCCTACGAGAAGGCTCTTCGCGAAGAGATCGCGCGCGTCGTGGACGCCGTGCACGGCGACCTCGTTCTCGCCGAGCGGCCCGGGCACCCTTCTGGGGTGTACGACGCCGACGTGTCGCGCTTCGTGCTCGCGTGGATCGTTGGGAGGGAGTGGGAGCCGTTCGCCGTCGTCGCCTACGACGCCTCGCGTCCGGGCCCGTGCGCCTGGAAAGGAGAGTGGATCGAGGCCACGGGGGGACGGGCGATGGAGTGCTGGGTCGCCCGGGTTCTCGACTACACCGCCGGGTACGAGGCGGGCCGCTACGGCGAGGGGCGACCCCTCACCTTCGCGAACTGGCCGACCCTCGACCCGCTCGCCCATCCCACCGAGTCGAACCGAAGCGAGGAAGAGGCCTGGCGCCGGCGCATGGGTCTTCCTTCCGTCGAGGCATTTCGGGGGGAGGTGTGGGACAACGACGCGATTTCCCTCGATGCGACGAAAATCCGGGCGACCGCGACATTCCCTCCCGGGATCTTCGCCTCCTACCACGTCTATCCGAACTACCCCGATTTCCTGAACAACGATCCCCGCTATGCGCCGTCGCCGGACGCTCCCGAGGCGAGCCGCTACGGCGCCTACCTTCGCGAGCTCAAGTCGTACCACGGAGAACAGCCGGTGCTCGTCGCCGAGTTCGGGATGTCCTCGAGCCGCGGGGTCGCGCACGTCCAGCCGGAGGGGTGGCACCATGGCGGCCACGACGAGCGCGAGGCGATGGAGATCAACGCCCGCCTCCTGCGGACGATCCACCGGGAGCGGATGGCCGGAGGAGTGCTCTTCGCCTTTCAAGACGAGTGGTTCAAGGGAACCTGGTCGGTCGCGCCGTTCGAGAACCCTCCCGAGCGGCGCCGTCTCTGGTTCAACGCCGAGTCGCCGGAGCAATCGTACGGAATCCTCGCGAACCGTCCCGACGCGCCGGTCGTCGTCGACGGGCTTCCCTGGGAGTGGCCTTCGTCGGCGGTCGTGGCGGAGGGGGACACGGGAGACGGGTGGAGATCGTTGCGTTCGCTCTCCGTCGCCTCCGACGCGGGGTATCTCTATCTCCTGCTCCGGACCGACGGAGGAGGCCAGCCCCCCGATTGGAGCCGCCTCGCGATCCGGATCGGGATCGACACCTACGACCCCAGGAGAGGAGAGCGGAGCCTTCCCGAATCCCCCGGCGAGGTGGCCTTCTCGACCGGCGTCGAGTTCCTCGTCGCCCTGTCCGGCCCCGATTCGAGCGAGATCCGCGCGGTCTCCGGCTACGACCCCGCTCCCGCGCGCGACGGCCGCCCCGTGTTCTCCCCCGAGCGGCCGGGCGCCGGGTTCGAGCCGCTTCGCCTCGAGACCAACCGCGAGCGGATCGCGAGGGACGGAACGCGTATTCCGGCGATCGTCTGGAACCGGGGCGCGCTCCGGTTCGGGAGCCTCGATCCGTCTTCGGACGCCTTCGATACGCGAACGGACGTCTCGGTCTCGGTCGCGACCGGGTCGATCGAGATCCGGATCCCGTGGGGCCTTCTGAACGTCTCCGATCCCTCTTCCCACCGCATCCTCCATCAGGCGACCCCGCACGACGGCGCGCCGGGGACGATCGTGACCGAGGGCTTCCGATTCGAGGCGCTCGCGGTCGATCCCTCGCGCGACTTCCGGGTCATCTCGCGCCTTCCGGTCGACGGGACGCCCGAAACCTGGTCCTGGCCGGGGTGGGAGGAGCCCCGCTTCCGCTCCGAACTCAAACACGGGGTCGACGCCCTACGCGCGGCATTCCGCGCGCTCTCCGCCAGCCCGGTGCGGGCGACGGACCGATGATCGCCCGTGCCCTGATCCTCGCGGCGCTCTTCGGCGTGTGGACGCCCGTCGTTCCCGCGGGGGGGGAGAATCCGCGAGCCGAGGCCGACGCCGCGTTCGAGGCGGGGGATCACGACGCCGCGCTCGCCCTTTACGACCGGGTTCTCGCCGATTCCCCGGAAGACGTCACGGCCCTCGTGCGTTCGGCGATGCTGCTGTCGTGGCGCAAGCGCTACGACGAGGCGGTCGCGCGCTACGACCGCGCCCTCGCGATCGAACCTTCGCATCCCCGTGCAGCGCTCGAGCGCGCGAAGGCTCTTTCGTGGGCGGGGCGCTACGACGAGGCGAAGACGGCGTTCCGCGCGCTCCTCGCTCGTGAGCCGGAGAACCGGGAGGCGCGGCTCGGTCTGGCGAGGAGCCTCTCGTGGGGCGGCCGGCAAGAAGAGGCTCGCGAGGAGTACCTCAAGCTCCTCCGGGAAAACGCCGCCGACCCCGAAGCGCTCCTCGGCGTCGCGCAGACCCACGCCTGGTCGGGAGACGACGCGAAGGCGCGGCCCGCCTTCGAGGCCGCTCTCGGCGCCGACCCCGACAGCAAGGACGCGCGGGTCGGTCTCGCTTGGGTCGACCTCCGGGAGGGAGACCTCGCCGCCGCGGCGGATCATCTCGACCTCCTCCGGCGGGAGCACCCGTCCGACCCCGACGTGCTCGAGCTCGACAGAGCGCTCGCCCGTGCGCGCGCGCCGTGGATTTCCGGCGGGTGGGATCGACTCGACGACTCCGACGAGAACACCCTGACCCGCTGGTCCCTGGAGGGAGGGGTCGGGTTTCCGGGGAGGACCGACGTTCGTTTCGGCGTCGCGCGGTACGACATGTCGACCTTCGGAGAGGACGGCGCGATCGACTCGATCTGGGGTGTCCTCGGCTGGGTCCCCGCCCGCAGGCATCGCCTCGAGGGACGCCTCGGCGCGGACCTCCGGAAGCCCTCGGGCGGAGAGGACGACACGGAGGCGATCGGAGGAGTTCTGTACCGCTTCCCGCTCGGCGAGACCTGGAGCGGGAGGGTCTCGTGGGACCGCGATTCCTACCGGTACTCCGTGCCCATTCTCGACGCCTTGATCACGATCGATGCCCTCGCCGCCCGAGTCGACGGGGCGATCGCCGGGTCGTGGCGCCTCGAGGCGGGGACCGACGCGTGGGACCTGAGCGACGGCAACGACCGGGTTGCATCCGACGCTTCGGTTCTGCGCACCTTCCGCCTCGGGAAACACGTGCTCGATGCGGGATACGGGTTCCGTTGGTTCGATTGGGAGAGCGATCTCGACAACGGGTACTTCGATCCGCGGAACTTCTCCGCACACCTCGCGCTCGGGAGGTCGCGCGGTCCCCTCGGCGCGAAGGGGTACTACGAAGCGGCCGCGGAGGCGGGAATCCAGTCGTTCACGGACGGCGCGAATCGCGTGTCGGGCGATCCGGCGTTCGGCCTTTTCGCGCTCGCGGGACGTGCGGTCGGGGGCGGCTTCGACCTCGAGGGGTACGCGGCCTTCAGCACCTTCGCACCGCAAGGGGGCGAGGAGTACCGGGCGCGGCGCCTGGGTCTCCGACTTCGCTACCGGTTCGGGGAGCCGCGATGACGTACGCACGGATTCTCGTCGCCGAGGACGATCCCGTGACGGCGCGGTTCGTCACCTCCCTCCTCGCCGAGAAGGGGTACGAGGTGCTCCTCGCGGAGGACGGGGACCGCGCCTCGGAGCTCGCCTCGAACGCCGGGCCAGACCTGATCCTGTGCGACCTCGTCCTTCCCTACCGCGACGGGTTCGACCTTCTGCGGGAGTTCCGCGCGGACGATCGCCTCAGGCGAGTTCCGGTCATCCTCCTGTCCATGCGCGACCGCGAGGAGGACGTCGTCCGCGCCTTCGAGCTCGGCGCCGACGATTACGTCGTCAAGCCGTTCAACGCCCGTGAGCTCCTCGCCCGGATCGCGAAGCAGCTCGAGTCCCGCCGGAGCGCGTGATGGAACGCCTTGTCGTCGAGACGATCCTGGCGACGAGCGCGGTGTTTCTGCTTCTCACGGTGCTGATCGTCCTCAACAAAGCCCAGCGCGAGATCCGCGAGGGGTGGAGGCGGGCGCGGCGTCGCGAGCTCGAACCGAGGGTGCTCGCGTGGGCGCACGGGGACGCTCCCTCGGTCCTGTCCGTCCTGGGCGGCGGCCTCGCGAAGAAGGACCGCCGCGTATACGAGGAGATCGTTCTCGATCACGTCCTGCGCGTGCGCGGGGTCGAGCGAGAGCGCCTCGCCCGGACCCTCGACGAACTGGGCTTCGTCGATCGCTGGCGGCGCGAACTCGGGTCGAGAGCTTGGTGGCGACGCGCGGCGGCGGCCGAGAGGCTGGGTCTCGCCCGAGCGTCGCGCTCGACCGAACAACTGCTCGTCGCGATGAAGGACCCGGTGGAAGAGGTGCGGCTGCGCGCGGCGAAGGCGCTGGGTGCGATCGGAGGGAAGGCGGCGTTGGAGCCCCTGGTCCGCGCCCTCGCCGAGCCGAACCGGTGGTCGGCAATCCGGATCGCCGACATCCTGACCGACCTCGGGGGGGACGTCGCCGGAGAGCTGATCGACCGCTACCCCACGCTGAACCGGCACGGACGGCTCGCGGCGCTCGACATCCTCGCGCGTGTTCACACGATCGATTCCTCCTCGTTCCTGCACGAACGGCTCACGGACGAGGACCGAGACGTCCGGGCGCGGGCGGCTCACGCCCTCGGGTCGATCGGCGATCCGGCCGCGGCTCCGGCTCTGATGGCGCGCCTCGAGGACGCCGAGTGGCCGGTGCGCGCCATGGCGGCGAAGGCGCTCGGCAGGATCCGGCACCTCCCCGCGATCCCGGCGCTCCGGAAGGCGATGCGTGACCGGGAGTGGTGGGTGCGTGCGAACGCCGCCGAGGCGGTCCGGGCGATGGGAGAGGCCGGGATCGAGGCTCTCGAGGAGACCCTCGGGGACGTGGACGTCTACGCGCGGCACCAGGCGGTGCAGATGCTCCAACAGTCCGGGCAACTCGAGCTCCGGCTCGCGCAGCTCGCTTCGCCCGATCCCCGGATTCGATCGGAGGCGGAGGTTGTGGTCCGGAAGATCGCCACGATCGGGCAGATGGGCCGCCTCCGCGAGGTGGCGGAGCAGCACGCCGAGGAGCGCGTACGCGAAGCGCTCGCGGCGATCCTTCCGAGGGCGGCGGAGGGCGACACCTCCGGGGAGGCGGCGCCGTGA
Source organism: uncultured Acidobacteriota bacterium (assembly GCA_964628935.1). GTDB lineage: Bacteria > Acidobacteriota > Polarisedimenticolia > Polarisedimenticolales > DASRJG01 > CAYLHQ01. The sequence goes on from CAZVOE010000064.1 coordinate 13,938, forward strand.
ACCTCTCGCAGTTCGCCGTGGACCTGATCCGCTCGTTCAACGTCTTCGTGCTCGTCTACTTCGTCATCCTGAACCTCTCGTACTTCGTGCTCTTCCTTGTCTCCCTGCGGGAGGTTTGGCGGTTCGTGCGGAGGACGTTCTTCTCCGACTACGGCCAGATGATGCAGTCCGAGATGACCTGGCCGATCTCGGTGATCGTCCCCGCCTACAACGAGGAGAAGACGATCGTCGATACGGTGCGTTCGCTCCTGATGCTCAACTACGGCGAGTTCGAGATCCTCGTGGTCAACGACGGCTCGGACGACGCGACTCTCGAGGTCCTGACGACGGCGTTCGACCTGCGCAGGACCGACCGCGTCTACAAGAAGGCGCTCGAGACCGCACCGGTCCGCGCGATCTACGGCTCTCTCGCCCACGCCAACCTCACCGTCATCGACAAGGCACGGGGAGGGAAGTCCGATTCCTTGAACGCCGGTATCAACGTGAGCCGATATCCCCTCTTTTGCTCGATCGACGCCGACTCGCTCATCGAGGACAACGCCCTCCTTCGGGTCGTGAAGCCGTTTCTGGAGGCTCCCCTCGAAACGGTCGCCGCCGGAGGGATCGTTCGCATCGCGAATGGGTGCGAGGTGCGCGAAGGCCGCGTGACCCGCATCGAGCTCCCCGACCGTCCGCTCGCGATCTTCCAGGTCGTCGAGTACCTGAGGGCGTTTCTATCCGGGCGCGTGGGGTGGAGCGTGATGCACTCGCTCCTGATCATCTCTGGGGCGTTCGGCCTCTACAAGAAGCGGGAGGTGATCGAGGTCGGCGGTTACACGGGCGCCACCGACACCGAGGACCTCGAACTCGTCGTCCGACTCCACGAGCTGATGCGCTCGAAGGAGAAGCCGTATCGGATCGTCTTCGTCCCGGATCCGGTCTGCTGGACCGAGGCGCCGGAAACCTTCCGCGTCCTCGCGCGGCAACGGAACCGGTGGCATCGGGGCCTACTCCAGACGCTTTGGCTCCACAAGAAGATGATGTTCAACCCCAAGTACGGCTCGGTGGGGATGCTGGGCTTTCCGTACGTCGTCTTCTTCGAGCTGTTCGGACCGTTCGTCGAGGTTCTGGGGTATGTCGCGATCTTCGCGTCGTTCCTCCTGGGGATCCTCGACGTCGAATTCTTCCTGCTCTTTCTCGCGGTGGCGATCGTCTATGGAACGCTCCTGTCCGTCGCGGCGGTGCTCCTCGAGGAAATCTCGTTCCGCCGCTATCCCGGTTGGCTCGATCTCTCGAAGCTACTGTTCTACGGGTTTCTCGAGAATCTCGGCTACCGCCAGATGCTCTCGTTCTTCAAGGTGAAGGCGTTCGGCGACGCCATCCGCAACCGCCGTGGGTGGGGATGGATGGAGCGGAGGGGGTTCCGGGTGGATCCGCGAGTGCCGTAGTCGGGGGGACGCGGCGTGTTCCGGCTGCGTCAAGGGGCCGTTTTCTGCCAAACCGGCCGCGGATCGCCGAACGTCGTTTGCCCGGGGAAGTCTCGGAAGAGCGCGATCCCGGCGGGGTACGGCGCCGAGTGGAAGAGGACGGCGCGGTGGGAACGCGACTCCGAGAGCCACGTTCGGACCACCGCGGCATCCTCGGGCGTCGCGACCCTGAGGGCGATCGCGGTCGCCCCGGTCGCACGGGCGCGGTCGACGAGCGTCGCCGATTCCCCGGGGCCGCCGACCATCCGGTAATCCAGCCGGAGCGGGACGAGCCGCGACAGGCGACGGAAGTAGCGCGCCGCGGCGTCGTGGTACTGCGACACCCCGCCCGCGGTCGAGTCCTCGACGACGATCCTCTCGTCGAATCGGAATGCGACCGGCGTGTCGCCGATGAGCGCGCCTCCTTCGACCGCGCGGACCGGAGCGGAGCCGATCAGAACGCCCCGACCGTCGTGAAAGAGAAGGTCGCCCACGAAGCGATCGCACGGAAACCAGACCGCGACCCCGCGAGACGCGAGTCGGTACGCGGCCTCCATCTTCGCCGCCGTGTCCCCGCAGGCGACGACCAGGTCCGCCCGCGAGCGCATTCCCGCTTCCGCGACGGCGGAAACGCCGTGCGTGTCGAGGATCAGCGCGAGGTCGCCGTGGACGCGCGTGGAGGGATACTGCACCTTGTCCGGGAGGACTTCGAACCGGAAGATCCCTTCCGCGTCGGGGGCGAGCCACCGATCCCCCTCCCGGATCGCGAGGGTCCCCCTCACGGGGTGCGCCTCGATGCGCGTCGCGGCCATGAGGTCCCGCACTCGCGCCCCCTCGTGCCAGTCGAGGATCGCCCGGCGCTCCGCCGGGCGGGACGAAAGGTCGTCGTTCAGCTGGTACGACAGCCAATCCCGCACGGTGCGTTCCGACTGGAAGACGACCTCGGCGCCTTCCGCGACGTAGATCGAGGAGGCCCCCAGCACGTACCCGGTCGCTCCTTCGGGAATCTCGACCGAACGCCCGATCTTCTGCGTCGCGATGCGAGGACGGAACCGTTCCGCGGCGATCGCGCGATACGCGCCCGCCTTGAACCGCTCCCCCGCTTCTCTCGCGGCGACCGAGGCCTCGCGGAACCCGGCCCGGGCGTCCTCGCCGCACTCGTCGGCGAGGAAGGCCGCCGAC
>CAZVOE010000065.1:0-9934 GCA_964628935.1 uncultured Acidobacteriota bacterium
CACGACGAGCGGGAGCAGACCCTGAACCAGCTCCTCGTCGAGATGGACGGCTTCGAGACGAACGAGGGCGTGATCCTGATCGCCGCGACGAACCGCCCGGACGTGCTCGACCCGGCCCTCCTCCGCCCCGGCCGGTTCGACCGGCAGGTCGTCGTCGGGAGGCCCGACGTCCGCGGGCGGGAGGAGATCCTGCGCGTCCACAGCCGCAAGATCCCGCTCGCCCCCGAGATCGATCTGGCCGTCGTCGCTCGTTCGACCCCCGGCTTCAGCGGGGCGGACCTCGCGAACCTCGTGAACGAGGCGGCCCTCTACGCCGCCCGCAAGAACCGCAAGGTCGTGACGCAGGACGACTTCGAGGTCGCGAAGGACAAAGTTCTCATGGGGACCGAGCGGAAGTCGCTCATCATCAGCGACGAGGAGAAGAAGACGACCGCTTACCACGAGGCGGGGCACGCCCTCGTCGCGTACTTCGTCCCCGAGGCCGACCCGCTCCACAAGGTGACGATCATCCCCCGGGGCCGGGCCCTCGGCGTGACCATGCAGCTCCCGACCGACGACAAGCACACGTACTCGCGCGAGTACCTCGAGTCGATGATCGCCGTCCTCATGGGCGGACGCGTCAGCGAGGAACTGACGTTCCACAAGATGACGACCGGCGCCGGCAACGACATCGAGCGGGTGACCGACCTCGCGCGCCGCATGGTCTGCGAGTGGGGCATGTCGTCGAAGATGGGCCCCCTCACCTTCGGGAAGAAAGAAGAGGCGATCTTCCTCGGCCGCGAGATCGCCCAGCACCGGGACTACAGCGAGGCGACCGCGATCGAGATCGACCAGGAGGTCCGCGCGATCGTGCTCCACGGGTACGAGACCGCGAAGCGAATCCTCGAGGAACACGCGGACGCCCTGAAGCGGATCGCCGAGGCGCTCCTCGATCGCGAGGTCCTCGACGCCGAGGAGGTGGCCGCCCTCGTCAAGGGGGAAGCGCTCCCGACGCGGCGCGAGGCGGCTCCGCCGCGCGCTCCCGTGGAGCCCACGGGAGAGGCGGCCGGCAAGGCGCTCGGCGGCCCCGCGGTCTTGCCGGAGCCAGGGAAGTCCCCCGCCTGATCGCCCGTTTCTCGGAGTAGGGCTCCGTGGACCACAACCCGCGCGTCATCGAGCTGAACAAGCTCCCCCTCGCGATCCGCGCCATGTCCGACATGGGAGAGGCCGAGGCCAGCGCGGCCGAGCGCCTGGCCTCCCGGCAGCGGTGCGCCGTGCGCCTGTCCGCGGTCGACCCCGATGCGGCCGCTTTGCTCCGCCAGGAAGCCCAGGCCTTGGGCGTCGTCGTCCTCGACGGCCTTCCGGGCGCCCAGGGGATCGCGCCCCGGATCGTCGTCGCCGACGACGAGACGCTCAAGCGACTCGGCGCTCTTCTCGAGTCGCGCGGAGAGAAATCGCTCGGGCTCGCGATCCGCAACGTCCTCGCCGCCTACCACCGGCGGGAGTTCGTCATCCCCTTCGCCGACGGCGAGCGGCTCGATCTCGACGGAACCACGCGGGTGATGGGGATCCTCAACGTGACCCCCGACTCGTTCTCGGACGGGGGGACGCGATCGGCTCCCGACCTCGCGATCGAGGCGGCGGCTCGCATGGCGGAGGACGGGGCGGACGTCATCGACGTCGGAGGAGAGAGCACCCGACCCGGCGCGGAGGAGGTGCCCGAGGACGAGGAGTGCCGCCGCGTCCTGCCGGCGGTGGAGGCGATCAAGCGAGAGCTGGGGGTGCGCGTGTCGGTCGACACCCGGAAGGCCCGCGTGGCGAAGCGCGCGATCGAGGCTGGAGCCGACATGGTCAACGACGTGTCGGCGCTCGCCGACCCGGGGATGCTCCGCGTCATCCGGGACGCCCGCGTCCCCGTCGTCGTGATGCACATGCGAGGGACGCCTCGGACGATGCAGCAGGACACCCGCTACGTCGACCTCCTCTCCTCGGTCGTCGGCTTCCTCCGGAAAACCGTCGAGAAGGCGGTCGCCGCCGGGATCGCCGACGAGAAGATTTTGGTCGATCCCGGTCTCGGCTTCGGAAAATCGGCCGACGGGAACCTGAGGATCTTGCGTGACCTGGCGACCCTCCGCTCGATCGGGCGCCCGATCCTCGTCGGGGCGTCGCGGAAGTCGTTCATCGGAGCGGCGCTCGACCTTCCCGTGACCGAGCGCCTGGAAGGGAGCCTCGCCGCCGCCGCGCTCGCCGCGTGGAACGGGGCGCACATCGTCCGGGCGCACGACGTCCGGGAGACGCGCCGCGTCGTCCGGATGATCGACGCGATCCGCGCCGGCTGAGCGATCGGGGAACCATGCTGGAGCGCCTCGCCGACGCCATCCATGTCGACCAGATCGACGGACAGGCCGTTCTGGACATCGCCGTCCTCGCGGTCATCATCTACCAGATCCTCCTCCTCATCCGGGGAACCCGCGCGGTCCACATGATCGCGGGGGTGGTCGCGCTCGGGGTGCTCCACTTCCTCACCCGCCCCGGGCTCTTCCACCTCCCGACCGTCCACTCGGTCCTCGGCGGGCTCCTGCTCTACATCCCGTTCGCGGTGATCGTCCTCTTCCAGAACCAGATCCGCCAGGCCCTCGCCCGGTTCGGAAGGAACCCTCTCGCGATCTTTCGCCCGCGCCGGCCGCGAGAAACGCTCGTGGAAGAGGTCGCGCTCGCCGCCGCTTCGCTCGCGAGCAAGCGGCTCGGGGCCCTCATCGTCCTCGAGCGGGAACTCGGCCTGCGCGCCTTCTACGAGACCGGGATTCCACTCGACGCGGAGGTCTCCTACGATCTCCTCATGAACATCTTCCACCGCGGCGCGCCACTCCACGACGGCGCGGTGATCATCGCCGAGGGACGCGTGAAGGCCGCGTCCTGCTGGCTGCCCCTGACGACCGACCCGGGGCTCTCGAGGGCGTTCGGGACGAGGCACCGGGCCGCCATCGGGATCACCGAGGAATCGGACGCGATCGCCGTCGTCGTCTCGGAGGAGCGCGGGGTCGTCTCTCTGGCCGAGGGCGGGCGGATCACGGAGGGGCTCGACGCCCCGGCCGTGGCCGAGCGGCTCCGTCGATTCCTCGCGCCGCGGAGCGACGGGAGGGGCGATGCTTGACCTGATCGTCCGCCGCTGGCCTCTCAAGCTCCTCGCCCTCGCGATCGCGTTCGCCGTGTGGGTCGCGGTCACCGGCGACACCCGGATCGTCTCCACCTTCCGCGTTCCCCTGGACGTCGCCCTCCCGCCGGACTTGATGCTCACCGGCTCGCCGCCGAGCACGGTGAACGTCCTCCTCCGCGGGCCCGAGACGGTGCTCCGGCGGATCGACTCGTTCTCCCTCGAGGTCAAGGTGGACCTCCGGGACGCCGATCCCGGCGAGCGGAGCGTCACGCTCGCGGATGAGTCCCTCGAAGGGCTCCCGGCGGGGGCCGAGGTGGCGCGGATCGAACCGGACCGTCTCACCCTGACCGTCGCGCGGCGGATGCGAAAGACCGTCCCCGTGGTCCCTTCCTTCGTGGGGACCCCTCCCCCGGGGTACGCGTTCTACTGGGGCGAGGCGCGCCCCGACGTGCTCGAGGTCGAAGGTCCGGAGGACGTCGTCTCCGCGCTCGAAAGGCTCCGGACCGACCCGATCCACCTCGAAGGACGCACGGAGCCGTTCCTGTCCCGGGTGGGAGCCGTCCCCGACAGCCCCACCGTGCGCGTGCTCGACGCCCGCGCCGTCGAGGTTCGAGCGATGGTCGACGTCTCGCCCGTCGAACGGCGCCTCCCCGAGGTTCCCGTGGTCCTCGCGGGGGGAACGGAAGATCTCGACGTCGCGCCGACCACCATCGAGGTCGTCCTCGCCGCTCCGGCGAATGTCCTCGAGCGCATCCCCGAGGATCGCGTGCGGGCCGTCGCCGACCTCACCGGCCTCCCGGCGCTCGAGGGACCGGCGGAGCTCCCCGTCCGCGTGGACTTCGTCGGGGTTTCGGTCGACGACCTCGCCCGGCTCACCGTGCGATCGCTTCGTCCCGGGAAGGTGCGCGTCGCCGCTCCTCCCGCCGGAGGTTCCCGATGAAACGGCTGTTCGGCACCGACGGGATTCGCGGCGTCGCGGGCCGCCCTCCCCTCGATCCCCCGACCGTCCGCCGATTCGGGGCGGCGCTCGCGGACGTTCTCGGACGCGAAGGAGCCTCCGCTCCGAGGGTCGTTCTCGGCCGCGACACGCGGGAATCGGGCCCCTGGCTCCGCGACGCCGTCGCGTCCGGGATCGCCGCCCGCGGGGGCTCGGCGGTGGATGCGGGGGTGCTCACGACCCCGGGCCTCGCCTTCGCCGTCGGCGCGGGGCGCTTCGACGCCGGAGTCATGATCTCCGCGAGCCACAACCCGTACGAGGACAACGGTCTCAAGGTGTTCACCCGGGACGGCACCAAGCTCCCCGACGCCGCCGAGGCGGCGGTGGAGCGGGGGATGCTCGCCCCCGACGCGTTCGATCCGGGCGAGCGGCCGGGGTCGGCCCCCGAGGACGGCGCCCTCGTCCTCCGCTACATCGAGTTCCTCGAGCGTGCGGTCGCGACGGACGGGCGCCTGCGCGGCGTTCGTCTCTTGCTCGATTGCGCCAACGGATCGGCGCACCGGATCGCCCCGGCCGTCTTCCGCCACCACGGGGCGAACGTCGCGGTCGTCGGAGACCGTCCGGACGGGCGGAACATCAACCTCGACTGCGGATCGACCCACATCGATCCCCTTCGCCGGGCGGTGGTCGAGGGAGGGTTCGAGTACGGCATCGCCTTCGACGGCGACGCCGATCGCGCGCTCCTCGTCGACCGTCGGGGGCGCGTCGTCGACGGCGACCACATCCTCTACCTCGCGGCGAGGAAGCTCCGGCGGGACGCCGGTCTGAGAGGCGACGCGGTGGTCGGCACGGTGATGAGCAACCTGTGGCTCGAGCACCGGCTCGCGCAGGAGGGGATCCGGCTCCTTCGCGCGCCGGTCGGGGACAAGTACGTCCTCGAGCGGATGGTCGCCGACGACGTCGTGATCGGAGGGGAGCAGTCGGGTCACGTCATCTTCCGCGAGCGCAGCACCGCCGGAGACGGCATCCTCACCGCGCTGTTCACGCTCGAGGCGATCCTCGAGGAGCCGGAGCCCCTCGACGCGATCCTCGACGGCATCGTCCCCTGCCCGCAGGTCCTCCTGAACGTCCGTGTGAGCGAGAAGCCCGATCTGCGCGCCCACCCCGCGGTCGGACCGGTCGTCGCGGAGGCGGAGCGCGCCCTCGCGGGTTCGGGCCGCGTCGTGCTCCGGTACTCCGGCACCGAACCGCTCGCGCGCGTCATGGTCGAGGCGACGGACGCGGAGGCGGTCCGGCACTGGGCGGAGCGCATCGCCGCCGAGATCCGCCGCGCGATCGGATAAAAAGGGCACGGGGACCGTTTCCGCCCCGCCTGCCCCTATATTAGGGGGCGGATGCGCGTCTTCGGGGCAGATCTTGGGGGGGCCCTGGCGGAGGTCCCCGGTGGCGCGGGGGCGCTCGTCTGCCTCGGTCCCGCCGGACAGGTGGAGGCGATCCGGCGGCTCCGCTCGCTTTCCGATCTCGCCCGCGACGTGGTCAGCCTCACGGGCGACGAACCGTTCACCCTCGCGGTCAACGTCCACGCCGTCCCGGCGGAGCGCCCCGGGAGACCCCGACCGTTCGAGTCGGTCCTGAGGCGGCGCCTGGGATTCCGGCCGCCGGCCGCTGGCCCCGTCACCGGCCCGGCGATCCTCGCGGCGCTCGCCGCCCTCGATCGCCCCAGCGTCCCGTGGCCCGATCGCGCCCGGCGCCGGTCGGGACTCGCGGAGGTCCACGCAGGGCTCGCCCTCAAGGCGCTCCTGTGGGAGAGGTCCCCGCTCGCGGCGCTCGCGAGCCACCCCGATCGCGAAGCGGCCTTCCGGGCCTACGCCCCCCTCCCCTACCGAGCCGCCGACGCGCCGTCCCGTTCCGGCTGGGCGGATCGCGCGGCGGCGCTCGACCTGACGCTGCGCGGACTCGGCCCGCGGGACGACTTCGATTTCGCGCCGGCCCGAGAAGCGCTCGCGAGCGCGTCCTCGGACGCCGACGTCGAGCAAGCCGGGTCGCTCCTCGACGCCGCCGTCCTCGCGGGGACCGCGAAGCGCTATCTCGACGACCCGGAGGGATGCCTTTTCCTCGGGGAACGCGAACGCGGCTACACGATCCTCCCGGCCGACGGCTTCCTCCGCCGCCTGACGCGCGCGGAGGCCGGCCGCCCCCCGCGCGGCGCCCTCTTTCCGACGCGCACCCTTCGGGAGCGTCTCTCCGGGGCCGCGACCCTCCGCCCGTTGGAGCTCGTCGCGATCCCCGGAAAGGCCGCGCGGGTCGAAGCCGTGTTCGAGACGGCGCCGGCCTACGAGTTCGACAACGTCGACGAGATGGTCTGGTGGAAGCACTGCCGCCATCTCGACGGTCCCGAATTGCCGGAGGAAGGGCTCGAAGAGCTCGTCGTCCGGCTCGCCCCCGCCGCCGACGGTTCCGGAACGGGCGACCCCCCCGGGGGCCTGCGCCTCGTGCGGAGCCGACACCGGGTGCTCTCGTTCCGCTTCGATCCCCCGTCGGTCTGGCGTTCCCGTGTCGCCACCCGGGACGGCCGCACGTATTCGTTCCGGGTCCTTCGCGCCGTCTACGCGGATGCGGCGTCGTCCTGACCTCGGAGACGGGGCCCGCCCCCTCACTCGTACCGCAGCGCGTCGATCGGATCGAGACGCGCGGCGCGAACCGCCGGGTAGAGGCCCGACGCGAGGCCGACGGCGAGCGAGACGCCGGTCGCGAGCAGCACGGACGTGACGGTGACGACGGTCGGCCACCCGGCGTAGGCGGCGACGATCCGGGCGATCGCGATCCCGACGACCGTCCCGGAGAGTCCGCCGAGCACGCTGATCGTGAAGGCTTCGATCAAGAACTGGTTCCGGATGTCCGCGCGACGCGCGCCGGTCGCGCGGCGGACGCCGATCTCGCGCGTGCGCTCGAGGACGGTCGCGAGCATGATGTTCATGATCCCGATCCCGCCCACGAGGAGCGAGATGCCGGCGATACACCCCATCACGATGTTGAACAGGCGCTGCGTCCTCCGGCTCTGCTCGAGGAGCGCTTCGGGGACGACGAGCTCGTAGTCCTCCGCCCCCCCGTGCAACCGGGTGAGAAGCTCGCGGATCGCCGCCGCCGCCTCGAGGGACGACGTCCCCGGCGCGAGGCGGACGATGATCTCGTCGAGGGGAGCGTCCACCGGCGACCGGTCGAACTTGCGCGTCGCGGTCGTGACCGGCAGGTAGATCTGCCGCGCGGTCGACTCGACCGGCACTCCCTGGAACGTCCCCCCGGCGCCCGAGGGCTCGAGAACGCCGACGACCTCGAGCCAGACGTCGTTGATCTTGAGGCGGCGGCCGAGAGCGTCGTCGTACCCGAAGAGATCGCGCCGCACGTCGGAGCCGATGACGGCGACCTGCGCGTGATCGCGCTCGTCGCGCGCATCGAGGAAGCGTCCGGCCGAGATCTCGAGCCCCGACAGCTCCGCCTGGCGCCACGAGACCCCGAAGACCTTCGCCTCGGTGTCGGCTGCGGCCGCGAGGATCGTGTACGGCTCGACCTCGACGCGCGGCGCCGCGAGTTCGACGCCGGGGACCCCTTCCTCGATCGCCTGCGCGTCCCGCCACGACACCCCTTGCGATTTCTTCCGGACCTCCTGCAGCTCCTCCTCGCGAAGCTCCTTCGCGCGGACGAGGACGTTCCGGAGCCCCATCCGCTCGATCATCGCCATCGACTGCCGCTCCGCCCCCGCGCCGATCGAGAGCATGGCGATCACCGCCCCCACGCCGAAGACGATCCCCAGCATCGTCAGGGCCGAACGGAGCTTGTGCGCGGCGAGGTTCTCGACCGCCGAGCGGATCGACTCCTCGAGGGTCACCTCCCGCCCCCCATCGGACCCGGGCCGAGGGCCCCGGTCTCCGGCGATGCCGGCCCCTCCGGCCGCGTCGGGTCGCGCAGGGCCACGACGTCGCCCGCCTCGAGCCCCCTCTCGACCTCGACCCGGCCGGGGCCGGCCGGCCCGAGCTCGACCTCGACCGGCTCGAAACGGGTCCCGTTTCGGCGGTACACGACGCGCTTCCCCTCCCGCTCGAAGACCGCCCCGCGGGGCACGGTGAGGGCCTGCGGCCGCTCGTCGAGGCGGAGCTCGGCGCGGAGCCTCTGGCCCGGCTTCATGATCCGCGGGTCCGTCGCGGAGAGGGTCAGCGCGACCTCGAAGTACTGGACCGGAACCCAGCCGTGGCGGCGCTTCGCGAGGGTCGCCACCTTCTCGATTCGAGCGTCCACGGGACGGTCGGGATGCGCCTCGAGCGTCACGGTCGCCGGGGCGCCCGCCACGAGCCCGCCGGCGTCCGCTTCGAGGACATACACCTTCGCGCGCATCGCCTCGAGGCGCGGGATCTCCCCGATCGGCTCGTTCGGCCAGACGGGATCGCCGACCTTCTTCGTGTTGCCGCGCCAGTCGCGCTCGTAAACGAGGATCCCGTCGTGCGGGGCGTGCACCTCGAGCCCCTTGAGGGCCTCCGCCGCCTGGTCGATCGCGATCTCGGCCTTCCGCTTCTCGATCCCGAGGAGGTCGAGCTCGGCGCCGGTCACCCGCTCCCGGATCTCGCGCGTCGAGAGGGCGTGATCGAGCCGGCGGCCGGCGAGATCCCGGTCGATCTCCGACTGGATGATCTGGTGGCGCGAAAAGATCTGGGTGTCCTTGCTCTGGAACTGGGAGGCGATCTCGAGCTCCATCCGGGCCATCGCCGCGTCGCGACCGAGGTTCTCGATCACTCCCTCGGCCTGGGCCCGCGTGCCGACGATCCGGCTCTCGGCCGTCCGACGGTCGGACCGGCCGTCCTCGAGCCGCTTCTCCATCTCGGTGGAATCGAAGCGGACGACGACGTCCCCCTTGCGGACGAAGGTGCCGTCGGGAACCATCCAGGCGATCTTCCGGGCGGCGTCGCTCTCGGCCGGGCCGTTCACCGGCGTCGCCTCGACCGGCTCGAGGTTCCCCTCCGCGACGATGCGCCGCACGAACGGTCCCCGCTCGACGGTCGCGATCGGCACCCCGGTCGTCCCGCCGGGATCGGCGAATCCGGCGACGATCGCGGCCGTCCCGCCGCCCGCCGTGAGCCCGAGGAGAACGCCGAGCCCTTTCGTCACGCCCCCCCTCCCCGCTCCCGTTCCTCGAGATCGATCCTCGCCACCCGGTCCCCCTCGCGGAGGCCGTCGAGGACCTCGACCCGGGAGTCGGTCCTCCGCCCGAGCCGGAGGGGGCGCCGCTCCCATCCGAGGGCCGTCCGTCGAAACGCGACGGGACCGTTCTCCTTGAGAAACACCGCGTCGGCCGGAACGACCAAGGCCGCTTCGACCCGTTCGACCTCGATTCCGCCGCGGAAGCGCATGCCCGGGCGCATCCTCTGCGGGTCGGTGGCGTCGAGGTCGATGTCGAGCCGCACCACCTTGATCGGGTCGCGCCACGATCGTTCCTGGACGGTGCTCCAGATCGACGCGATCGTGCCGGCGAAGGCGACGTCGGGGTGGGCGTCGAGCCGGAGTCGCACCCGCTGCCCGACCGCCACGCGGCCCGCGTCGGCCTCCGCGACCTCACCCCGCGCCATCATCGCCCGCAGGTCGGGGATCTCGAGAACGCGCTCCCCCCGCCAGACCGAGTCCCCCACCTTCTTCTTCTCGTCGCGCCAGTTGCTCACCTGGACGACCGTCCCGTCCCGCGGCGCGACCACCGACATCCGTTCGATCGCCTCCCGGGTCTCGCGGACGCGGCGTTCCGCGGCGGCCAGTTGGCGCTCGAGGGAGGCGAGTCGGGTCGCGTCCGCGCGCCGCGCCGCGGCCATCCGCTCCTCGAG
>CAZVOE010000065.1:9944-16531 GCA_964628935.1 uncultured Acidobacteriota bacterium
GAGGCGATCTCCTCCCGCGCCTCTTCGAGTTCGAGTCGGGCCTTGGCGAGATCGTTCGACGCGAGGAGCACTTCGGGGACGTCGACCTGCAGTTCCGCCTTCCGCGCGCGAGCCCGCGCCTCCTCGAGACGGAGGGAATCCTGCCGGCGCCGGAGGTCGGCGTCGGCCCTCTCCTTCTCGATCCGCTTCCGCGCCGCGTCGGCCTCCGCGCGCTTCTCCTCGAGCCGCCGCTCGAGCTCGCTCGCGTCGAACGCCATCACCGGCTGTCCCGCGCGGACGAGCGATCCCTCCGGGGCGAGGAAGGAGATCTTGAAGTCCCAGACGTCGTGCAGCGGAGGGGGCCCGAGAAAACTCGAATCGACCGCCTTCAGCTCCCCGGTCACCTCGACCTCGAGGACGAGCGCGTCCCGCTTCACCTCGGTCCACCCGGCGTCCCCGCCGTCTCGGCCGCGCGCGGCCCAGACGACCGCGGTCAGGAGGACGAGACCGCCGCCGATCCAGAGCGAGCGCTTCGGTCGAAGCGGCCGCGCGAGCGCGCTCACGTGCCCCTCCGGAGAAGGTCGCCCTCCGAGAGCCCCGATTCGACGACGCACTCGAGCGCGCTGCACGGGCCGAGCGCGACCTCGACCTCCCGCCCGCCGGCGAGACGGGCGCGCGGCGGGTCCGACGAGAGATCGAGCCCCGCCCGCGGGACGAGAAGGACTCCGTCGAGGCGCTTGGTCTCGACCTCGACGCGCACCGACATCCCCGGCCGCATCCGCTCCGGGTCGGTCGCGTCGAGCGCGATCCGCACCGGGAAGGAACGACGGACGGAGCGGCGCTTCGCCTCCTGCGCGACCGCTCCGACGTCCCGCACCGTCCCGCGGAATTCGCGGTCGGGAAAGGCGTCGAGGACGCCCACCGCCGGCATCCCCGGAGCGATCCGGCCGTCGTCGACGTCGCTGAGCTCGGCCGCGATCTCCATCTTCCCGAGGTCGGGGATGCGGAGGACCGGGAGTCCCGACCAGATCGTGTCGCCGACCTGGAGTTTCCTCCCCTCCCACGGGTGCTCCTCGACGACGACGATCCCGTCGCGGGGCGCGACGAGGATCATCGCGGAGATCGCCTCCTCGGCGATGCGGATCTCGCGCGAGGTCTTCTCGAGCGCGATCCGTTTCTGTTCCATCTCCTCGCGGCCGCTCCGTCGCTGGGCTTCGAGGTCCTCCATCGCCTTCTCGTGCTCGATCTCGGCCCGGCGAAGGGCGAGTTGCCTTTCCTGCCAGTCGCGCAGGGGGAGGATTTCCTTCGGAACCGACGCCTCGAAGCGGGCCTTTTCGAGGGCGATCCGCCGCTGCTCGACGGCGAGCTCGCGCTCCGCCTCGAGCGCCGCGAGTTCCGCCTCGCGCTGCTCGAGGTCGCTCCGCGCCTGGTCCCGCGCGAGCCGCTTGTCCTCGAGTTCCCCGACGAAGGAGGAGCTGTCGAACTCGACGAGACGTTCCCCCTCCCGGACGACGGCGCCGTCGTCGCCCAACCAGCGGCTCGCGGTCTGGGAATTGGGGACCCGCGGGACCGAGAGGATCGCCGCCTCGACGGCCTCGAGCCGCCCGGTGAGGACGAACCGCTCGACGAAGGGAGCGCGCCTCACCCTCAGGTCGTCGACGTCGGGGGCGGCGTCGGCGTCCCCCGCCCGACTCCCGGAGCACGCGACGACCCACGCTCCGGCCAGGAGCGCGAAGGCGGCGCGCGCCGCACCGGCCCGGGTTCGTTGCGTCAACGTGCCCTCGATTTCCTTCGAAGCGCGGTGGAAACGAGTATCCCGAACGCGACCGGCGGCGTCAAATCCCGGCCGCTCGCCCGCCGCTCGGGTCCGCTCGCCCGTTTCGTCCGGAACTGGCGACCCCTCCCGTCGTATGGAGGGGCATGCGCGACGGTTCCGGCGCGCGGGGAGGGACCATGGCCAAGGTGATCCGTCTTCTGATCGTCCTCGCCGTCCTCGCGGTGGGCGCCGTCGGGGCGTACGCCTGGCTCTCGGGCCGGGGGGACGAGTCGGGGGGTCTCAAGTTCGTGGAGGTCGGCACCGGATCGATCACCGAAGAGGCGATCGCCGTCGGGAAGATCGAGCCCCGAAACCGGTTCCAGGTGAAATCCAAGATTTCCGGGATCGTGAGGCGCGCCGCCGTCGAGGTCGGCGACCGGGTCCGCGAGGGCGAGGTCCTCTTCGAGATCGCCCCCGACCCGACGCCCGCCGAGTTGGTCGAGGCCCAGAGGCGGCTCGAGATCTCCCAGGCCGGGTACGACCGAGCCGCGGCCGATTACCGGCGCGCGCAGGAGCTCCACGCCGCCGGGATCCTTCCCCGGGGAGACCTCGACGACAAGAACGAGGCATTCGAGCGCGCCCGCATCGGCCTCGAACGCGACCGCGACAACCTCGAGCTGGTCAAGAAGGGGAGCGTCCGCGCGTCGAACCTCGAGTCGGTCGTCCGCGCACCGGCCGCCGGAACGATCCTCGAGCGGAAGGTCAACCCCGGCGACCCGGTCGTCCCCCTGACCTCGTACCAGGCGGGAACGGAGCTCGCGACGATCGCCGACATGGGAGACCTGATCTTCAAGGGGACCGTCGACGAGATCGACGTGGGGAAGCTCCGGGTCGGTCTCGCCGCGCGCCTCAAGGTCGGCGCCCTCCCCGACGCGACCGTGACCGGAGTCCTCACCCGGATCGCGCCGCAGGCGATCGAGAAGGACAACGCGAAGCTCTTCGAGGTCGAGATCGAGCTCGACCCCGGTCAGGAGGAGGTCCTTCGGGCGGGCTACTCGGCGAACGCCGACCTCGTGATCCGCGAGAAGACCGACATCGTCCTCGTCCCCGAGCGCCTCGTCACCTTCGAAGACGGCGGGAAGAAGGCGTTCGTCGAGGTCCCCGGGGACGGCCCCAAGTCGGAGCCGAAGAGGGTCGAGATCACGACCGGCCTCTCGGACGGCCTCAACGTGGAGGTCGTCTCGGGCCTCGAGGCCGGAAGTCGGGTCGTCGAGCGGCCCCCGCGCGAGATCCAGGGCTGATCCGGGAGGAACCGTGGGCGCGACTTCCGGCATCCGACAGCTTCTGCGGGACCTCCGCACCCAGAAGCTCCGCACCCTTCTCACGGCCTTCGGGATCGTGTGGGGGACGGCGGCCGTCAGCCTCCTTCTCGCGTTCGGCGAGGGGTTCCACCGGCAGCTCCTCAAGAACCAGGCGGGGCTCGGCGACGCGATCGTGATCGCCTGGCCCTCCCTCACCTCGATCCCGTTCGAAGGGCTCGGGAAAGGACGGCGCATCCGCCTCGAGGAGGCGGACATGGAGCTGATCCGCTCTCGCGCGGCTCGGCTCGACGCGATCTCCGGCGAGTACTCGAGGACCCTCAACCTCAACTACGGCACGAAGACCCTCGCCGTGGACGTCTCGGGGGTCTCCCCCGAATTCGGGGAGATGCGGAACCTGATCCCGCAGGCCGGGGGGAGGTTCCTGAACGTCCTCGACGAGAGGCTGCAACGTCGCTCCCTCTTCATCGGTGACAAGCTCGCGGAGGACGTCTTCGGCGCCGGGAACGACCCCGTCGGGAAGGTCGTTCGACTCGGCGGCTCCCCCTTCGTGATCGTCGGCGTTCTCCGGAAGAAGACGCAGGACTCCTCGTACAGCGGGCGGGACAACGAGAAGGCGTTCCTCGCCGGCTCGACCTTCCGCACGATGACCGGGGCGAAGTACGTCGACAACTTCATCTTCCGCGCCAAGACGAACGCGGAGACGGAGGCGCTCAAAGAAGAGGTGATCGCGATTCTCGCCGCGAAGCACCGATTCGACCCGAAGGACAAGGAGGCGCTCGGGATCTGGGACACGACGGAGGGGGCGAAATTCCTCGACACCTTCATGCTCGCCTTCCGGATCTTCCTCGGGGTGATCGGCTCCCTCACCCTCGTCGTCGGAGGGATCGGCGTTTCGAACATCATGAACGTCGTCGTCGAGGAGCGGACGCGCGAGATCGGGATCAAGATGGCCCTCGGGGCGAGGTCGTCCTCGATCCTCGGCCAGTTCCTGGTCGAGACCCTGCTCCTGACCGGCGTCGGAGGGCTTCTCGGGCTCGGCATCACCTTCGGGATCTGCGCCCTCTTCCCCGTCCTCGGCTTCACCGAATACGTGGGCGAGCCGCGGATCTCCCCCCTCGTCGCCGGGGCGACGGCGGGGCTCCTCGGCGCGATCGGCCTCCTCGCCGGCTGGTTCCCGGCCCGCGAGGCGGCGAACCTCGATCCCGTCGTGGCGATGAAGCTGTGAAGTCGCTCGGCCTCGTCTTCCGTCTCTTCCTCCGGTCCTCCCGGATCCAGCGCAAGCGCGCCTTCCTGACGATCGCCGCGATCGCCTGGGGGACGCTCGCCCTCCTCATGCTCCTCTCCTTCGGCGAGGGGATGCGGGCGTCGATCGCGACCGCGAACCTGGGGATGGGGGAGAACATCGTCGTGCTCTGGCCGGGGGAGTCGAGTCTCCCCTACAAGGGAATGCCGATCGGCCGGCCGATCCGGCCGCGCGTCGGCGACGTCGAGGCGCTCCGCGCGCGGGCGACGGAGTCGGAGACGGTCCTGGGCGAGCTGCGGTCGTGGCGGGCGAGCCTCACCCACGGCCGGAAGACGGTGAACGCGCGGATCACCGGGACCTACCCCGAGTACGGGGAGATGCGGAACCACATCGCCCGCCGCGGCGGCCGCTTCTTCCACGACCTCGACGTGAAGGAGAAACGCCGCGTGATGTTCCTCGGGGAAGAGCTCGCGAGGGACCTCTTCGGCGACGAGCCGGCGGAGGGGAAGACCGTCCTCGTGGACGGCACCCCCTTCACGGTGATCGGCGTGTCGATCCACAAGATGCAGATGGGGACCTACGCGGGCCCCGATTCCCAGCAGGCGGTGATCCCGATCTCGACCTTCGAGGCGCAGTGGGGCCACGACCGGATCAACACGATCGTCTTCAAGGCGAAGGACCCCGCGCGGACGCAGCAGGCTCTCGACGAGGTCAAGAAGATCCTGGGCGCGCGCATCGGCTTCGACCCGAAGGATCCGCGGGCTCTGATGGCCTGGAACACGGTGGAGTCGTCGCAGATCATGCGGAACATCCTCCTCGGGATCCAGCTCTTCCTCGGGATCATCGGCGGCTTGACGCTCATGATCGGGGGGGTCGGCGTCGCGAACATCATGTACGCGACGGTCAAGGAGCGGACGCGCGAGATCGGCGTCCGCATGGCGCTCGGCGCCCGTTCCGGATGGGTCACGGGCCCGCTCCTCCTCGAGGGGGTGGCGTACACCCTCGTCGGGGGGTTGCTGGGGCTCCTCGGCGCCGTCGTGGTGGTGGGGCTCCTCGGCCTCCTGCCGACCGAAGGGAACGAGGCGCTTGAGCTCCTCGGGAAACCGACCCTCTCCCTCCGCGTCGGCGCCGCCGCCGCGGCCCTGCTCGGTTTCATCGGCCTCGCGGCCGCCTACTTCCCCGCCCGGCGCGCGGCGGCCGTGGACCCGGCCGAGACGCTCCGCTACGAGTGACGAGGAGTGCGATGAGAGACCACGCGACGACCGCCCCCGACGAGCCCGAGGTCATCCGCATGGAGCGGATCACGAAGGTGTACGCGACCGGCAAGGTGCGCGTGGAGGCGCTCCGCGGCGTCGATCTCTCGATCGGGAGGGGGGAGTTCGTCGCGGTCGTCGGCCCCTCGGGGTCGGGGAAATCGACGCTCATGAACCTGATCGGCTGCCTCGACACGCCGACCGGAGGGATCTACACCCTCCGCGGGGAGAACGTCGCCGGGCTCGGGAAGAACGATCTGGCCGCGGTCCGGAACCGCAGGGTCGGGTTCGTGTTCCAGAACTTCAACTTGCTCCCGCAGATCACCGCGTACGAGAACGTCGAGATGCCGCTCCTCTTCGGCCAGGTCTCGAAGGCAAAGCGCAAGGCGAGGGTCACGGAGCTCCTGGAGCGCGTCGGCCTCGCCGACCGGATGCACCACAAGCCGACGGAGCTGTCGGGGGGGCAGATGCAGCGCGTCGCGGTCGCGCGGGCGCTCGCGATGGACCCGGACATCGTCCTCGCGGACGAGCCGACGGGAAACCTCGACACCTCGTCGGGGGGGGACATCATGAGCCTCTTCGAGGAGCTGTGGCGTCAGGGCCGCACCCTCGTCGTGATCACCCACGACGCCGCCCTCGCGCGACGCGCCGGCCGCGTCGTCGAGATCCGCGACGGCCGGATCGTGCGGGACACCCGGAACGAGGCGGCGGCGTAGCGCATCCCGCGGGTCGGGTGGGCGGCTGCTTCGCCCCGTGAATTGCGCCCGAGCGGGTGGCGGGGCGTGACCCGGCCGGGGGTTCGCCCTCCGATCAATTTTTGCTGCGCATCGGCGCTCGGGTGTGGGTAGTCTTTGGTTGCTTCCTCTCCCGGAAACGGGGCTCTCGAACGGCCTGCGGAGGTTTTTCGGGAGATTCGGAATGTTCTTCTTATCCATTTCTACGGAACTCTGTTGGTCGTTACACACGAACACGGTTCCGTCTAACAGGGTGCTGACAAACAGCGGCTGATCATGCTTGTTTCTTCGTTCCTCATG
>CAZVOE010000066.1:0-9556 GCA_964628935.1 uncultured Acidobacteriota bacterium
CGTCTCGCTCGTCGACATGCGGGTCTGGCGGTGGATGTACGAGCATCCCGAGGCGACCCCCGCGTCGCTCCGCGAGGCGACGCTCGCGATCGCGCGGGAGGTTTGGAACCGCTGGTACGCTCCGGTCTTCGGAGTCGAGGACTCCGAGATCCTCGCGATCTACTCGCACATGATCGCCTACCCGCTCTATCTCCCCGACTACGCGGTCGGCCACCTCATCGCCTTCCAGCTCGGCGAGAAACTCGAGGGGAAGGGGTTCGGAGCGGAGTTCGAGCGTGTGGCGCGCCAGGGGCGTCTCACCCCCGACGCGTGGATGAAGGGCGCAGTGGGCTCTTCGATCTCGGCGAAGGCGCTCCTGACCGCGGCGCGGGAGGCGATGGAGGGGTTGGGGAACGACTGACCCGGCATCACATCCCCACCCCGGCGGTCAGCACGAGCATCGCGAGGAGGCCGAGGAGGAACGCCCACGCCGTCGCGGTCTTCGATGCGTGCTCGAGCCCCTCGGGGATCAGTTCCGCGACCACCAAGTAGATCATCGCTCCCCCGGCGAACCCCAGCCCCGACGGGAGGAGCGGCTGGAACCACTGCACGAGTAGGAACGACGGCACCGCGAAGATCGGCTGCGGAGCGCTCGTCAAGATCGCGTAGGCGGCGCAGACCCAGAGCGACACCCCCCGCGAGCGGAGCGGGAGTGTGACCGCCATCCCCTCGGGAACGTTGTGGACCGCGATCGCGAGGGCGAGGAGGAAACCGAAACGGATCTCCCCCGTCGCGTACCCGACCCCGATCGCCACGCCCTCCGGGATCGAGTGGATGAACATCGCGAGGATGATGAGGACCGCCTTGCGCGACTCCTCGGTCGCGAGTCCCGCGATCCGGATCTCCTGATCTCCAACGAGGCGCGCCGTCCACGCGAAGAACGCGGCGCCGACGAGCATCCCGGCCGCCACTTCCCAGGGCGCGCCGCGTCGGAGCGCTTGCTCGGCGAGAGCGAAAACCGACGCCGAGATCATCATTCCACCCGCGGCCGCCGCCAGAATCCCCTGCCATCGGAGAGAGAGCCTTCGCATGAAGGCGAACGGGATCGCGCCGAGGCCCGTCGCGAGCGCCGTCCCGACCGCAGCCCAGAAGACCTGCCAGACGACAGGAGCGGCGTCGAAGCGGTCGACGAGGGCGCTCACGCCGTCTCCTCTCCGTGGGGGGCGATGATGAAACGCCCGTGTCCGGCCTCCCCCTCCGGCTCGACGTGGATCGCGGTCTGCGCCCCGGGCATCTCCCGCTCGGTCGCCCGTTCGAGGCGGTCGCAGATCCGGTGGGCCTCCTCCACACTCATGCCGGCGGGAACGATCAGGTGGAACTCGACGAAGGTCGTCCACCCTGCCTGCCGGGTCCGCAGATCGTGGATCTCGATCGCCCCCTCCATCGACGACTCGAGCCGCTTCCGGAGCCCTTCGAGAGCCGCGGGTTCGAGCCCCTCGTCCATCAGGCCCCCGACCGAAGCCCGGATCAGCTTCCACCCGACCCAGAGGACGTAGAGCGCGACGATCCCGGCGAGGATCGGGTCCAGAATCCAGAAGCCGCTCGCCCACGCCACCCCGACCCCGACCAGGACGCCGAGCGAGGTCACGACGTCCGAGACGACGTGCCGGCCGTCGGCGACGAGCGCGGGCGACCGATGCGCTCGGCCCGACCGCACGAGGAACCAGGCGAGCGCGGCGTTGAGCCCGGAGGCGGCGAGAGAGGCCACGATCGCCGTTGTCGCGAGGTCGGCCGGCTGCGGCGCGACGAAGCGAGGAATCGCCTCCCGAAGGATCGCGACGGCGGCCAGGACGATCAGCACCCCTTCGAGTACCGCCGAGAGGTACTCGACCTTCGCGTGCCCGTACGGGTGGTTCTCGTCGGGGCTGCGCGACGCGTACCGGAGCGCCGCCCAGGCCGCGGTCGCGGCGACGACGTTCACGACCGACTCGAGCGCGTCGGAGTAGAGGGCGACCGATCCCGTGAGGATCCAGGCGACCCCCTTGAGAGCGAGGACGACGACCGAGACGAGGACGGAAAGCGCCGCCGCCCTCGCGGTCGCGGAGGTGCGCGGCTCCGTCACCGGCGTCGCGCCCCAGCTCCCCACCCCCACTCGCGCGAGAATCCCTCGACGAGATATCGGGAGTGAAGGAGGTGCTCGAAGGCGGCGTCCCTCGTCAGGCCGGCGAGCCCCGCGTGCGAGCCGACGATCACGTCGTGCGGCGTGAGAACCTCGCGGTACGGACCGAGACGCCGGAGGACATCGTCCGGGTCCTCGACCGTCTCGGAACGCGCATCGAACAGTCCGAGGGCGAGCCCCTTCCCCGGGGGGATCTCCGTGAGGAGATCCCAATTGCCGGGCCCCTCGACGAGATCGAGGCCGACGTGGGTTCCCGGGATGACGCGTAGCGCCTCCTCCGCGCCGGGAAGGTCGCCGAACGAGGTCGAGAAGATCGTGACCGAACCGGCCGGGGCGGCGGCAAAGACTGTCGCGGCGGTCTCCGCGGCGAGGGGAAGAAGCTCGGGCCAGGCACAGACGCCCGGCTCTTCGAGATGGAACATGCGGCAGCCGGCGCCTGCGAGATCGGACACTTCCTCCGCGAGCGCCGCGGCGAGATCTCTCGCCACCGCCTCGATCGTTCGCCCCCGCCTCCGCTCCGCCAGCCTCGCGAAGGTCGCGGGTCCCGGCAGAACCATCTTGAGCGCCTTGGGACCGACCTCTGCGGCGACGCGGTAGTCGTCGAGGAGAACGGCGACGCCCCGCCTCAGGGGTCCCTCGACCACCGGCGCCCGATCGCGCATCCCGGTCGAGAACCAGGGAATCGCCGGCCCCGGCTCGACGCCGTCGAGGGCCTCGGCGAACCGGGCGAGCAGCCCCTCTCCGCGCACGAGGCCGTCCGTGACCACATCGACGAACGCGCGGCTCTGCTCCGCGACCGTAATCTGCGCGGCGCGATCCGCCCTCTCCCCGTGGAGAGGGACCCTCT
Organism: uncultured Acidobacteriota bacterium; assembly: GCA_964628935.1. Taxonomy (GTDB): domain Bacteria; phylum Acidobacteriota; class Polarisedimenticolia; order Polarisedimenticolales; family DASRJG01; genus CAYLHQ01. The sequence continues at coordinate 3,006 of CAZVOE010000066.1, forward strand.
CGCCCGTGGGGTAACTGCTGTGCACGGCGGATCGGACCAAGACGGCCCCCGAAAGACCCCTCCTTGTATCCGAGGAGCCCGAAGGACCGCAACCGCCGCGACCTACCCGAGGATTCTTCGACGGATCCGTTCGATTTCGATCGTGAGCCGGTCGGCTCCCCTCCTCCGGGCGAGAGCGAGGGCGCGGTCGGCCGCGGCCAGAGCACCCGCCCGATCGCCGAGCCCGAGACGCGCGCCCGAAAGCCCGGTCCACGCGGAGATCCGATCGGGCGCGGGGGCGAGTGCCTGGTCGAAGACCCGCGCCGCTTCCTCTGGATCGGAGGTCAAGAGAAACACCTGCCCGAGGGCGATCCGCGCTTCGATGTCCTCCGGAATTTCGGCGATGCGCCCGCGGAGGGCGGTCTCGATGCGCGTGAGGAGTGCCTCGAAAGATCCCGGGTCTCACAGCGAGCGGAGTGGAACCCCCGGTAACCGGGCGAGGGCCGTCTCGATCCCCGATGGGAGCCGCGCGAGGAGGATTTCCCCCGGCGCGATCTCGGCCCAGGCCGGCACGACTTCGGCGCGGATCGCGGAGGCCACCACGGTTACGAGATTCGGATCGCCGACGCGGAAGAGCAGATGGCCTGAGGTCACCGCCGACAGGATCGCGCCGCGTGCGCGCACGTAGTCGTCGACGTCGCGCATGTCGTGGGCCATCCCGCGGACCTCTCCCACGATCGGAGCCCGCGCGGCCGTCGCGTCGGTGAGTCCCGCGCGGTCGATCGTCGGGAGATCGGTGTAGTACGGAATCGCCCCGACGGAGGTGAGGACGATCGGCACGTCCCGCGCGATCTTTCCCGCGCGGATCAGCTCGGCGATCCTCTTCCCCTCCGGAACGACCGTCGCCGTGAAGCCGCGGTGGTCCTCCTGCCGGATCCCGACCGCATGGGTCGTCATCACGCGCAGCCAGCGCCGGTGGAGTTCCGCAGCCTGGCGGAGACCGGGGAGCCGGAGCAACGGGTCACGGGCGGGATCGAGGAAACGCTCGGCGACGCCGTCGTCGGTGTCCCCTCCGGGAAACGTCGGACGGTAGCGGTCGGTCGGATACTGGAGGTGGGACTGGAGCGGGATCCACACGATTCCCACGAGCGCGGCGGACGCGACGGCGGCGGAGGGCCACCCCCGCCGCCACCGCTCGACTCCCTCCCGTGCGCCGTCGGCGGCGAGCAGGAAGAGAAACGGAAAGTAAAGGTCGAGTGGCCGGTACTCGAAGTGGTCCCCTCCAACGGCCGCGACGTAGAGGAGGTGCGGGAGAACGACGGCGGCGTAGGCGAGCGGGACGATCCCGTCTTCGCCCCGGCAGCGCCTCACCACGCCGAGCGCGACGAGCGGCGCCAGCAACACGAGTCCGTACTCGATCGCGAAGGCGCCCAGATAGGTGAAGCCCATCTCCCACCAGGTCCGCCCGCCGACCTTCGCGTGCCAGGTGTTGGGAACCCAGTCGCCGTAGTACGCGAGCCGGAACAGGAGGTGGGCGCCGACCGGCGCGAGAAAGGCGACGGTGCGCGCGATCCACGGGCGGGCGACGAATCGCCCCCGGCGCATCTCCCAAAAGCCCCCGCGGCGAGGACCGACCCGCCGACGAGGATCCCGTCGGGTCGCGTGAGAGAGGCGAGTGCGAAGAGGAGTCCGGAGACCCACGGTCGGAATCGACCCGACGCGAGTTCGGCGAGGAGCCGGAACGTCCCCGCCACGACCAAGACCTCGAAAAGACGCGTCTCGAGCCCTCCGGTCGACCAAACCGCGATGCTCCGAGTCACGGCGAGGCAAGCGCACGGGAAGAAGACGATCCACGCGGGCTCGTGGGTGCCCGCGTCGGCGAGGGACCGTCTCGCGACGAGAGCCCAGAGGACCGCGGTCAACGTGAGCGTGAGAACCGGCGCCACCGCCTCGGGCGCCGCTCCGAAAAAACGAAACGCGGCGAGGATGAGGACCCAGAGGAAGTTCGTGTACCCCTCGACCGGTTCGAGGCCGGGGTTGAACACGAGGCCGTGTCCCGCCGCGAGGTTGCGGGCGTAACGAAAGGAGATGAACGCGTCGTCCGTCAGGAAGGCGTAGTTCTGCGCGTGCAGGAGCAAGACCCCGAGCGTGACCGCGAAGACGGCCACCCGCGCCCGCTGCATCGTTCATCCCTCGCGCACGGGACCGTGCGGATCCCCCACGGATCGCGCCGAATATACGCAGGGAGGGGCACGAAGGAAGGCGGCGGGTCGAGAAATGGCAAAGTAGCAAGAACCCGGGGACTCGCGTGAGCTAGCCCAGGCGTTGGACCGCCTCCCTCACGGTCGCGACATGGACGTCGACGGTGTCCTCGATCTGCTTCCCATACCCCCCAGCCATCGCGACGGCGATCGGAAGACCGGCGCTTTCGCATGCCTCGAAGACCCGGCGATCCCGCTCTTCCAGTCCCGGCTTCGTCAGTCGGAGCCGGCCGTAGCGATCCCTCTCGTGCGCGTCGGCTCCCGAGAGGTAGATCGCGAGATCGGCGCGGGCCCGTTCGATCGACGCGGCGAGGCCGCGATCGAGCGCCTCGAGATAGGCGTCGTTCCCCGTCCCATCGGGGAGGGCGATATCGAGGTCCCCCGGCTCTTTCCGGTACGGAAAGTTGCCGGCGCCGTGGATCGAAAACGTGAACACGGTGTCGTCGCCTCGGAAGATCGCGGCGGTTCCGTTCCCTTGGTGCACGTCGCAATCGAGGATGACGACACGGCGCACGCGCCCTTCCGCCTGCATCGCGCGCGCAGCGACCGCCGCATCGTTGAAGACGCAGAAACCTTCGCCTCGATCGGCGAAGGCATGGTGAGTGCCCCCGGCGAGATTGATCCCGAGGCCGTCTTCCAAGGCCGCGCGGCAGGCGGCGAGCGTCGCCCCCGTGGACCGTCGCGAGCGCTCGACCATCGCCTCCGACCACGGAAAGCCGATCCGGCGGACCTCGGCGGGATCGAGCCGGCCCTCGGCGACCCGACGGACGTACGCGGGGTCGTGGACCCGGTGAAGCTCGAGATCGGTCGCCGCGTCGGGAACGTGCAGCTGGGAGGCGTCGACGATTCCTTCCCGGAGGAGACGCTCCCGAAGGCGGGGGTACTTCTCCATGGGGAACTTGTGCCCCTCCGGCAAGGGGAGGACGAATGTGTCGCTGTAGAAGGCCTTCACGCCCGGATCGCTCCGAACGCCATGTTTCCACACAACGTGGACGCGAGATTGTGGGTTGCGACGCCGTGGTTCCCTGCACTTTCCTCCGATCCACCCCGACCCATCCCCCGGTGCTTTCCAGGCCGAAGTTGCGGCAGGCCCTCGCAGCAACGGTTGCGCGCCCCGCCCGGGTTTGGAGCCGGGGTCCCGCGCCAGAGACTCGGCTCTGGAACCTTCACACCCACCGCAACTTCGGCCCGCCCCCGACCAAGGGCGCGAGCGACGATCCACCGCCAACACTCTTGCGGCCACTTTGGATCTTGGGGACGGAGAGAGATGTCCTGGACATAGTTGAAACAAATACTGGACACGTGTATGATCTGCCCGTTTCCGAGCCCTCGCGAGGTGACGGATGGCGAAGAAGGTGGTGGTCGTGGGCGCCGGTCCCGGGGGTCTGGCTTCGGCGATGCTCCTCGCTCGAGCCGGGCTCGACGTGACGGTCCTCGAGCGGAGGGAACAGGTCGGCGGCCGGACCTCCGCGATCGAGGAGGAGGGGTTCCGGTTCGACGTCGGGCCGACGTTTTTTCTCTACCCGAGGATCCTGAACGAGATCTTCGAGGCGTGCGGCTTCCGTCTCCGGGACGAGTTGGCGATGAAGCGTCTCGACCCGCAGTATCGGCTGGTGTTCGGCGGAGGGGGAGAGATCCGCGCAACGGCGGACGTGGCGCGGATGGAGGCGGAGATCGCCGCGATCGCGCCCGAGGACGCGCCGCGCTTCCAGACCTTCCTTTCCGACAATCGCGCGAAACTCGAGGCCTTCCGTCCGATTCTCGAGCGGCCGTTCGACTCGTGGACGGCCCTGCTCGACCCCTCCCTCCTTGGCGCGCTCCCCTGGCTCCGCCCCACGAAGAGCGTCGATGCCGATCTCTCTCGGTACTTCGCGGACCCCAGGATTCGGCTCGCCTTCTCGTTTCAGTCGAAATACCTTGGAATGTCCCCGTTCCGGTGTCCGAGCCTGTTCACGATCCTCTCGTTCCTCGAGTACGAGCACGGCGTATACCATCCGATCGGCGGCTGCAACGCCGTCGCGCACGCGTTGGCGCGGTGTGCCGAGCGCCTCGGGGTGAGGATCCGCCTCGGAGAACCGGTCGAGGAGATCGTCTTCCGCGGCCGCCGCGCGGTCGGGGTGCGGACTCCAGCCGGCGAGTACGCCTCCGATTCTCTCGTGGTGAACGCCGACTTCGCGCGTGCGATGGAGCGGCTCGTCCCCGACGCGCTCAGACGCCGCTGGACGAACCGGAAGATCGCCGGGAAGAAGTTCTCCTGCTCGACGTTCATGCTCTACTTGGGGATCGAGGGTCGCTACGAGGCTCCCCATCACCACAACATTTATATCGCGGAAGACTACCGAGGAAACCTCGACGACATCGAGCGGCGCCACGTCTTGAGCGAAGACCCTTCGATCTACGTGCAAAACGCCTCCGTGTCCGACCCAACCCTCGCGCCCGCGGGGATGTCGACCCTCTACGTCCTCGCCCCCGTGACCCACCGGCACCCGAACGTCGACTGGGCGAAGGAGAGTGAGCGCTTCCGCGCGGTCGTGCTCCGGCAGGTCGAACGCCTCGGCTTCCCGGGGGTCGAGGAGCGGATCCGGTTCGAGCGCTGCATCACCCCCGACGACTGGGACCGCTCCTTCGAGATTCACAGGGGCGCGACGTTCAACCTGGCGCACAATCTCGGGCAGATGCTCCACCTCCGCCCGCACAACCGGTTCGAGGATCTCGAGGGCGTGTACCTCGTCGGCGGCGGGACCCACCCCGGCAGCGGGCTTCCCGTCATATTCGAATCGGCGCGGATCTCGTCTCGTCTCCTGCTGGAGGACCTGGGTCTCGACAACCGGTGGTCCGAGATCGCCTCCTCGATCCGGGCGCGTCCGGATTTCGCCGAGGCGGTGTGACGGTGCGCCGGCGCGGCTGGGCCGATCGCCCGCTGGCCGCGCGCCTGTCGGTTCTGGCGGAACTCCGCCGCAGGATCGGCGACGACCCGGGACCGTTGATCGAGACGTTGCGGCGTCCCGAGCGCGCTGCCGATGCGGAATCGCTCGCATCCGAGGTCATCCCGTTCGCCGAAGCCATCCGCTTCCTCGAGCGTGAAGCCCCGCGGCTCCTCCGCACCCGGCGGTTGGGACGGAACGGCCGGCCGGCGTGGCTTTCGGGGGTCGCGGCCGAAATCGTACGCGAGCCGTTCGGGACGGTCCTCGTTATCGGTCCATCGAACTACCCCCTCTTCCTCCCGGGCGTCCCGGCGCTCCAAGCGCTCGCCGCCGGAAACCGAGTCCTCTGGAAGCCGGGAGCGGGAGGGACCGCGGCGGCCGCTGTGATCGCGGAGTGGCTGCGCGAGGCGGGCCTTCCCTCCGAGGCGCTCCGCGTGCTTTCGGAGGATTCGGAGGCGGCCCGCCGGGCGATCGACGAGGAGGCCGATCTCGTCGTCTTCACCGGGTCGGCCGTCACCGCCCGCGAGGTCCTCTCGCGCTGCACGACCCGCCTGGTCCCGGCCGTCGTCGAGGCTTCCGGGTGCGACGCCGTCTTCGTCCTCGAGGACGCCGACCTCGACCGCGTCGCCGCGTGCGTCGCCTTCGGCCTGCGCTGGAACGGCGCCGCCACCTGCATCGCGCCGAAACGCGTCTTCGTCCCGGCCCGATCGCTCGCCACGTTCGAAGAGCGCCTCGTCGCCGCGCTTTCCCGCGACGGGGACGTCGCGGCCGACCCACGGGCCGTAGCCCGCGGCGTCGAATGCGCCCGGGAGGCGGTCGCCCAAGGAGCCCGCCTCCTCCACGGGGAGTTGCGGGTCCTTGCGCGCATCCCTCCGGTGGTGCTCTCGGACGCGACTCCCTCGATGAGACTCCTCCACGAAGACGTCTTCGCGCCGTTCCTCTCGCTCGTGCCGGTCTCCTCGGCCGAGGAGGCGATCGAATTCGAAGGACGTTGCCCCTACGCGCTCGGGGCCTCGATCTTCGGCGGGGAGCGGCACGCGCGGGAGATCGCCCGCCGGATCCGCGCCGGTTCGGTGACCATCAACGACCTGATCGTGCCGACCGCAGACCCGCGCCTCCCGTTCGGCGGCCGGGGGATGAGCGGCTTCGGGAAGACCCGCGGGGACGAAGGACTTCTCGCGATGACGACGTCGAAGACCATCTCCGTACGGAAGGGTCGGATCCTCCGGCACCTCGCCCCCCTCGGCGACCGCGAGGAGCGGATCTTCCGGGCATGGCTCTGCGCCGCGCACGGCCGCGGGCTCGCCCGCCGAATCCGCGGCATCGCCGGGGTCTTGAAGGAGAGTGCTCGATGAGAAACGCCAAGAGGGGTCGCGCCGCTGTCGTC
>CAZVOE010000066.1:9566-15948 GCA_964628935.1 uncultured Acidobacteriota bacterium
GGCGCGGGGCTCGGCGGGCTGTCCGCCGCGGTGGTCCTGGCTGCCCGGGGATTCGGGGTGACCGTCTTCGAGAAAAACACCTGGTTCGGGGGGAAGGCCGCGGTCCTCGAGGAGGGGGGCTACCGCTTCGACATGGGGCCGACGATCCTCACGATGCCATCGGTGCTCCGTCGGATCTGGGCCGAGGCGGGGACTCCGCTCGAGGCCGACCTCGAATTGATCCGCCTCGATCCGCAGTGGCGCTGCTTCTTCGAGGACGGCACCGTCCTCGACCTCGAGGAGGACGTCGCGAGGATGGCGTCCTCGCTCGACCGCCTCGCCCCGAGAGCCGGTGCAGGAGAAGGATTCATCCGGTTCCAGAAGCTCGCGCGGCGGCTCCACGAGATTTCCGAACGTTACTTCTTCTATCGGCCGATCGGCTCCATCTCCGACATGTTCCGCGCAAAGGACACACTGCGCGGCGGAACGTTCAAGGACCTCCTCGCCCTCCGGTCGTGGTCCACCTACGCCGCGACGGTGCGCTCGCACGTTCCGGACCCGCGCGCCGCCCAGATGCTCGACCACTACACGCAGTACGTCGGCTCCGATCCGTACCGGGCGCCGGCGGTCCTCGCGGGAATTGCGAACATGCAGGCGGGGGAAGGGATCTGGTACCCGCGGGGGGGGACCGGAGCCGTTCCCCGGGCCCTCGTCGATCTCGGAAGTCGCCTGGGGGTCGATTTCCGCACCGGCATCGGCGTCCGGCGGATCAGGGTCGAGACGGGGCGTGCGGCCGGGATCGAGACCGACGATGGGCGCGCGCATCCGTTCGACGTCGTCGTCTCGAACATGGACGCCGTCCGCACCCACCGGGAGTTGTTGGGCGGAATGGCGGCGGAGCGATTCGAGCGCCGGCGCGCCTACGAACCCGCCTGCTCGGGGGTCGTCCTCTACCTCGGCCTCAAGGAGCGGTACGGGCACCTCCTCCACCACAACTTCGTCTTTTCCCGCGACCCGGAGGAGGAGTTCGACGCGATCTACGGCCGGGGGAAACCCGCCCCCGACCCGACGTGCTACGTCGCGGCCCCTTCCCTCACCGAGCCCGAGGTCGCCCCCGCGGGAGGAGAGGCGCTCTACATTCTCGTCCACACGCCCCATCTCCGTCCGGGTCACGACTGGAAGTCGATGCTCCCGGCCTATCGGAGGACGATCCTCGACAAGATGAAGCGCACCGCGGGATGCGAGGACATCGAGGAGCGGATCGAGTTCGAGCGCATCCTGACGCCCGTGGACATCCACGAGCGCTACTCGGTCCTCGAAGGGGCGATCTACGGACTCGCGAGCCACGGGCGCCTGACGGGAGCGTTCAAGCCGATCAACCGAAGCCCCGACGTCCGCGGCCTCTACCTCTCGGGCGGCGCCTCGCATCCGGGTCCCGGCATGCCGATGGTCTTGATGTCCGGCTGGATCGCCGCGGACGCGGCGGACAGGGACACTCCTCGATAGATGAAACGTCCTCAACCCTGGCTCGTCGCCTGGTTCCGCTGGTACGCGCGCCGTTACGCGCGAAGGAGCTTCCACGCGCTGCACGTCGCGCGGCCGGGATTCCCCCCGATCCCGGCCGATGGACCGCTTCTCGTCGCCACGAACCACCCCGGATGGTGGGATCCCCTCGTGGGGTTGATCCTCGCCGAGAGGTTCCTCGCCGAGCGGGAGCACTACGCTCCCATCGACGAGGCGATGCTCGCCCGCTACCGGTTCTTCGCGCGGATCGGATTCTTCGGCGTCGAGCCGGGGACCCGCCGCGGCGCCGCCTCCTTCCTGCGCGCGACGGAGGAGGTCTTCGCGCGGCCCGGCACCGCTCTCTGGGTCACTCCGCAGGGACGCTTCGCCGACATCCGCGAGCGACCGGTAATTCTCCTCGACGGGGTGGGTCACGCCGTCCGGCGCATGCGCCGCGGGACGATCCTGCCCCTCGCGCTCGAGTACTCGTTTTGGGAGGAGAGAACCCCGGAGGCCCTCTTCCTGTGGGGGGAACCGATCGTCGTCGAGGACGGCGCCACGCGCGATCCGGGGGATTGGACGGCCGAGGTCGCGGCGAGTCTCGAGTCGGCGATGGACGCCCTCGCCGGCGCGTCGATCGCTCGAGACCCCTCCCGATTCGAGACGATTCTCGGAGGGACGGCCGGGGTCGGAGGCGTCTACGACCTCTGGCGGGCGCTCCGGGCGCGTCTTCGCGGCGAGACGTTCCGCCGCGAGCACGGCCGCGGATAAGATGGGCCGGTGTCGGTCGAACTCGTCCTCGCGTGGATCGCGCTCGCCCTTTCCGCGATCCCCTTCTTGCTCTTCTTCCGGAACCTCCGCGCCTTTGCGCCGCCCGCTGCGGCGCCGCCGGGGCCGGTCCCTTCGATCTCCGTTCTGATCCCGGCCCGGAACGAGGAGGGCTCGATCGGGGCCGCCCTCGACGCGGTTCTCGGGAGCCGCGGCGTGGATCTCGAGGTCGTCGTCCTCGACGACGAGTCGGACGACGGGACGGCCGCGATCGTCGCCGAACGCGCCTCGCGGGACTCCCGGGTGCGCCTCGAGCGAGCGCCCGCGCTTCCCGCAGGATGGTGCGGCAAGCAGCACGCGTGCGCCGTCCTCGCTCGTCACGCGCGGCACGATCTTCTCGTCTTCGTCGACGCCGACGTGCGCCTTGCGCCCGACGCGCTCTCGCGGATGGCGCGGTTTCTCCTCGCGACCGGAGCGGGGCTCGTGAGCGGATTCCCCCGGCAGGAAACGGTCACCTTCCTCGAGCGACTCCTCCTCCCCTTCATGCACTTCCTCCTCCTCGGGTTTCTCCCCATGGGGCTCATGCGGAAGAGCCGGAGCCCGGCGTTCGGGGCCGGTTGCGGCCAGCTCTTCGCCGCCCGGCGGGACGCGTACGAGGCGGCGGGGGGGCACGGGTCGATCCGCGAATCGCTCCACGATGGCGTGAGGCTTCCGCGCGCCTTCCGCTCCGCCGGGTTCGCGACCGACCTCTTCGACGCGACCGACCTCGCGACCTGCCGCATGTACCGCTCCGCCCGCGAGGTGTGGCGGGGTCTCGGGAAGAACGCGACCGAGGGGCTCGCATCCCCGGGGGCGATCGTTCCGTGGACGATCCTCCTGGGCGGCGGACAGGTCCTTCCGTGGGGAATCCTCATCGCGACCGGCGCAGGCGCCGCGGCGGGAAAGATCGCAGGGTGCGCGATCGCCCTCTCGTACCTCGTGCGGCTCGCTGCGGCCCGACGCTTCCGCCACGCATGGGACGGTGCGCTTCTCCACCCGCTCGGCGTGGTCCTGCTGCTCGCGATCCAGTGGCAGGCTCTCGCCCGGAAGATCGCCGGAGGGTCCCCGTCGTGGAAGGGGCGATCCTACCCCGCGGCCCCCGCCTGATCGGGGCGGATCGAAGACGGGTCCCGTATACTCTCCGCCCGTCGTGGGCCGCGCCGGCCCGCCGGAGGACGGATGGCCGGAGCGGAAAAACGAACGCTCACCGATCGGTTCCTCGTCTTCGTCGAGCGCGGAGGGAATCTCCTCCCGCAGCCGGCGACCCTCTTCGCGATCCTGGCGCTCGCGGTGATTGTCGGGTCGGCCGTGGCGAGTTGGGCGGGCCTCACCGCGGTCCACCCGTCGAGCGGGGAGACGGTCCGTCCAGTCAACCTCCTCTCGGTCGAAGGCCTCCACCGCATCCTGGCCGGTATGGTGAAGAACTTCACCGGCTTCGCTCCGCTCGGCACCGTCCTCGTGGCGATGCTCGGGATCGCGGTCGCGGAGGGAAGCGGTCTCATGACCGCCGCGCTCAAGATCCTCGTCCTCTCCGCGCCCAAGCGCCTCTTGACGTTCGCGCTCGTCTTCGCCGGAGTGATGTCGAACATGGCGAGCGAGATCGGCTATGTGCTCGTCGTGCCGCTCGGAGCGGTGATCTTCCTCGGCGCGAAACGTCACCCCGTGGCGGGCTTGGCGGCGGCGTTCGCGGGCGTTTCGGGAGGATACAGCGCCAACCTGCTCCTCGGCACGATCGACCCACTCCTCGCCGGGATCACGCAGGAAGCGGCGCGTCTCGTCGACCCGGCGTACGAGGTCAACCCGGCGTGCAACTACTACTTCATGGCGGCGTCGACGTTCCTGATCTCCGCCGCGGGGACCTGGGTCACCGAGCGGATCGTCGAGCCGCGGCTCGGGTCCTACGACGGTCCCGAGAAGCCGGAGGGCGCGAGCGACCGGGTGGAGCCCGCCGAGAAGCGAGGGCTCGCCTTCGCGGGAGTGGCGACCGCCGTCCTCGCGGGTCTGATCCTGTGGGGCACCCTCCCCTCGGACGGCTTTCTCCGTGACGCGGAGACGGGGAGCCTCCTCCACTCTCCCTTCCTCTCCGGGATCGTCGCCTTCATCTTCCTCGGGGGCGCGATCGTCGGGCTCGCATACGGGATCGGGGCGCGGACGATCCGGAGCGACGAGGACGTCCTGAAGGCGATGTCGAAGTCGATGTCGGTACTCGCGTCGTACCTCGTGCTCGTCTTCTTCGCCGCGCAGTTCGTCGCCTACTTCGCGTGGACGAACCTCGGGCTGATCCTCGCGATCGACGGCGCCCGCGCGCTCGAGGCGGCCGGTCTCGGCGGGCCTCCGCTCCTCGTCGGGTTCATCCTGGTCACCGCGGTCGTGAATCTCTTCATGGGGAGCGCGTCGGCGAAGTGGGCGATCATGGCGCCGGTCTTCGTCCCGATGCTGATGCTCCTCGGCTATTCGCCGGAGCTCACCCAGGCCGCCTATCGTGTGGGAGACAGCGCCGCGAACGTGATCTCCCCCCTCATGTCCTACTTCGCCCTAATCGTGGCCTTCCTGCAACGGTACGCCCCGAAGGCGGGGATCGGCACGCTCGTCGCCACGATGCTCCCCTACACGGTCGTCTTCCTCTTCGTGTGGACGGCTCTTCTCATGATCTGGTACGCGTTCGAGATTCCGCTCGGGCCCGGATCCCCGATGTTCCACGCCCGGTGAGGGCGGAGGAGCGACGATGAACGGAACCACCGACCCCGCCCTCCGCCCCCCTCCGCCCACCGCTTTCCGGTGGACCGTCCTCCTGCTCGTCAGCCTCGCGATGTTCGGGAACTACTACGTCTACGACACGATCGCCCCGGTCGCCGACATGTTGAAGTCCGACCTCGGCTTCAGCGACTCCCAGATCGGGCAGCTCTACTCCGTCTACAGCGTCGCGGCGATCGTCGTCCTGCTGATCGGGGGCGTGCTCATCGACCGGTTCGGGGCCGCCCTCTCGACCGTGCTCTTCGGCGCGATCTGCGCCGTCGCCGGGGTCGTGACCGCGATGTCCCCGGAGTTCCCGGTCATGGCGGCGGGACGCGTCCTCCTCGGGATCGGGGCCGAGCCGCTGATCGTCGCCGTCACGACCGGCCTCGCCAAGTGGTTCCGCGGGAAGGAGCTCAGCTTCGCCTTCGGCGTCAACCTGACGATCGCCCGCCTCGGCTCGGTCGCCGCCGACAATTCGCCCTCGTGGGCGGGGAACGCGTACGCGACCGGATGGCAGGCCCCCCTCTGGATCGGCGCCGCGATCGGCGCCCTTTGCGTCGTCGCGGGCATGCTCTACTGGGCCTTCGAGAAGCACGCGGAGCGGCGCTACTCCCTCGGCGCGGCGGGCGAGATGGACCGGCTCGTGTGGCGCGAGGTCTTTTCCTTCTCGCGGTCGTACTGGTTCATCGTCGCCCTCTGCATCACCTTCTACTCGGCGATCTTCCCGTTCCGTTCCTTCGCGATCAAGTTCTTCATCGAAGGGCACGGGATGACGCGCGAAGCGGCCGGTGCGCTCAACAGCGCCCTCCCCTTCGCCGCGATGTTCGCGACGCCCCTCTTCGGACTGCTCGTCGACCGGGTCGGCAAGCGTTCGCTCTTCATGATGGTCGGTTCGTTCCTCCTGATGCCGGTCTACCTCATGCTCGTCTACACCCGCGTCCCGCCGATCGTCCCGATGGCCCTGATGGGGGTCGCGTTCTCGCTGATCCCGGCCGTGATGTGGCCGTCGGTCGCGTACATCGTCGATCCGAAGCGGCTCGGGAGCGCCTACGCCCTCATGACTCTCATCCAACAGATCGGCCTCGCCGGAATGAACTGGGCGATCGGCTGGGCGAACGACATCTCCCGAGCGTCCGCGGAGAATCCCGGCGGGTACGCGCTCGGGATGTGGATCTTCTCCGTGCTCGGTTTCCTGGGCTTCTTCTTCGCGTGGATGCTGCGGCGCGAGGAAGCGAGCCCGCGCGGGCACGGACTGGAGACGATCAAGGCGTAGGGAACGTCCCGTTAGAAAAGGGGACAGGCACCTTTTCTCACCACCTCGGGTTTCTGTATCTCCCGCGCTGCTGAGAAAAGGTGC
>CAZVOE010000067.1:0-2330 GCA_964628935.1 uncultured Acidobacteriota bacterium
ATGCCGCGGGAGTCTTCAACGGCTCCGGAGACGCCGTCCGCCAAGACGACCAGGGACTGATGTTCGTCGGCCGCGTCTGGTTCGACCCCTTCGGCGAATTCAAGCTGAGCGAGGGGACGATCGACGCCGGCGACGCTCACGACCTTCACGTCGGCGTCGCGTACCGGACGGGAGAGGTCGCGCGAGGCACGGAGGACGACGAGATCTTCGAGGACCCCGACGACCAGTCGGCGTTGAACCTCGAGGCCGCGTGGCGCTGGAGGCGCCTCGCCGCCACCGCGGAGTACTTCCTTCAGACGAACGAGTTCGCGAATCCCGTCGTCGCCCCCGACCTCGATCAGGACGGCTGGCACGTTCAGGTGGCTCTCGCCGCAGTCCCCGAGAAGGTCGAGATCGGGCTTCGCCATGCGACGGTCGACGCAGACACGAATGCCTCGAACGCGAAGTCGAGCGAGACTCGCTTCGGGGTCAACTACTACGTTCTGAAAGCCAATCTCAAGCTCCAAGCCGATCTCGTCCGCCTCGATTACGAGCCGGGGGCGATCGGGCGGTCGGATGGCAGCCGGCTGCCCGCCGCCACCGGAAGGGACCTTACCGACCACCAGATCCGGATCCAGGCGCAACTGGCCTTTTGACCCTTCACGGAGGTGACCCGATGACCCGAGACCTGAAACGAATCGCGATCGCCGCGGCCGCCGTTGGAGCGCTCGTCGCCGGCCCGGCCCTCGCTCAAGCCGTCAAGCTCGATCCCGGCATCAAGCCGTACACGAAGACGAGCGGTGTCGCCGGAAGCCTCAGCTCCATCGGCTCCGACACGCTGAACAACCTGATGGCCCTGTGGACCGAGGGCTTCAAGGCCCAGTACCCCAACGTGAAAACCCAGGTCGAGGGGAAGGGGTCCTCGACCGCCCCTCCCGCGTTGATCTCCGGAACGGCACAACTCGGCCCGATGAGCCGCGCCATGAAGCCGACCGAGATCGACGAGTTCGAAAAGAATTACGGCTACAAGCCGACCGCGATTCGCGTCGCCGTCGACGGCCTCGCGGTCTTCGTCAACAAGGACAACCCGCTCGAGCGGCTCACCCTCCCGCAGGTCGACGCGATCTTCTCGAAGTCGCGCAAAGGCGGCGCGCCGGCCGACATCGTCACTTGGGGCGATCTCGGCCTCAAGGGAGAATGGGCGTCCCGGCCGCTCAGCCTCTACGGCCGCAACTCGGCCTCCGGGACTTACGGCTACTTCAAGGAGCACGCCCTTTTCAAGGGAGACTTCAAGGACACGGTCAAGGAGCAGCCGGGGTCCGCGGCGGTCGTCCAGGGGATCACGGCCGACAAGTACGGGATCGGCTACAGCGGGATCGGCTACAAGACTTCCGACGTCAAGGCCCTGAAGCTCGCGGCGAAGGAAGGGGGGGAGTATTACGGCGATGACGCGGAGAACGTCTACTCCGGGAAGTACCCCCTTTCGCGCTTCCTCTACGTTTACGTCAACAAGGCCCCCAACAAGCCTCTGGATCCGCTCGTCCGCGAGTTCCTCCGGTACGTCCTCTCGTCCCAGGGCCAGGACAACGTGCTCAAGGACGGGTACCTCCCCCTCACGGCAAAGGTCGTCGAGGAGGAGCTGGCCAAGCTGCAGTAGGATCCGCGAGCGAGCGCGATGAGCGAACCCCTCCCGACCGAACGGATCGGCCCGGAGAGCGAGGTCGTGCGCGGGGCGCGGCGTCCCCGCAGGACCTCGCCGCGGCGTCTCCTCGCCGACCGGGCCGCGGCGTGGGTCGTCCGGGCGGGCGGGTTCGCCATCATCGCTGGGATCCTCGGGATTCTCCTTTTCATTCTCCTGGAAGTCCTCCCGCTCGCGGCCCCCGCTGAGGTCGAGGCGGCGCGCTCCGCGACGATCTCCGGAGAGGTCGCGGCCCTCCTCTCCGACGAGCACCGATCCGCCGTCGCCGCGACCGGCCTCGACGGCCGCCTACGCGTCGTCGACCCTGCCGATGGCCGGGTGATCCTCGACGTCCCCTGGATCGTCTCCGGGGGCGCTTCACAGGCCGCCTTCGTTGCGGTCGCCGCGGTGCCCGGAGCGCCGGGATTCTCCGCCAACCTCGGGGACGGCCGCGTCGCCCATCTTCCCGTCCGCTGGTCCGTGACGTTCGAGGGGGACCGCCGGGTGGTGACCGCAGAGGCGGACCCTCCGACCGTGCTCACGCTCGATCCGTCCGGCGCCTCCGTCGGGGCGTTCTCGACTCGCCTCCGCGCCGATGGGTCGGCCTTCGCGGCGGCGCAGCTCGCGGACGGTCGAATCGCCGTCGTCGCGCGCACCCGCGACGAGAACCCCA
>CAZVOE010000067.1:2340-15903 GCA_964628935.1 uncultured Acidobacteriota bacterium
CACGGAACAGGAGTCGCGGGTCGAGTTCCCCGACCCGGGTTCGCTCTCCGTCCTGCTGCTCGACTCCGACGGACGAAATCTCTTCGGAGGAGACCGGGCAGGGGGCCTCCATTGGTGGGAGGTCTCGGCCGACGGGGCGGGGACCGCGCACGCCACGAGGCCGTCGGGATCGGCCGTCTCCGCCCTCACCCTGCTCTTGGGCGACCGCTCGGTCGTCGCGGGTCACGTGGACGGGCGTCTCGACGTCTGGTTCCTCTCGAGGGGGAAGGACGGCTCCCGACTCCTCGAGGAGAGCCGCAGCTTCCCGCCCCTCCCCGCCGCGGTCCGGGGTCTCGCCCCTTCGCAACGCGGAAAGGGGTTCGTGGCGCTCGACGCGCGCGGCGGCCTCGGCCTCTTCTACTCCACGTCGGAGCGGGTCCTCTGGAAGGGGGACGCCGGGATCCCGTCGCCAGCGGCGATCGCCTACGCCCCCAAGGCGGACGGCGCGTTCGTCGCAGGCGGGGGCCGGCTCGTCGAGTTCGCGATCGACGCCCCGCATCCCGAGGTCAGCTGGCGCGCCCTCTTCGGAAAAGTCTGGTACGAGGGATCCGAAAAGCCCGAGTTCGTGTGGCAGAGCACGGGCGGGACCGACGATTTCGAACCGAAACTGAGCCTCACTCCGCTGCTGTTCGGAACGCTCAAGGGAACCGTCTTCTCGATGCTCCTCGCGATCCCCCTCGGAGTCCTCGCGGCGGTGTACGCCTCGCAGTTCATGCACCCGAACCTCAAGCGGATCGTGAAGCCGACGGTCGAGATCATGGCGGCGCTCCCGAGCGTCGTCCTCGGCTTCCTCGCCGGGCTCTGGCTCGCCCCTCGCGTGGAGGCGGTCTTCCCCGCCCTGCTCCTGATGGGGTTCGTGCTGCCGCTCGCTGTGCTCGCCGCCGGTTGGGCGTGGGGTGCGATGCCCCGCAGGTTGCGCGGACGCTTCCCGGAAGGAAGCGAGACCGTCATCTTCGCGGGCGCGATCGTCCTCGGCGCGGCCGTCTGCGTGACGCTCAACGAGCCCTTCGCCGCCTCGGCCTTCGCGGGGGACTTCCAAACCTGGCTGTTCGAAACCGCGGGCATGCGCTACGACCAACGCAACGCTGTCGTCGTCGGGCTCGCGATGGGCTTCGCGGTGATCCCGATCATCTTCGCGATCGCGGAGGACGCTCTCTCGAACGTCCCGCGGAACCTGACCTCCGGGGCGCTCGCGCTCGGGGCCACCAACTGGCAGACGGTCGCGCGGATCGTGATCCCTACCGCCAGCCCTGGAATCTTCGCGGCAATCATGGTGGGGTTCGGGCGCGCCGTGGGCGAGACGATGATCGTCCTCATGGCTACCGGGAACACGCCGATCATGGACTGGAGTCCGTTCAACGGCTTTCGCACTCTCTCCGCGAACATCGCGGTCGAGATTCCGGAAGCGCCGCACGGAGGAACCCTCTATCGGACCCTCTTTCTGGCGGCGCTCCTGCTCTTCGTGATCACCTTCGTCGTGAATACCGCCGCGGAACTGGTCCGCCAACGGCTCCGCAACAAGTACTCGAACCTCTGAGGGACGGCGACATGCGGGGGTCGAAGGGTCGCGGAACGAGAGACGGGGTGGGAACCTCCCTGACCTACCTCTGTGGGGGGGCGCTCTCCCTCAACCTCCTCCTGATCGTCGGGCTCCTCGCGCTCCTCGCCTGGCACGGGCTCGGGTACTTCTGGCAAGACCGCGTGGTCGAGTTGACGCTCGACGACGGCTCGAAGGTCGCGGGGGAGATCGCGGCGGAAGAGTCTGTCTCGCTGACATCCGCCGCTGGGGTGTCCCGCGACGAGAGCCGGATCCAGCTCAAGACGGGGAACCGCGATTTCTTCGGGATCGATTTCCGCTGGGTGGACGCGTCCCACGTCGTCAGGCGCGACGAGCCCGAAGACCTCGTCCTCCTCGAACGGCTCGAATGGGGGAATTTCTACGGCCGCCTTCTCGAGATCCGGAAAGGGGACGAGGTCCTCGCGCTCGGGACGGAGGCCGTCTGGAAAGCCCTTCCGGCCCTGAGGAAGGAGAAGAAGGCCCAATTTCGACGCATCGAGCGGCTCGAACGGGGCGAGATCGGCGACGTGAACTACGAGATCGAGCGGCTCAGGCTCGCTCGAAAGAAGGCCGGAACCGACGCCGGCCGCGCCGAGATCGACGCCGCCCTCGCGGCGATGGGAGAGCGGTTCGATTCCCTGATCGCCCGGCTGGAAGCCCTCCGTGCGGAGTGGCGCCTCGAAACGGTGGTGCTCGAGGCGGCCGACGGCTCCACGCGAACGCTTCCGGTGGGGAGCATCGTCCGCGCGATCCGGCCGAACGAGATGGGTCTCCTCGCGCGTCTCGCCCTCTACCTCGACCGCCTCCGGGAGTTCCTTCTCGACCCGCCGCGAGAATCGAACACGGAGGGGGGGATCTTCCCCGCGATCTTCGGCACCGTTCTCATGGTCTTCCTGATGTCGGTGGCGGTGGTGCCCCTCGGGGTGCTCGCCGCCCTCTACCTTCGCGAGTACGCGAAGCAGGGTGTCGTCGTCCGGATGGTCCGGATCGCCGTGAACAACCTCGCGGGGGTCCCGTCGATCGTCTTCGGGGTCTTCGGCCTCGGTTTCTTCGTTTACTTGATCGGCGGCTCGATCGACGCGCTCTTCTACCCCGAACGCCTCCCCAGCCCCACGTTCGGGACCGGCGGGATCCTCTGGGCGAGCCTCACCCTCGCCTTGTTGACCGTGCCGGTCGTGATCGTCGCGACCGAAGAGGGGCTCGCGGCGGTCCCCCGGATCGTCCGCGAGGGAGCCCTCGCGCTCGGGGCGACCAAATTCGAGACGACTTGGAAGGTCGTGGTCCCCGCCGCGGCCCCCGGAATCCTCACCGGGACGATCCTTGCGATGGCCCGCGCAGCGGGCGAAGTCGCCCCCCTCATGATCGTGGGGATGGTCAAGCTCGCGCCGACCCTTCCGCTCGACCACCACTTCCCGTTCCTTCACCTCGAGCGGAAGTTCATGCACCTCGGCTTCCATATCTACGATCTCGGCTTCCAGAGCCCCAACGTGGAGGCGACCAAGCCGCTCGTCTTCGCCACCGCGCTCCTTCTGATCGCCGTGGTGACGGTCATCAACCTGGTGGCGATTGCGGTTCGAAACCGACTGCGCCGCAAGTACGCGTCCGCCGCGGTGTGAGAGGATGGAGACGATGTCCGTGGTCAAGTCCGAGCGCCCCTCCCGGGAGGTCCCGATGACGGCCCCTCTCGACCCCGCCGTCCATCCGGAGGTGAACGAGCCGATCCTCGAGGTCGACGCCCTCTCGCTCTGGTATGGGTCGTCCCAGGCCCTGAGGGAGATCTCCCTCCGCATCCCCGCGAGGAAGATCACCGCCTTCATCGGCCCTTCCGGATGCGGGAAGTCGACCCTCCTGCGCTGCTTCAACCGGCTCAACGACCTGATCGACGGAGTCCGGATCGCGGGCACGATCCGCTTCGAGGGGGGCAGCATCCACGACCCCGCTCTCGACGTGAACGCCCTGCGCGCCCGGATCGGGATGGTCTTCCAGAAGTCGAATCCGTTTCCGAAGTCGATCTACGAGAACGTCGCGTTCGGGTGCCGGATCCAGGGGATCAACCGGAAGAAGGACCTCGACCCGATCGTGGAAAGAAGCCTCCGGGGCGCGGCCCTGTGGGACGAGGTCAAAGACCGGCTCGACGAGAGCGCCCTCGGCCTGTCGGGAGGCCAACAGCAGCGCCTGTGCATCGCTCGGGCGATCGCCGTCGAGCCCGAGGTGATCCTGCTCGACGAGCCCTGCTCCGCCCTCGACCCGATCGCTACCGCGAAGGTCGAGGAGCTCATGCTCGAGCTCAAGAATCGCTACACTCTCGTCATCGTTACCCACAATATGCAGCAGGCGTCGCGCGTGTCGGACTTGACGGCGTTCCTCTACCTCGGGACGCTGGTGGAGTACGGGGAGACGGAGCGTCTGTTCGTCAACCCGATCAAGAAGCAGACCGAGGACTACATCACCGGCCGCTTCGGATAGACGAGGTTTCCATGGAGAAGCTGCAGCGCCACTTCGAAGAGCAGCTCGATATCCTCTCCGAGAAGATCCTCGTCATGGGGGGACTCGTCGAGGAGGCGATCGGCAAGTGCGTCGCCGCGCTCGTCGACCGCGACTCCGATCTCGCCCGCGCCGTCATCGCCGAGGACGCCCGGGTCGATCGTCTCGAGCTCGAGATCGATCAAATTTGCACGAGCATCCTCGCCTTGCAGCAGCCGTTCGCCCGGGACTTGAGGTTCGTGACCACGGCCATGAAGATCACGACCGATCTCGAACGGGTCGCCGACCTCGCCGTGAACATCTGCGAGCGCGCCCTCGAATTGAACGAGGAGCCCCAGCTCAAGCCCCTCGTCGACATCCCGGTCATGGCCCGTAAGGCGCAGGAGATGGTCCGGGGTGCGCTCGACGCGTTCGTCCAACGCGACCCCGACTCGGCCCGCGCCGTGATCCGGATGGACGACACGCTCGACACCCGTATGGAGCAGGTCTTCCGGGAACTCCTCTCCTACATGATGGAGGACCCCAAGACGATCACGCGGGCCCTTCGCCTCATCTTCGTCGCGAAGTCGTTCGAGCGAATCGGGGACCAGGCGACGAACATCTGCGAGCAGGTCGTGTACATGACCGAGGGCAGGGTGATCAAGCACCCGTACCTCTCCTCCGGAGACCGAGCGCACGAAACTTGACCATGGCGCGCATTCTGATCATCGAGGACGACTCGGACATTGCGCTCTCGCTCAAGCACATCCTCGAGCGGGAGGGCGACCACGCAGTGACGCTCGCGAGCGACGGATACGAGGGTCTGCGGGCGGCCCTCTCCCCCCCGGTCCCGAACCTCGTCCTTCTCGACTTGAGTCTCCCCGGGATGGACGGGACGGAGGTCTGCCGCCGGATCCGGAAGGAGCCCGCGACGGCTGGGATCTCGGTGATCATGCTGACCGCTCGCGTCGAGGAGGCGGATCGGGTCCGGGGACTCGATCTCGGCGCCGACGACTACGTCACCAAGCCCTTCTCGGTGAAAGAGGTCGTCGCCCGGGTTCGGGCGGTGCTCCGCCGGGCCGAGCGGGCCGAGGGATCGTCCGAACAGCTCGCCGACGGGCCGATCCGGGTCGACCTCGCCGCGCGCCGAGTCCACGTGGAAGGGAAAGAAGCGGTCTTGACCCGGAAGGAGTTCGACCTACTCGTCGAGATGATGCGCCATCGCGGCCGCGTGCTGACCCGCGAGCGGCTCCTCGAAGGAGTCTGGGGGTACGACTACCCCGGGGAGACCCGCACGGTCGACGTCCACATCCGCCGCCTCCGAAAGAAGCTCGGAGAGGCGGCGGAGGAGCGGATCGAGACCGTCGTCGGCGTCGGCTACCGCTGGAAGCAACCCGCTTGACCTTGCACGGACGATCGGCCGCGCTCCTCGCCGCCGTGGCGGCCGTCGGCGCCGCGGGGGTCGCCGCAGCGGTCTATCTGACCCTCGGCGGACCGGGTTCGTTCTTTCCGCTTCTCGCCGCTGCGCTCGCCGCTGCGGCGCTCCCGGCGACCGGGGCGTGGCTCCTCCTGCGACGCCTCTCTCGTCCGGTCACCCGATTGACGGAGGTCGCGGAGAAGGTCGCCTCGGGCCGTCTCGACGTCGAGATCCCCTCCTTCCGGAACGACCAGGCCGACGATCTCGCGCACGCCCTTCGCCGGATGCGCGACGCGCTCGTCGTGAAGATCGGGGAATCCGAAGACGGCAGGCGCCTCGCCCTCACCGTCCTCGCCGGGATGCGGGAGGCGCTCGTCTGGACCGGCCCCGACCGGAAAATCCGCCTCGCGAACGACGCCTTCCGGCAGATCTTCTCCGGGGGCCAGGACCCGACCGACCATCTCCTCGCCGAGATCGTGAGGAGCCCGACGGTGATCCGCGAGCTCGAGCAGGCGATTCAGACCGGCCGGGAGGTCCGCGAACTGGTCCTCCAGCACCCGCCCGGTTCGGGGCGGACCTTCGAGGTCCATGTCACCCCCTTCGCGGGTCGACCCGGCGGGAAGGAAGCGGGCGCGCTGGTCCTGTTTTTCGACATCACCCGGCTCGAGGCGCTCGAGCGGGTTCGCCGCGACTTCGTCTCGAACGTCTCCCACGAGCTACGCACCCCCCTCACCTCGATCAAGGCGTTCGTCGAGACCCTCCTCGACGATGGACTCGAGGACCGGGAGTCGAGCCTCCGCTTTCTCGGGATCGTGCGGAAGAACGTCGAGCGGATGGAGGCGCTGATCGACGACCTGACGGATCTCTCGCAGATCGAGACGGGCGCGGTCGCCCTCGAGTTCCGCGAGATCGACGCCCGCGAGTTGGCGCGGGAGGTCGCCGCCCATCTCGAGCCCCTGCGGGTCGCTTCGGGGGTCGAGGTTCGCGTCGACGTTCCTTCGGGCTTTCCCCTTCGCGCCGACCGGCGGCGGCTCGAGCAGATCCTCGTCAATTTGCTCGACAATGCGATCAAGTTCAACCGCCCGGGGGGTTGGGTCCGGGTGGAGGGAGGGTACGACGGCGGCCGGCCCTTCCTCGCGGTGACCGACAACGGCCCCGGCATCCCGGCCGACAGCCACGAGCGGATCTTCCAGCGGTTCTACAGGGTCGACAAAGCGCGGTCGCGGGAAGTGGGGGGTACGGGGCTCGGACTCGCGATCGTGAAGCACCTGATGCTGCTCCACGGCGGAACGGTGCGCGTCGAGTCGGAACTGGGGAAGGGGTCCCGATTCGTTCTCGAGTTCCCGACGCTTCCGGTCAAGGAGACGACCGCCCGAACGTGATCCGCTCGGGGGTGTACGGGACCGGCTCCGGAATCGGCGGCGGATTCCCCGACTTCGAGATCCGGATCGAACGGATCTCGATCGGATTTGTGGGCCGGCCCTCCGCGTCGACCAGGGTCGCGCAAATCGCGTCGATGGTTTCCTTCCCCTTCACCACCACCCCGAAGCAAGGGAATCGGAGATTGAGGTAGGGCTGGGCGGTGCGGGTCACGAAGAAGAGGGTGGCGCTGATCTTCCCTCCTCCCGACCGCGTCATCCCCATGCGGTACGGATGGGTGAAGTCGACCGGTCCTCTCTCGAGGGGAAGGTAGACGAGCGGATACCCGCGACCGGTCCCGGTGCGGTCTCCCGCTTCGATCCGCTCGCCCTTCGCGATCTTGTGGACGAGGACGCCGTCGTAGTAAGGCTCCTTCCTCGTTCGGCCGGTTTCGGTGTCGACCCACTCGAGGCGGCCCTCCGCGAACGCGGCGAAATGGGCAACCGTTTGCGGGGCTTGCTCGAGGAGGAGGCGGACCGTGAAAGCGCCTTTCGAAGTGTCGACGACGGCGTACCACCCCTCCGGAAGCGTCCCCACTTCCTCCGGAGCCGTTGAAGCCCCGGCGGCTGCCATCGCGAGGGGGAGGGCCACCACGACGAGGAACGTCCATGTCGACTTCGAAACCGTCATCGCGCTCGATCCTCCCACGCTCGCACCCGGGAGGCAACTCGCCCCGCGGTTTGAATCGAGCGCCGCGAGGACCCATATTCCGGACGTCCGAGGGAGGGAAGCAGATTGGCCCAGCTCGACCCGATGCTGCGCGCCCTCGTCGAGCGGGGCGCGGGCAGCCTCGAGCTCGCCGAAGGGGGGCGCCCAACGTTCCGATTCCCCCAGGGAGACCGGCCGGTCTCCCAGGCCGTCCTCTCCCGCGCCCAGATCCTGACCCTCGTCGGCGAACTTTCCGGCACGCCCTTCGTCCCGGGACGGGACGGGGGCCCGTCGGAGTTCGTCTATGCAACCCCGGACGGCCGCACCTTTACCTGCCGTACCGAGGCGGGGCAGGAGGGGATCCGGGTCCGAATCGCCCCGGCGGCCCCCGTCTCGGCCGAGAAGCCGGCGCCCGCTCGGGAGGGGGCTCCAGAAATCGATCGCTACCTCACACGCCTCGTCGAGTCGGGGGCGAGCGACCTCCACCTGAGCACAGGGGAGGTGCCGATGTTCCGACTCCACGGCGAGATCCGCAAGATCGAGGGGGAGCGGCCACTCACCGCCGAGCAGGCGGCGCAGCTCATCTACCCGATCGTCCCTCCCGGGAACAAGCGGGAGTTCGAGGAAACGAGCGACTCCGACTTTGCCTACGAGATACCGGCTCTCGCCCGCTTCCGCTGCAACATCTTCCAGGAGCGGAAGGGTCTCGGCGCCGTCTTCCGCGTGATCCCGAACAAGATCCCCTCCGCCGCCGATCTCAAGCTCCCGCAGTGCCTCCTCGATCTCTGCGCGTTGCCGAAAGGGCTCGTTCTCGTGACCGGCCCAACCGGGTCGGGGAAGTCGACCACCCTCGCCGCGCTGATCGATCATGTGAACCGGACCCGCACCGACCACATCATCACGATCGAGGATCCGATCGAATTCGTGCACGAGAACCGGAAGTGCCTGATCCACCAGAGGCAGGTCGGGCTCCACACGCGGAGCTTCAAGCAGGCCCTCCGGGCGGCGCTCCGGGAGGACCCCGACATCGTCCTCGTGGGCGAGATGCGGGACCTCGAGACGATCGCGATCGCGATCGAGACCGCGGAAACCGGCCACCTCGTCTTCGGAACGCTCCACACCTCGACCGCGCCGTCGACGGTCGACCGAATCATCGACCAGTTCCCGGCCGACCGTCAGTCGCAAATCCGCGTGATGCTCTCGGAATCGCTCAAGGGAGTGGTCTCGCAGAACCTCCTCCGCCGGAAGGAGGGGGGACGCGTGGCGGTCATGGAGATCTTGATCGGGGTTCCCGCGATCGCGAACCTCATCCGCGAAGGGAAAACCTTCCAGATCCCGAGCATCATGCAGACCGGCAAGAAGCACGGGATGGTGCTCCTCAACGACGCGCTCGCCGAGCTCGTTCGCAAGGGAACCGTGACCGCGGAAGAGGCGCTCGCGAAGGCCATCGACAAGAATGGCCTCGCGGCGCTTCTGCGCGGAGCCTCTGCGCCGGTCGGTCCCGCTTCCGGGACGTGACCCGGGCCACGACTTTTTCTTGACACGAAGTCGCCACCCTATATATTGGGTGGCGATTTGGGGAGGTCCCCAGATCTTGAGCCCAGGATCTCCCGGCCGTGGGCTCGAACGGATGCTCGGGAGAATCAAGGAGTCCGAGACGATGGCCACGAAGAAGAAGGCCGCCAAGAAGAAGGTCGCCAAGAAGAAGGCTGCCAAGAAGAAGGCCGCCAAGAAGTAATTCGGGAACAGATCTCAGGCCGTCACGAGGAGGGCCGGCGCTCGAGCGCCGGCCCTTTTTTCACGCCTTGTTCGTCTGCGTCTCGCTCAGGTCGATCAGCCGGATCCCGAGTTGCCTCGCCACTTCGACACTCCGCGTGTCGCGATAGAACTCGCCGTAGTAGATCTCACGAATCCCTGCGTTCGCGATCAGCTTGAAGCAACTCCAGCAGGGTGAGGCCGTCGTGTACAGTTCGGCCCCGTCGATTCGAACGCCGTTTTTCGCCGCCTGGATGATCGCGTTCGCCTCGGCGTGAACCGTCGCCACGCAGTGGCCGTTTTCCATGACATGTCCGACCTCGTCGCAATGCGGCATCCCTCGGATCGATCCGTTGTATCCCGTCGAGAGGATCGTCTTGTCCCGGACGATCACCGCGCCGACGTTCTTCCGGTCGCACGTCGACCGGGTGGCGGCCTGCCGGGCGATGTTCATGAAGTAGGTGTGCCAGTCGACCCGTTTGGACATGGACCCTCCGTTCGGAACGAGTCCGCGAATCGTACAACACGCGACTTGACAGGAACCGCGACCGCCGCGAAACTGCGGCGGTGCGGACGACCGGACCGGTGCGGGAGGGGGGACCCGGCCATGCACGACGATTCCGGCGAGACCCCGCTTGGGCAGGACGCCCTCACCGCGTATTTGCGAAGGATCCGGCGGATCGATCTTCTCACGCGGAGCGGGGAGTTTCGGCTCGCGACCCTCCAAAAACTCGATCCGAACTCATCCGAAGCGAAGGCGGCTCGGGAGCGCCTCGTCGAGTCGAACCTCCGCATCGTCGTCAAGCTCGCCCATGAGTACCGGGGACGGGGGGTTTCGGTCGACGACCTGATTTCGGAGGGAAACCTCGGGTTGATCGAGGCGGCGGCCCGCTTCGACCCCTCTCGGGGGGTGCGCTTCGTGACCTACGCCGTCTGGTGGGTGCGAAAGTTCATGCTCGGCGCGATCCGGAGGAGCGCCAAGCAGCGCTTCGCCCCGATGTCCGGCGCGGACGCGTTCGCGCCCGACTTGCGCAGCTCCGCCGAACATGACTTCACCTCGCTCCGGCGTGCGATCCTTTCCCTCGACGGAGGACCCGCCTCGGGCTCCGGCCCGCGTGGGGGCCAGGAGTCGGCGACTTCGGAGTGCGCCCCCAATCCCGAAACCCAGGCGGTCGATCAGCAGCTGGAGAGGGCGCTCCGGCGGATCCTCGAGAAGCTTCCGGCGCAGGAACGGCGTGTCCTGACCGCTCACTACGGTCTCGACGGGTCGCCTCCCCGCACCCTCCAGCAGATCGGAAACGAGGTGGGGATGACGCGGGAGCGAGTGCGCCAGATCGAGTTGCGCGCGAGGGAGCGGATGTTGAGATTGCTCCGGCGCGGCTTGTAGGGAAGGGGGAACGGCGCCGCCCTTGGAGCGTAGCCAGTCTCCGGCTTCAGCCTACCTGCTTGTTCTTGGTCCACCTCGGGTTCTTGATCTCGTACTTGGCGACCTTGTAGTTCATGACGCGCGAGGAAATCCCGAGAAACTGAGCGGCGTCCTTCTGAACCCAGTTGCTGATGCGGAGCGCCTCGAGAATCGCCTGCCGCTCGAGCTCGTCGAGCGGGATCCCGTTCGGCGGGAGGCGCAGGTTGAGCGACGCGACATTGTCCCCTGCCGCCCCGCGGCCGTCCGGCCCAAGGTGCAGGTCCTCCTCGGTGACGTACCGTCCTTCGGCCATGAGGACCGCGCGCTCGACGGCGTTTTCGAGCTCCCGGATGTTTCCGGGCCAGGTGTGGCGTTTCAACGCCCGGACGGCGCTCGGGTCGAGACCGCGTACGTCTTTGTGGAGCTCCCGTCCGAAGCGCTCGATGAAGTGGGTCGCGAGGGGGACGATGTCTTCCTTCCGCTCCCGGAGAGGCGGAACGGTGATGGTCACGACATTGAGGCGGTAGTAGAGGTCCTCGCGGAACTCGCCTCGGTGGATCGCCTCCTCGAGGTTCTTGTTCGTGGCCGCGACGAGGCGCACGTCGACCTTCACGGTGCGCGATCCCCCGAGCCGCTCGAACTCACGCTCTTGGAGGACGCGCAGGACCTTGGTCTGCGTCGACGCCGTCATGTTCCCGATTTCGTCGAGGAAGAGCGTTCCCTCGTTCGCGAGCTCGAATCGTCCGATCCGCTGGCGGTCGGCGCCGGTGTAGGCGCCGCGCTCGTGACCGAACAGCTCTGACTCGAGGAGGTTTTCGTGGAGCGCCGCGCAATTCATCTTCACGAACGAGCGGTGCGCGCGGCTCGAGTTTCGGTGGAGGGCCTCGGCGACCAACTCCTTCCCGACCCCCGTCTCCCCGAGGATCAGGACGGTGGCGTTCGACCGCGCGACCTTCTCGATCGTCCGAAAGATCTCCTTCATCTGGGGGCTCTCGCCCACGATGTTCTCGAAGGAGGGAACGAGGGAGTTCCGGTCCTGCGCCTGGATCCGGGCCAGGAGCCTGCGATGCTCGAGCGCCTTCTCGACCTTGAGTTCGAGCTCTTCCAGATCGAAGGGCTTCAGCACGTAGTCGTGGGCGCCGGCCTTCATCGCCTCGACCGCCGACTCGACGGTCCCGTAGGCGGTCATCATGATCCCGACCGTGCCGTCGTTGATCATCTTGCAGCGCTTCAGGACGTCGAGACCGCTTCGATCGGGCATCTTGTAGTCCGTGACGAGGACATCGAAGACCTCCTCCTCGAGGTGGCGGACCGCCTCGGCGCCGTCGGGGGCCTCGGTGACCTCCCAGCCCCGTTCGCGAAACGCCGTGGCGATCCCCTCTCGGAGGGTCGGCTCGTCCTCGGCCACGAGAATCTTCTTCATCGGATTGCCCCTTGGAGCGCCGGCACCGCGACGGGAAGGCGGACGGTGAAGACCGTGCCCTCTCCCTTCCGGCTGTGCACGTCGATGAGTCCGCGGTGGGAGTCCACGATCTTGCGGGCCATCGAGAGGCCCACCCCGGATCCCTGCTTCTTGGTGGTGAAGAACGGATAGAAGAGCTTGTCGGCGTGCTCCTCCGCGATCCCGCATCCGGTGTCTGCGACGCGGACCACGGCGTAGCGGTCGAAGCCGGTCCAGGGGTCGGCGGACGCGGGGCCCGCCGGCCGATAGGGAACGGTCGGTCCCGGTGGGGCCGGCACCGTCCCGGTCTGGACGGTCAGCGTCCCTTCCTCCCCCATCGCTTCCATCGCGTTGAGGAAGAGGTTCTCGAAGACCTGGCGCATCTGGCCGCGGTCCATGAGCATCTCGCCGGGGTCGGCGCCGTAGTCGCGGACGATGCGGATCCCCGGCCGCCCCCGCCGTCCGACGGCGGTCGCGAGCGCCTCGTCGAGCACGTCGGTGAGCCGCCCCTCCGAAAGGTTGAGCGACACCGGGCGAACGAACTCGAGGCTCGACGTGATCGTCCGGTTGAGGCGGCGCACCTCCGCGATGATCTTTTCCAGGAGATCGCGCTCGGCGCCCTCGGCCCCCATCCTCCGCTTCAAGAGCGAGCAGGAAACCTCGATCGACGCGAGCGGGTTCCGGATCTCATGGGCGAGGTTCGCCGCCATCTGCCCGAGCGCCGCGAGCCGGTCCTTGAGGCGCTCTTGCTCTTCCTTGTGCTCGACGTGGGTGAGGTCCTTGAAGAAGATCGCGGCGCCTTGCGCGGTCCCGTCCTCCGCGCGGACGAGCGAGAGGGTGAAGCCGATCGTCTTCCCGCAATCGGATCGGCTGCGCAGGTCGATCTCGGCGCGGTTCGGAAGGCTCGCCATCGCGAACGACTCGCGGAGGATCTGGGCGAGCTGCGGGTGGCCGGCGAGAACCTCGTCGACGGAGGCCCCCTCGCGGGTCTCGGGATCGAGTTCCAGGATCTGACGGGCGTGGTCGTTGAGCATCACGACGGTCCCGGCCCGGTCGATCGTGAGGATGCCGCACCGCATCCCCTCGATCAGCCGTCGGTGGAACGACCCCGTTTCCGGCCTGTCCGGAAGGGGTTCCGCCACACGTCGAACCGGAGACTTCACGCGCCGAGCCCCTCCCCACCTGCGATCGATCGACCCTTCGCCGGCCTGATTCCCGGCACCCGCGACAAAATCTAGGCACCGAACGCCCCGAGGCAAGGCGGGCCGGAGCGCCGCTACCGTTGCCCCGTGACGGCGCCGGCCTCCCAGGTGATGCCGGACTTCGGCTGCGGTGCGGCCTGCCCGTCGAAAAGCGCACCGTTCTCGAACGCGAGCGGGAAGCTCCCGACTTCCTTGACCCGGAACGAAAGTCGGATC
>CAZVOE010000068.1:0-15874 GCA_964628935.1 uncultured Acidobacteriota bacterium
CGCCGCACGACGGGGCCCGCCGCCGGATCCTCGGAAACCGGTTCTACCGGCACCTCTCGGCGGGGCTTGCCGGGGTGCTCGAGTACATGGCGGTCGAGCGACTCTACGAGGTGTTCGAGGAAGGGAGGCACGATCGGATCGTCCTCGACACGCCGCCGACGCGGGAGGCGATCGATCTCCTCGGCGCCCCGCGCCGAATGGTCGGCTTCCTCGACAGCGGGGCGGCCGAGATGGCCAAGCGCACCTGGTTCGACGCGAACGGGAGGCTTCGGGCCACGAAGAGCCTGGGACCGCTCGGGCGGCGGCTCGAGGAACTTCTCGACCGGGTCGTCGGCCTCGATCTCCTCCGGGAGGTCTCGGAATTTTTCCAGGCGTTCGGACCCCTCTACGAGGGGTTCCGGCGCCGCGCCCTCGAGGTGGAAGCGATGCTCCGCGCGCCGGAGACGGCGTTCGTCCTCGTGACGGGGCCCCGGGCGGGCGGCGTTCCGGCGACCGCCTTTTTTGCCCGACGTCTCCTCGAGGACGGCTACCATCTCGCCGCCATCGCGGTGAACCGGGTGCATCCTCCTCCCGAGACCCCGCCCGAAACGCGCCCCGACCCGAACGACGGCCGGGCGCTCCTCGACTGGCTCGGAGCGGCCGACCGGGCGGGTGTCCGAGATCTCCGCGGGCGGATGGCGGGGGGGCCCCCGGTCGTCGAAATCCCGCTCCAGGGGAGCGCTCCCGCGACCCTTCGAGAGGTCGAGTCCCTCGGGGTCCTCCTCGCCTCGGCGTTCCGGGGCGCCGGCCTTGCCGCACCTTGACAAAATTGCCGCATCGCGGCATCATGTCCACGGCCGCGTCCCGCGGCGGAAAGGAGGCGGCTCGTGGTCCGCGTCCTCAAGCGCTACGGAAGCCGGAAGCTCTACGACACCGAAGCGAGCCGCTACGCGACGCTCGAAGAGCTGATCGGTTGGATCCGCGGCGGCCAGGAGGTCCGCGTCGTGGACAACGAGACCGGCGAGGACGTCACCGCCCAGACCCTCACCCAAGTGATTCTCGAACAGGGCCGCCGCGGAGGGTCTTTCCTCAACATCGAGACGCTGCACGAGGTGATCCGCCGCGGCGAGGAGACGATGCGGGTCGGGGTGGAGCGGCTGCTCGAGGCCGGGCTCGACCGTCTCGGCCCGGTGCGCAAGGCGCGAGAGGAGATGGCGGCGCTCCGGGACCGAATTGAGGCGTTGGAGAAGACCCTCGTGGACCTCGAAGGTCGCGGGGGAGGGAAGGCCGGGGAGCGACCTCCCCGGCGGCGTGCTTCCCGCGGCAAGCCGGACGGTTCGGCCGCCGCGGGATCGTAAGGAGGCGACCATGCCGAGGAGTCGAACGTCGAAGATGCAGCTCGATGCCGCCGAGACCGCCAAGAAGATCTGGCTGGCCGGCGTCGGGGCCCTCACCCTCGCCGAGGAGGAGGGCTCGAGGCTCTTCAAGGTCCTCGTCGAGAAGGGGAAGAAGAACGAGGCGATGGCCGAATTCCCCGTGGAGACCGCGAGGACGGCGCAGAAGCGGCTCGAGGGGATGTGGGACAGGATCGGCCACGGCCTCGAGGAGCGGGTGCAGTCGGCGCTCCACCGGATCGGCGTGCCGACCCGCGACGAGATCGCGGGCCTCACGCGACGGGTGGATGCGATGAACCGCGCCCTGTCGCAGAAGCCGACCCGGAAGCGTCCGGCGCCGAGGCGGAAGGCGGCGACCAGCGCCGAGGCGTAGTCCGTGCCGGCCGCGGAGGGCCGACGGGCGAGCCCGTCCATCGGCCTCGCGCTCGCGGGGGGAGGCCCGCAAGGGGCGATCTGGGAGATCGGCGCGCTCAGGGCCTTGGACGAGTTCCTGACGGGCGTCGATCTGAACGCGCTCGACGTCTACGTCGGGGTCAGCGCGGGATCCTTCCTCTCCGCGTTCCTCGCCAACGGGCTGACGCCGGCGCAGCTGTGCCGCGTGGTGCTGAGGAGCGAGTCGGGGGTCCACCCGTTCTCGCCCTCCATATTCTTCCGTCCCGCGGCCCGCGAGTGGGTGCGCGGCGGCGTCCGCGCCCCGGGGTTGCTGGCCGAGGGGCTCCTCGACTGGGTCCGCGAACCGAGACGGGCGAGTCTTCTCGGGTCGCTCGGCAGGCTCGCGCGGTCGATTCCCGTCGCGGTCTTCGACAACGAGCCGATCCGTCGCTACGTGGCCCGCGCCCTCGATGCCCCGGGGCGCACCGACGATTTCCGGAAGCTCGACCGGCGTCTCGTCGTCGTCGCCGCCGATCTCGAAACGGGCCGTGCGGTCCGCTTCGGGGAGGGTGGGCTCGACCACGTTCCGATCTCCCTCGCGGTCCAGGCGAGCACGGCGCTGCCCGGCGTGTACCCCCCGGTCCGGATCGACGGCCGCGAGTACGTCGATGGCGTCCTCCTCAAGACGCTTCACGCCTCGGTCGCCCTCGACCGCGGGGTGGACCTGCTGCTCTGCGTGAATCCCCTGGTCCCGGTCGACACCGACCGGGCGGCGCGGCGAGGCGCCCCCGTGGGGCACACCGTCCGTGACCTCGGCCTTCCGGCGGTCATGGAACAGACCTTCCGGACGATGATTCGCTCGCGGATGGCGGTCGGCATGTCGAGTTACCGTCAGCGTTATCCCGCCGCCGAGATCTTTCTCGTCGAGCCGGACTCCGGAGATCCCGATCTCTTCTTCCGGAACACGTTCTCCTTCCGCGACCGCGGACAGATCTGTCTTTCGGGCTGGACCGCGACGCGCGAGTATCTCCGCCGGGAGCGCGAGCGGGTGCGGCCGGCATTCGCTCGTCACGGGATCCGTCTCCGCGAAGATCTGCTCGACGATCCCGACGTTCATTTCTGGGACGGAATCGGGATCGATCCGGAGCAGGGTCGCGGATCGTCGGCGCGGCGGCTCTCGGTTCTGTTGGACCGCGTGGAGAAGATGCTCTAGGGGACGTTGCGTCGTCGAAACAGGGAGCGGAACGTCCCTAGATCTTCCACACGAATTCCCCCTCCTCGAGGCGGCGTTCGTCCGACGGGACGCCGCGCCAGCCGTAGGGGGGGCGTCGCATTTCGCGCAGGAGCGCAAGGAGCGGCCATCCCAGCGGGACGTAGTACGCGGCGATGTCGAAGTCGCGAAGGATCGCGTGAAGGAGGTTCCGTGCGGGCGGCCGTCGCCGGTTCCGCTCGTGGCGGATCCAGAGAACCGGCCAGCCCGTAGGGATCAGCTCCGCCGCGCGTCGCAGGTCCTTGAGCAGCGCGCGCCTGAGAGAACGGCCGTGGAAGGGAGCCGCCCCGTACTTCCGGACGTGCCGGTCGAGGTCGGACTGCATCTTCTCCCGAACCTTCTCCGCGACCGGAACGAACGCGTCGCGAGGGGCGGACGAAGGGTTCCGGATGCCCATCTCCCGCGCCAACTCCGCAACGTCGATCGGCTCTCCGACGACATAGACGAGACGCGCCGGCAGACTCAACCACCAGATCCACGGCCACGTGATCGCGAGGAGGCCGCCGGGCAAGGGAAGGAACGGCACGCGGAACCAGCGCTCCATCCACCGGTCGATCGACGGGATCGTGTACTGGAACGGCACGATCCACTCGCCGTTCACGACGTGGATCGGAACGAGGGGGCAGTCGTGTCGCGCCGCGAGGATGAACGAGCCGGTGTGGAACGGCTGGAGGCGATACCGCCGGTGGAACCCCTTCCCGATGCCGGGGACGCCTTCGGGGAAAACGACGACGCGCTCTTTTCTGGAAAGGAGACGGTCGACGTTGTCGAAGGTGGCGTCGACCCCTCCCGCCCGCCGCCAGAAGTCGGGGATCCCGAACGGACGCATCCACCAGCGGAGGGCGAGCTCCGGCTCGAACGCGGTCCGAACCTTGTGCCTCGGATCTCCTCCGACCCGATGCCACAACACGGCGTCGAGGACCATCGCGTCGAACGGGAAGGCGTTCCCGCTGTGGTTCGCGGCGAAGATCGCCGGACCGGTCTTCGGAAGGCGCCGCGCCCCGATCAGCCGCGGGCGGAAGTAGTTCTCGAGGAGCGGATCGAAGACCTCGTCGAGGAACGAAACGCACCACTCCGGATCGAGCCTGTCCCCCGACATCTCACGGACCCCGCCGCCATGCGAGGAGGATCGCGATCGCGAAGAACGCGGACCAGAACGGCCAGGCGACTCCGCTCGACGCCAGGATCGCGCCGGCCACGACGCAGAAGCCCGCGAGCAAGGTCGCGCGGACGCCGGTGAGCGGGCTCTCCGGAGGGCGCCGGATGCTCTTCTCGAGGACCTGGATCCCCTCCGTCACGAGGAGCGGCGCCTTCACGAGCGCGTCCATGATCTCGGGAGCGCCGCGGATCCCTTCTCGAACGAGGCGCAAGGGGCTGAACTGCGAGAGGAAAATCCTCTGGATGTGCGGCCTCGACACCTCCGCCACGTCGAACCCGGGCCGCAAGATGTGTCCGACTCCTTCGAAGGTCACGAGCGCCTTGACCATCAGGACCATCTCGACGGGGAAGTACATGCGGTAGTGTCCGCCGCGTGCGACCGACTCCAGGATGAGCCGCCCGACCGAGAACTCCTCGAACGTCGCGTGCCGCCGCCAGCGCCGCCCGATTTCCTCGACCTCGCGCCGGAATCCCGTCGGGTCCCCGTTCGGCCCCGCCTCCGCGAGCGCGGCGAGGTAGCGCGCCGCGTTCTCGGCGTCCCCCATGACGAGGCAGTAGTAGTAGTAGAGAAGCGTCCGCTTCAGCTCGCCGTCGAAGCGTCCCACCATGCCGAGGTCGATGAAGCCGACGCGCGGTCCCGGGAGGATCACGAGGTTTCCCGGATGCAAGTCGGCGTGGAAGAAGCCGTCCCGGTAGAGCATTCGGACGATGGAGGCGGCGCCGAGGTCGACCAGACGGTCACGGTCTTCCGGCGGTAGAGCGCGCGCCTGTTCTGTGTCGGGTCGGATCCCCTCGAGGGGCTCCATGCAAAGGACGCTCTCGCACGAATACGCGCGGTGGATCTTCGGGAAGACGATCTCGGGCATGTCGCGGAAGTTCGACGCGAAGGTCTCCGCGTGGTCGGCCTCGCGCCGGAGGTCGACCTCGCGCAGGGTGTACTCGCAGAACTCGTCGATGATCCGCCGCGGCCGATAACGCCCGAGCACGAGGTCGAGCCCGCGTCCGAGGAGGCGCAGAAGTCGCGCGTCGCGCCGGATCGTTTCGGGGATCCCCGGCTTGACGACCTTCAGGATGACGTCGACCCCTTCGACGGTCGTGGCGCGGTGGACCTGAGCGATCGACGCCGAGCCGATGGGCTCGGGGTCGATCCAGCGAAAGGCTTCCGAAACCGGGCGGCCGAGGCCCTTTTCGATACGCTCCACGAGCGCCTCGAACGGGACGGCGGGGAGGCGGTCGAGGAGGAGCTTCAGCTCCTCGGTGACCGACGCCGGCAGGAGGTCCTCGCGCAGGCTCAAGATCTGTCCGAGCTTGATGTAGGTCGGCCCGAGTCTTTCGAGGCGTCGCCTCAGTTGCACCGGGAACGGGAGGCGGGCGAGTTCGGGATCGACCATCCAACGCGCCACCGCGCCGAGGATCCGATGCAGGACGAGCGCCCGCGGCCTCTGCCGTTTCCCCTTCGTGACCTCGCGCACCCACGCGGCGTAACCGCCCAGGAGGAGCCCGGCGAAATGGCGCTGCGCGGTGAGGAAACGTCGCACCGTGCCCGCGGGACGGATGACGGGAGCCGTTTCGAACCGGGCAATCGGCCGCTTCGTCGCGGGAGGGGGCTCAGTGGTTTCGACCATACGTCTCGTGGCTCGTGACCCAGTCGAGGGAAGAAATCGCGGCCCCGAGGGAAAGTTCGCCGGCGAGCGCCACCCCGGCGACGATCTCCGCCAGCTTGTTGACCTTCCCTGGTCCGTGGCATCCCAGGATCTCGAGGCACTCGCGCTGGGCGGGGAGCCCCGTGCCCCCTCCGATCGAGGCGACGATGAGGGAGGGGAGGGTCAGAGAGACGTACAGGTCTCCGTTCGGCGTGACTTCCGTGTACAGGATCCCTGCCGAAGATTCCGCGACGTTCGCGACGTCCTGGCCGGTGGCGATGAACATCGCGGTGATTCCGTTCGCGGAATGAGCCCCGTTGTTGTTCGCCCCCGCGAGGAAGGCCCCTAAGGTCGCGGCGCTCCAGTGATGGTGGAGCGACTCGGGATCGACCCGGAGCGTATCCGAGAGCACCGCCTTGGGAATCGTCGCCTCTGCGGTCACCTGCTTGCCGCGGGTGCTCAAGACGTTCACCTGGGAGAATTTCTTGTCGGTCGCGAGGTTCGACTCCAGGTGGAAGCGGACGACGTCCTCGACCTGACCCAAGATCCACCCGCAAGCCGCGAGAGTCGCCTTTCCGACCATGTTCTGTCCCGCGGCGTCCCCGGTCGTGTAACAGAAGCGGAGAAAGACGAAGTTGTTCGAGAGGTACGGTTCGATCGCCTTGAGTCGGGTGAAGCGCGAGGTCGACTCCGCGATGCGGCGGATCGTCTCGAGGTTCTCGGGAATCCAGTCCCGGAAGGCGCGAGCCTCCCTCGCCGACCGGAAGACGAAGACCGGCGCGCGCTGCATCCCGTCTCCGGTCACCGTGCACGTGACCCCGCCCGACAGGTTGAGAACCTTGATTCCCCGATTGTACGAGGCGACGAGAGCTCCCTCGGTGGTTGCGAGGGGGATCAGAAAATCGCCGCGCGCGTGTTCGCCGTGGACGCGCAACGGGCCCGCGAGCCCGACCGGGACCTGGACGACGCCGACGAAACTCTCGACGTTCCCCCGGGTCTCCGAAGGGTCGAATGCGTAGTGCGGAAGATGGCGCAGGGTCACTCCGGCCGTGGCCTCCGTGAAGCGGAGGCGCTCTTCGACGATCCGTTTCGACCAGTCGTCCTCGGGGTCGTGCGGAATCCCTCCGCGACGGGACTCCTCCCGCCCGACGAGCGAGTCCTCGAAGGTGAAGGCGACCGAGCCGAAGGGGCTCGCCTCGAACTCGAGGGCGACCCGTTGCGCGCCGGGACCGAGGCCGCCCGCCGGTGCGAGGACGTGCACCGTCTTCCGGAGGGGAAGCGGCTGGGGGGTCGCCGGGGAGATCTCCGTCGCCCGCAGGACTTTTCCCTCGCCGAAGTCGAGACGCAACTGATCGAGAGGCACCTCGTCGTTGTTGATCCGAAGGAGGGAAAACTGGGTCAGCGTGGCGTCACCCAGCCGGTTCTTGAGGCTGAACCGAACGCCGTTCCCGACCTGCGTGAGGCTTCCCCGTGTGTAGAGTCGCTTCGTGATCGACGGAGGGATCATGGCGCACTCCTCCGCCCGCCGAAGATCGCTTCTTCGCGGATCGCGCGAAAGCGCGGTGCAAGATGCGTGACAGCGGTCATTCGTGCGGCGCGCGGGGCTCCGCGTCGCGGTCGGGGGCTCGGGCGCGAAATGGATGCGCGGCGCGGCTCGCGCCGCGAAGAAACGGCGCGATTCCGAGGCGGCAAAGCGGGATCAGTGGGAAGGAGAGGGGGCGGCCCCGAGGAATCGGGCAAGGTCGGCGTCGGCGCTTCGCACGTGGCCGAGCAGCCAACCGCGCGGTCCCCGGAGGATCTCCCCGGGCGCGTCGGGGTCGTCGGCGTCGATCCGGGCCCGTAGCTCGCGCAGGAGCCCGACCGCGCCGTCGTGCTCGCGCACGTGGGCCTCGTAGTCGGGATACGCCCACTCGCGCATCGCGATCTGCTCCGAAAGGAAATGCCCCTCGAGAAACCCGACCAGGGCGTCGAGCCGCGCGAGGACCTCCTCCTTGGGCTTCCCACCCGCGATCGCCCGGCCGAGGGCGTTCATTTCTTCGAGTTGCGCCTCGTGCTCGGAATCGAGCCACTCGGCTCCCAGGCGAACCAGATCGGGGTCGGGGGCTCGGTGGTCCATCGACATCCTCCGGAGGCGACCGATTCTAACGGGGGGCAACCCTGATTCGTCGGAAAAAACGTCCTGGGACTCCCCCTACGGTTCTCGGGGACGATCGAGGACCGTCGCCACTCGGATCTCGGGCGGCGTTTCGAGGTGCTTCTTGACCGCGCAGAGTTGCGCCGTTCGGACCACGGCGTCCCGGTACGACGGGGGGAAGTCGGGTGGGAGCTCGATTTCGAGGTCGATGCGTTCGACGAGGCGCGTCGCCGCGTTCCAGTGCGCTCGCTGGCGGATGCGCACCCTCTCGGTCGGGATCCCACGCTGGCGGCAAAACCGCGAGACGTAGATGCCGGCGCACGTCCCGATCGACGCGAGGAAAAGCGCGAATGGGGAGGGGGCCGACCCGTCCTGGTCGGTCGTGACCGTCACTCCGTCGAACGTGGCGTCGACCCGATCGGACGGGGAGAGCGTGATCGTCATGTCCACGAGAAACCTCCGGAAAGGTGCCGGATTCCTGGATGCACGGTCGCTTCGACGGGTCACCGTGCGGTAGGATCCGCCGGCAACTTTCGGAAGGAGGACGTATGCGCTCCGTTCGCCGGCTCGTCGTGATCGCCCTTCTGGGATTCCTTCCCTCCGCCGCCACCTTGGCCGCCGGACCGGTCGACTTCGAGATCGGCCTTGCCTACTGGCTCTCCGAGGCCGAAGAGACCGGGGAGGAGGCGGTCGACACGGAGGATCTCGGGGGGTGGGTCGAACTCGGGGTTTCGCGGTGGGGCTTCGCCCTCTCGTACTGGCAGCTCTCGCCGGACGAGGGCGGCGACCACGAATTCACCTCGCTCGACGTCAAGTACCGGGTGTTCGAGCCGAGCGAAGGGAACTACATCGCGCTCGGGGCGGGGGGCGAGCGGGTCGGCGTCTCCGGCGGCGGGTTCAGCGACGACTTCACCACGGCGAGGGTCCTCGTCGAGGGCGGATTCAGTATCAAGATCGTCAAGGTCGTTGGCCGGTACGCGTATCTGCCGAGCCTCGGAGACCTGAGCGCCGGGGCGATCACGCTCGAGGGCGATACCGGGTACGAGGCCGAGGCCATGGTCTCGGTCCATCCGCTTCCGTTCTTCTACATCCACGCCGGCTACCGCCTGCACAGTCTCGACTTCGACGTTGCCGGAGTGGGGACGGTCACGCAGGAGGCGAAGGGGCCGTTCGCCGGCGTCGGGTTCAAGTTCTAGCCCCCGTGGCGGAGACGTTTTTCGGCCATCCGCGCGGTCTCGCGACCCTCTTCTTCACGGAGATGTGGGAGAGGTTCGGATACTACGGGATGCGCGCCCTCTTGATCCTTTACCTGACCGCGGCAGCCGCCGACGGCGGCCTCGCGATGAACGCAGCGGACGCCGGGGCGATCTACGCCCTGTTCACTTCCCTGGTTTACCTGCTCGGGCTTCCGGGCGGATGGGTCGCGGACCGGCTGACCGGGCAACGGAGGGCGGTCCTCCTCGGGGGGATCCTCCTCGCCGCCGGCTACCTCGTCATGGTCGTGCCGGGCCGCCTCCCTTTCTTCGGCGGCCTCGGGCTCGTCGTCCTCGGGACCGGGCTCCTCAAGCCGAACGTGAGCGTGATCGTCGGGCAGCTCTACGCGGAGCACGACGAGCGCCGGGACTCCGCATTCTCACTCTTTTACATGGGGATCAACCTCGGCGCGTTCCTCGGCCCGATCGTTTGCAGCTTCCTGGGGGAGAAGGTCGATTGGCAACTCGGCTTCGCGGCGGCGGGCGTCGGGATGGTGCTCGGCCTCGTGCAGTACGTCCTCGGAGGGAAGCACCTGGGCGACGCCGGCCTGCGCCCGGCTCACGCGGACACGGCGGAGGAGCGCAGGACGCTCCGCCGGCAGATCCTGAGCGGAGCCGTCCTCGGCGCAGTGAGCCTCGTCGTGATCGCGGGGCTCTTCGCGACCGGCGTGATCCGCCCGGAGCCGTCGTCGATCTCGAACGCCTTCGGAGTCTTCCTGCTCGTGGTGGTCGTCGCGTTCTTCGGCTGGCTCTTTCTCACGGGAGATTGGAACCGGCAAGAGCGGGGGAGGCTCATCGCGGTCGCAGCCCTCTTCGTGGCGGCTTCGTTTTTCTGGGGGGCGTACGAGCAGGCGGGCTCCTCCCTCAACCTGTTCGCGTTCGAGAGCACCGACCGGGTGGTGGGAGGGTGGGAGTTTCCCGCGGGGTGGTTCCAGTGGGTGCCTGCCCTCTTCGTCATCTTGCAGGCGCCGCTCTTTGCGTGGCTGTGGCTTCGCATGGGGTCGCGCCAACCCTCGAGTCCGGCGAAGTTCGCGTTCGGGCTCCTCTTCGTGGGGCTCGGCTTCGTGGTCATGTCGCTCGCCGCCGGCCTCGCGGCGGGGGGCGGGAAAGTGGGGGTCTCCTGGCTCCTGGCGACCTATTTCCTCCACGTCGTCGGCGAAATGTGCCTGAGCCCGGTCGGGCTGAGCACGGTGACGAAGCTCGCCCCGGCTCGCGTGGGCGGGCTGATGATGGGGGTCTGGTTCCTCGCGTCCGCCGTCGGAAACTACCTGGGGGGCCGCGCCGCAGGGCTCTACGAGACGGTTTCTCTGCCGCTCCTGTTCGGCGCGATCGCTGCCGTCGCAGTCGCCGCGGGCCTGATCCTCGCGCTCTTCGTCCGTCCGATCCGCCGTTTGATGGGAGGGGTGAGGTAGGGCGGAATGTCCCCTATCCTTTCTCCATGCGGTACGAGGGGCCCATCTACCGACCGCCGTCGGAGGCCGATTCGCTGATCGTGCAGGCGACGATCGGGTGCTCGTGGAACGCGTGCACCTACTGCGACATGTACCGGCACAAGTCGTACCGTGTGCGCCCCACCGCCGAGGTCCTCGACGACGTCGCGCGCGCGGCCGCGGCGGTCGGCTCGGAGGTGCGAAAGGTCTTCGTCGCCGACGGGGACGCGCTCGCGATGTCCCTCGACGAGTGGGTCCCTCTCCTCGAAGCGTTCGGGAAGTCGTTCCCGCGTCTTCGACGGGTCAGCGCCTACGCGACCGCCCGAAATCTCCTCGAGAAGAGCCCCGCGCAGCTCGCGACCCTCCGTCGCGCGGGGCTCGCGCTCGTCTACATCGGTCCCGAATCGGGGGACGACGTCACCCTCAAGCGCATCGCGAAGGGAGCCGATTTCGCGGCGCACGTCGAGGCGGCACGGCGGGCCCGCGAGGCGGGAATCGGACTTTCCGCGATCTTCCTCCTCGGTGCCGGCGGGGTCGAGCGGAGCAGGGAGCACGCCGCCGCCTCCGCGCGCCTGGCAAGCGAGATGGACCCGAGGTTTCTCTCGCTCCTGACCCTCACGGTGATCCCGGGGACGCCGATCGCCCGTCTCGAGGAGTCCGGCCGTTTCGTTCTCCCCGACCTTCCCGGGCTCCTCCGAGAGCTTCGAACGTTCGTCGCCGAAGCGAGTCCCGCCGACGCGATCTTTCGCACGAACCACGCGTCGAACTACCTGCCGCTCTCCGGACGACTTCCCAGAGACCGCGAGCGCCTGGTCGCGCTTCTCGACGAGGCGCTAGCGGGGAGGGTCCCCCTCCGGCCCGAGTGGGCGCGCGGACTCTGAAGGCCGTCACACGGATCGGCCCGCCGGGCGACCCATGGACGAATCGGACCCCGGAGAGACCGTGGACGACACGTCCTGGGATCGCGCGCTCGAGACCCTCCACCCGGATGCGTGGGGCTGGGCGCTCACCTGCTGTGATCGCGACCCCGAGGTCGCCGGGGAGGTGCTCCAGACCGCCTACGGCAAGATCCTGTCGGGGAGGGCGCGTTTCGACGGGCGATCCTCCCGCAAGACCTGGCTGTTCTCCGTCATCCGGCTGACCGCCGCGGACCACCGCCGGGAGGGAATCCGGAAGCGCCTTCGGAGCGCGTTGCTCGCCGATCGCGCTCCCAAGCCCCTTCCCGTCGCCGATCCGGAATCCTCGGCTTCCTCGTCGGAAACCGCGCGCCTCCTCCGAGAGGCGCTCGCACGGATCTCCCCACGCCAGCGGGAAGTCCTCCACCTCGTCTTTTACCAAGGGCTCAGTCTGGACGAGGCGGCGGCGGCGCTCGGCATCAGTTCCGGCGCGGCGCGCACCCACTACGACCGAGGCAAGTCGAGGCTCCGCGATCTTCTTCCACAGGAGGTCACCCGATGAACACGGACCGGTCGGACGACCACGATCTCCGGCAGGCGTTCACCCTTCTCCGACAGGAGGACCGCCGAAACGCGCCGTCCTTTGAGAGTCTCCGCGCCGCCGTTCCCGCGGGAGGCCCGTCCCCCCGCTGGGCGCGACGCGCATGGGTGGCAACCGCCGCGGCGGGCGCCGGGACGCTCCTTCTCGCCGCTTGGTTCGCGGGCGGGCGCGGCCGCGGCGCGGACGACCTGGCCGCCTCGATCGCCTTCGCGCAGGAGATCGCCGCGTGGTCGGCCCCGACCGATGCCCTCCACCGGCTCGCTCCTGCGGGCATTCCCGACTCCGTTCCCGGGCTCGATGTGGGCTCGGCCTACGTACCCGACGCCCTCGCGACGGGCGACGACCGATTCGAGGCGGCGCGGGGCGCCGCCGACGTGGAGGAAACGCCATGAAGCGATCGATCGTGTTCTGTCTCGCGATTCTCGTGCTGGCGGCGGCCGGACCGGCCGACGCGCAAGGGGAACTCCGCCAACCCCGCCCTCACGCCGTCGAGGGAATGTCGAGGCCCGGCGGGCCCGGCGGCGCCGGCAATCCTGGCGGTCCTCCCCCGTTCGAGAGGCACCTCTTTCCGCCCGACCTGGTCCTGCACAACCAGCTTGCGCTCGGGCTCTCCGAGGATCAGTTGACCGCGATCAAGCGGCTCCTCAAGGAGACCCAGGGACGCGTGGTCGAGCTCCAGGCCGACCTCGCGCGCGTGACGGAACGCCTGAGCGGGATCCTCGCGCCGCCGAGGGTCGACGAGGCCGCAGCGCTCTCGGCTTCCGACGAGGCCATGCGCCTCGAGTCGCTCGTCAAGCGCGAGCACTTGGCCCTCCTCGTGCGCGTCAAGAACCTGCTGACGGAGGACCAGCAGGAGACGTTGCGTAACCTCCGCCCGCCCCGGCGGGAGGATTGACTTCGGTCAATCGGCGTCCCCGGTGGATGGTAGGGCGCGCGGCTACCATGGAGGGAGGACGGCCGGGAGCCGTCCTTCCGCCGCTTCGACAGGAGGAGCCCCATGGAACCCGCCGTCGCCCCCATCCACGTCCCGCTCCCTCGCCTCGGAAGGCCCGCCCCGCGATTCCAGGCGGTGACGACGCACGGCGAGCTGGATCTCGACGATTTCAAGGGAAGCTGGCTCGTCTTTTTCTCTCACCCCGCCGATTTCACGCCGGTTTGCACGACCGAGTTTCTCGCGTTCGCACGGGTGCATCCGGAGCTGCGCTCGATCGGCTGCGAGCTCCTCGGGCTTTCGATCGACAGCGTCTACGCCCACATCGCATGGGTCCGAAACATCGAGGAGAACTTCGGCGTCAAGATCGAGTTCCCCGTGATCGCCGATCTCGACCGGAAGGTGGCTTCGGCCTACGGGATGGTGATGACGGGGGAGAGCGACACCGAAACCGCTCGTTCGGTTTTCGTGATCGACGACCGGCAAACGCTCCGGGCGATGATCCACTACCCGTCCACCACCGGCCGGAACGTGGACGAGATCGTACGGCTCGTCCGGGCCCTGCAAACGGCGGATGAATATGCGGTCGCCACCCCGGCGAACTGGAAGCCGGGCGACAAGGCGATCGTGCCGCCCCCGAAGACTCAGGAACGCGCCGAGGCGCGGGTGCGGGAGACGAAGCAGTTCGATGTGACCGACTGGTATTTCGCGGAGAAGACCCTCGAACGGGGCCGGTAAAATGCGGCGCCGGAGGTCTCGTTGACCGAAGACCGGCTCTGGGCGCCGAAGCACTGGCCCGTCTGGGCGCTCGTCGGCCTGATGCAGGCGGTGGCGGCGCTCCCCTTCGGGACCGTCCTCGCGATTGGCCGCCGGTTGGGCCGAGCCGCCTACCGCGCGGGGGGCCGGCGCCGGATCGTCGCGGACTACAACCTCAGGGCGTGCTTCCCGGATTGGTCTCCGGCGGAGCGGGACGCCCTGTGCCGACGCCATCACGAGGCGCTCGCGATCGGCTTCTTCGAGTCGTTCCTCTGCTGGGGCGGCTCGTTCGACCGGCTGCGCCGCCTCGCCCGCGTCGAGGGGATCGAGCACCTCGACGCAGGGCTCGCCGGGGGGCGCGGGGTCCTCATGCTCTCCGGCCACTTCACGACCCTCGAGGTCGGAGGGAAGCTCCTCACGATGCAGCGGCGCGTCGCCCACATGTTCAACCCTCCCGACCACCCGGTCGTGCGGGCGGTGATGACGCGCGGCCGGGCCAGGTACTCGGATACCTCGATTCCACGGGACGATGTCCGCGGGTTGTTGAGGGCGCTCCGCGGGAACCAGGCGATCTGGTACGCCTCCGATCAGGGGTTCGAAGGGAAGGGGAGCCGGCCGGTGCCGTTCTTCGGCGTTCCGGCCCCGACGAACGTCGCGCTCTCGAGGATCGCGCGGATGAGCGGGGCGGCGGTCGTCCCGTTTTTCTGCGAGCGCCTCCCGGGTTCGGCCGGATACCTTCTGCGCGTTCTCCCCCCGCTCGAGAACTTCCCGACCGACGACGAGGTCGAGGACGCGCGCACCTACCACCGGCTCCTCGAGGACCAGATCCGCCGCGCCCCTGAGCAGTACCTCTGGAGCCACGACCGGTTCCAGGCCCGGCCGCACAAGCGGTAGGGGACCTGGAAGAAAAACCGGAATGTCCCCTACTTCATGTGCACGTCGCGCTGCGGGAAGGGGATCTCGATCTTCTCGCGGGAGAGCGCCTCGAAGACCGCGAGGTGGAGGTCGCTGCGAAGGCGGATCCAGTCATCGAAGTCCGAAGTCCACACGCGGAGCGCGAAATCGAGCGAACTCTCGCCGAAGCGCTGGAAAAGCACCACCGGCGGGGGCTTCTCGAGGACGGCGGGGTGGGAACGCGCGACCTCCTCGAGGATCGCGATCACCTTCCGGGGGTCGCTGCCGTAGGAGACCCCGACCGGTACCTCCACCCTCCGAAGACGGTCCGAGAGAGTCCAGTTCGTCACGTCGCTCGAAATCAGGGTCGCGTTCGGGACGATCACCTCGGCGCC
The DNA here is from genome assembly GCA_964628935.1 of uncultured Acidobacteriota bacterium. GTDB lineage: Bacteria > Acidobacteriota > Polarisedimenticolia > Polarisedimenticolales > DASRJG01 > CAYLHQ01. Next base: position 15,107 of record CAZVOE010000068.1, read on the forward strand.
GTCGAACGTGCGCACGGTGCTCGAGCGCACGCCGATCCGGTGCACATTGCCCATGAGCGTGCCCAACTCGATCGTGTCCCCCGTCTGGATCGGACGCTCGTAGAGGAGGATCAGGCCGGACACGATGTTGTTGACGATGTTCTGGAGCCCGAATCCGATTCCGACCCCCACCGCGCCCGCGAGGATCGTGAACCGGCTCATCTCGATCCCCGAGGCGAAGACCGCGACGAGGAAACCAAGGGTCGCCACGAAGTACTGGAGCGTCGTCGAGATCGCCGCGGGTACTCCGCGAGGCATCTCGAACCGCGGAAAGACCGCGTGGTCGAGAAGCAGCTTCAGGACGCGGGACAGGACGAGGCCCGCGCTGAGCGCCGCGGCGAACCCGAGGACGTTCCCGAGAGAGATCGACACCTCCCCGACCGTCCAGGGAGCGGCGAGCACGCCACGGAGGGCGCCGACCAGGGGACGGGCGAGGCCGAAGACGTTCAGGACCGCGAGGATCCAGAGGAACAGGGCGGCGGCGCGGGTCAGGGACGAGAGGATCGTGGTAAGGCGCCGCGCCTCGGCCCCGACCCGCTCCGCCCCGGTCGCGGCGCCGCTCGCTTCCGCCACCTCGAGCCACCCCTCGATCACGAGCGTCGCGGCGAAGAGCATCGTCCCGAAGACGAGGGCGACGAGGGTTCCCCGCGTGAGCGTCTCGGCGAGCACCGACTGGCCCATCACGTTCGCGGCCACGGCGGCCCCGAGCGCGATCGCGGCGCCCCATCC
>CAZVOE010000069.1:0-15852 GCA_964628935.1 uncultured Acidobacteriota bacterium
GATCGTCCCCACGTTCACGTGCGGCTTCGTCCGATCGAACTTCTCCTTGGCCATCTTCCGTTCCTCCGGGGCTTCGCGTCGCCCCTAGCCTCGCGTGGTGCCGGTGACCCGGCCGACCACCTCTTCCCGGATCGACTTCGGGACTTCCTGGTAATGGGAAAAGTGCATGCTGTAGTTGCCTCGTCCCTGCGTGCGACTCCGCAGGTCCGTCGCGTAACCGAAGGTCTCGGCGAGCGGGACCGCCGCGCGGATCACCGCCAGCCCATTCCGCGACTCCATGCGCTGGACACGGCCCCGCCGTCCGTGGATGTCCCCGATGACGTCCCCCATCGAGGGCTCCGGCACGGTCACCTCGACCCGCATCACGGGCTCGAGCAGGATCGGGTCCGCCGCACGGCAGGCGTCCTTGAAGGCCATCGAGGAGGCGATCTTGAACGCCATCTCGGACGAGTCGACCTCGTGGAAGGAGCCGTCGAGGAGCGTGGCTTTCACGTCGCGCATCGCGTAGCCGGCGAGGACCCCTGTCTCCATCGACTCCCGGAGACCGGACTCGACGGCGGGGATGAACTCCCGGGGAACCGCGCCGCCGACCACCGCATTCTCGAAGACGAACCCGGAGTCGATCGCCGGCTCGATCCGGATCTTCACGTGTCCGTACTGACCGCGGCCGCCGGTCTGGCGGACGTATCGCCCCTCCGCCTCGGCGGCACGGCGGATCGTCTCCCGGTAGGCCACCTGCGGCCGGCCGACGTTCGCGGCCACGTGGAACTCGCGCAGCAAGCGATCGACCAAGATCTCGAGGTGCAACTCCCCCATTCCCGCGATCAGCGTCTGTCCCGTCTCGGGATCGGTCTGCACGCGGAAGGTCGGGTCCTCCTGGACGAGCTTCGCGAGGGCTCCGGCGAGCCGTTCCTGGTCGGCCTTCGTCTTCGGCTCGATCGCGAGGCGCAGGACGGGCTCCGGAAATTCCATGCGCTCGAGGAGAACGGGAGCACCCGGATCCGAGATCGAGTCCCCGGTCGAGACCCCTCTCAGACCGACGACCGCCGCGATGTCCCCGGCGAAGACCGCTTTCACCTCCTCCCGCTTGTTCGCGTGCATCTTGAGGAGTCGGCCGATCCGCTCGGTCGTCTTCCGCCCCGAGACCCACACCTGCTGCCCCTGCCGGAGCGAGCCGGAGTAGATCCGGACGAACGCCAGATGGCCGACGAAGGGGTCGGTCATGATCTTGAAGACCAGGCCAGCGACCGGTTCCTCGTCCGCGCACCGTCGAGTCACGCGCGATCCGTCTTCCGGATGGAGCCCCTCGACCGGAGGGACGTCCACGGGCGACGGAAGGTAATCGACCACGGCGTCGAGGAGAGGCTGCACCCCCTTGTTCCGGAAGGCGGCCCCGCAGAGGACGGGTACGAAGCGGAGCGAGCACGTTCCCCGCCGGAGAGCCATGCCGAGGGCACCGGGATCGAGGGAGCCGCCACCGAGCCAGGTCTCGAGCAGGGAGTCGTCGGCCTCGCAAGCCGCCTCGACCAGACGCTCCCGTGCGGCCTCCGCCTCGCCCCGGATCTCCGCCGGGACCGGTCCCGCTTTCGGCTCGAGATCCCCGTCCTCCCACAGGAGGGCCCGCATGCGCACGAGGTCGACGACACCCCGGAAGCTCTCGTCGCTCCCGATCGGAATCTGCACCGGGACTGGATTCGCGCCGAGATTCGCGCGCACCATCTCACAGACGCGGCGAAAGTCGGCGCCGATCCGGTCCATCTTGTTCACGAATGCGATGCGCGGGACGCGGTATTTGTCGGCCTGCCTCCAGACCGCCTCCGACTGCGGCTCGACCCCTCCGACGGCGCAGAAGATCGCGACCGCCCCGTCGAGAACGCGGAGGGAGCGTTCGACCTCGGCCGTGAAGTCGACGTGCCCCGGCGTGTCGATGATGTTGATGCGGTGCTCGTTCCAGAAACAGGTGGTGGCAGCGGAGGTGATCGTGATCCCCCGCTCCTGCTCCTGCACCATCCAGTCCATGGTGGCGGTGCCATCGTGGACCTCACCCATCTTGTGGGTGATCCCCGTGAAGAAGAGGATTCGCTCGGTGGTGGTCGTCTTACCGGCATCGATGTGGGCCATGATGCCGATATTGCGATTCCGCTCGAGTGGAATCAGGCGTGTCACGTCAAAGAACCTTGCGCCCCCGAAGGCCACGGCCTTCGGGCCGCCGTTATGAATCCGGAGGGGTCCCGTGGAGGATTCCGCGGGGCCCCGTAGCTACTCCCTCACCACCTGTAGTGCGCGAAGGCTTTGTTCGCCTCCGCCATCCGATGCGTGTCTTCTTTCTTCTTGAAAGCTCCGCCGCGGAGCGCCGAGGCGTCGAGGATCTCGTTCGCGAGCTTGTCGCGCATCGACTTCTCCGCCCGTTCCCGGGAATACCCGATGAGCCAGCGAATCGCGAGGGCGGTCCGCCGCTCCGGGCGCACCTCGACGGGGACCTGGTAGTTGGAGCCGCCGACACGCCGGGACTTGACCTCGAGCATCGGCTTGACGTTGTCCACCGCCTTCCGAAAGATCTTGAGGGGATCTTCCTTCGTGCGCTCCTGAACCGTTTCCATGGCCCCGTAGAAGATCCGTTCGGCGACGGACTTCTTCCCGTCATAGCTCAGGCAGCTGATGAACTTCGTCACCAGGGCCGACTGGTACACCGGGTCCGGGAGGACCTCGCGCTTGGGTACGTTACCGCGTCTCGGCATCTGGCCCTTCTCCTAGCTCTTGGGACGCTTGGCGCCGTACTTCGAGCGGCTCTGGCGGCGGCCGTCCACCCCGGTCGCGTCGAGGGTCCCGCGGACCACGTGATACCGCACCCCGGGGAGGTCCTTGACGCGCCCCCCGCGGATCATGACGATCGAGTGCTCTTGCAGGTTGTGCCCGACCCCAGGGATGTAGCTCGTGACCTCGATCCCGTTCGTCAGTCGAACGCGCGCGACCTTCCGGAGGGCCGAGTTCGGCTTCTTCGGGGTCGTGGTGTACACGCGGGTGCAGACCCCCCGGCGCTGCGGGCACGACTGGAGAGCCGGACTCTTCGTTCGCGCCTTCTCCGACTCGCGGCCCATCCGGACCAACTGACTGATCGTCGGCACGATTCCCTTCCCCTTCCCTCGGGTCTACGGCATTCCAGGGCGGAAAACCCCCGAAGTCTAGCAAGTCGCCCCGAAAGGGGTCAAGGGGGGCCGTCCCCCCGGAAGACCGCTCAGGCCCCCTTCCCGGGCTCGGCTCCGCCGCCCGCAGCGGCGGCGGCGGCCGCGCGGAGCATTTCGGCGAAGCGGTCGGTGTCGAGATCGACCTCCGCCTCCGGCGCTTCCTCGGCCAACTCCTCCTCCACCGGAGGCGGCCCGTCCGGCGGGATCTGGAGCGACGAATAGACGTCCATTCCGGTCCCGGCGGGGATGAGACGGCCCATGATCACGTTCTCCTTGAGCCCCCTCAGGTAATCGACCTTCCCCGAGATCGACGCCTCGGTCAACACGCGGGTCGTCTCCTGGAAGCTCGCCGCCGAGATGAACGAGTCGGTCGAGAGCGATGCCTTCGTGATCCCGAGGAGGAGGGGGCGGCCCCGGGCGGGAGCGCCGCCGGAGGCGAGGACCCTTTCGTTCTCCTCCACGAACCGGAAACGGTCCACCTGCTCGTCGACGATGAACTCGGTGTCGCCGACGTCCTCGACCTTGATCCACCGCATCATCTGCCGGATGATCACCTCGATGTGCTTGTCGTTGATGTTCACGCCCTGCAACCGGTAGACCTCCTGAATCCCGTCGAGGAGGTATTTCTGCAGCTCCCGCTCGCCGAGGATCTCGAGGATCTTGTGGGGGTCCTTCGGGCCGTCGGTGAAGGCGTCGCCGGCACGTACCCGCTCCCCCTCCTGCACGTTCACGTGGAGGCCCTTCGGGATGCTGTACTCCCGCTCCTCCCCGTCGTCCGTCGCGACGATGATCTTCCGCGAGCCTTTGACGATCTCCCCGTAATGGACGACCCCGTCGACCTCCGCCATCACCGCGGGATCCTTCGGGTGTCGGGCCTCGAAGAGGTCCACCACGCGAGGGAGGCCGCCCGTGATGTCCTTCGTCTTGGTCGTGACGCGCGGAATCTTCGAGAGAACGTCTCCGGGCTCGAGCTCGTCGCCGTCCTGGACCATGAGGATGGCGTGTACCGGCATCAGGATCTTTCGTTGCACCTCCCCGGTCCGCTTGTCCAGGACGAGGAGGGTCGGGTGCCGTTTCTCGTCCTGCGACTGCACGATGATCTGCCGCGAGAAACCGGTGACCTCGTCCACCTCCTCCTGCATGGTGACGCCGGCTTCGATGTCCTGGAACTTCACGACGCCGGGAACGTCGGTGAGGATCGCGTAGGTGAACGGGTCCCACTCGGCGAGCTTCGTGTTCGCTTCGACCGGCTCACCGTCCCGAACCTCGAGGACCGCGCCGTACACGACCGTGTATCGCTCCCGCTCCCGGCCCTCCCGGTCCTGGATGATGAGAGCGCCGTTCCGATTGATCACGACCGGCTTTCCGTTGCGGTTCTCGACGAAGTTGACGTTGTGGTACCGGACGGTGCCCGCGTTGCGACACTCGATGCTCGACTGCTCCTCGAACCGCGCGGTGCCACCGATGTGGAAGGTCCGCATCGTCAGCTGCGTCCCAGGCTCCCCAATCGACTGCGCCGCGATGACGCCGACGGCTTCGCCGAGTTCCACGAGCCTTCCCGTCGCGAGGTTTCGGCCGTAGCACCGGATGCAAACGCCGCGGCGGCATTCGCACGTCAGGACGGAGCGGATCCTCACGGTCTCGATCCCGGCATCCTGGACCGCGGTCGCGAGGTCCTCGTCGATCAGCTCGTTCCGGCCGACGATGCGTTCTTGCGTGACCGGATCGAGGACGTCCTCGAGGGCGACCCGGCCGACGATCCGGTCCCGAAGTTCCTCGATGACCTCGCCGCCCTCTTCGATGTTCTGAACCTCGATCCCCTCGATCGTTCCGCAGTCTTCCTCCGAGATGATCACGTCCTGCGATACGTCGACGAGGCGGCGGGTCAGGTACCCCGAGTTCGCCGTCTTGAGCGCGGTGTCCGCGAGGCCCTTCCGGGCGCCGTGGGTGGAGATGAAGTACTGGAGTACGTTGAGCCCTTCTCGGAAATTCGCCGTGATCGGGGTCTCGATGATCTCGCCGGACGGCTTCGCCATCAGGCCGCGCATGCCGGCGAGCTGGCGCATTTGCTGCTTGCTTCCCCGCGCGCCGGAATCGGCCATCATCAGGATCGGGTTGTATTCCCTCCGCTCCCCCTCGATCCGGTACATCTCCCGGAACATCGCTTCGGAGACGCGCTCCGTCGCCTCCGACCAGATCGCGATCACCTTGTTGTACCGCTCGCCGTTCGTGATCACCCCGTCGAGGTACTGTTGCTCGACCTCGATCTGGTCGCGCCTGGCCTTTTCGACGACGTCGGCCTTCTCCGGGGGAACGACCATGTCGTCGACTCCGATCGACACCCCCGCGCGGGTCGCGGAGAGGAAGCCGAGCGACTTGAGGGCATCGGCGAGGCTGACCGTCATGTGCTGCCCGTGGCGGAGGAAGCAGTAGTGCACGAGGGACTGTAGCCCTTTCTTCTTGAGGAGGCCGTTGATGAAGGGCAACCCCTTCGGCAGGTGATCGTTGAAGATCACGCGACCGACGGTCGTGTACAGCCGGTAGTTGCGTACGTCCTGCTCCGGGGCTCGGACGAGGTTCTCTCGCTCTTTCGGGGGGAGCGTGGTGAGATCGACGAGCTTTCCGGTGAAGCGGAGAACGATCGGGGTGAGCGTCTCGACCTCCCCCGCCTCGTAGGCCAACAGAACCTCTTCCCTCGAGCCGAAGAGCCTTCCCGCACTCCGCGCGTGCTCCCGCTCCTGGGTGAGGTAGTAACAGCCGAGCACGATGTCCTGGCTCGGATTGATGATCGGCATCCCGTTCGCCGGGCTCAAGATGTTCTGGATCGACATCATGAGCACCTGCGCCTCGATCTGGGACTTCGCCGACAGCGGGATGTGAACCGCCATCTGGTCCCCGTCGAAGTCGGCGTTGAAGGCGGTGCAGACGAGCGGGTGGATCTTGATCGCTTTGCCCTCGACGAGCACCGGCTCGAACGCCTGGATCCCGAGCCGGTGGAGGGTCGGAGCGCGGTTCAGGAGTACGGGGTGCTCCTGGATGACCTCCTCGAGGAAGTCCCAGACCTCGGGCCGCTCGAGCTCCACCATCTCCTTCGCGGCCTTGATCGTCGAAACGAGTCCTTCTTTCTCCAGCTTGTTGTAGATGAACGGCTTGAAGAGTTCGAGCGCCATCTTCTTCGGGAGCCCGCACTGGTGGAGCTTGAGCTCGGGTCCGACGACGATGACCGACCGGCCCGAGTAGTCGACGCGCTTCCCGAGAAGGTTCTGGCGGAAGCGGCCCTGTTTCCCCTTGAGCGTGTCGGAAAGCGACTTCAACGGGCGGTTGTTGCTCCCGCGGAGGACGCGGCCCCGGCGACCGTTGTCGAACAACGCGTCGACCGCCTCCTGGAGCATTCGCTTCTCGTTCCGGACGATGACGTCCGGAGCCTTGAGGTCGAGGAGCTTCTTGAGGCGGTTGTTCCGGTTGATCACGCGGCGGTAGAGATCGTTCAGATCGGAAGTCGCGAACCGCCCGCCATCGAGAGGGACCAGCGGCCGAAGCTCCGGCGGAATCACTGGGATGACGTCGAGGATCATCCATTCCGGGCGGTTCCCGCTCTTGCGGAACGCCTCGACCACCTTGAGGCGCTTCGCGAACTTCAGGCGCTTTTGCTGCGACGTCTCGCTTCGCATGCGCTCGCGCAGATCCCTCGCGTACTCGTCGATGTCGACGCGGGCCAGGAGCTCCTTGATCGACTCCGCCCCCATGCCGGCCGTGAACTGGTCCGGGTACTGCTCCTGCAACTCGCGGTAGCGCTCCTCCGTGAGGATCTCCCGCTCGTGGAGCTCGGGGACGTCTCCGGGGTCGATGACCACGTACGCCTCGAAGTACAGAATCCGCTCGAGTTCCCGGAGGGACATGTCGAGAAGGTGCCCGATGCGGCTCGGGAGGCCCTTGAAGAACCAGACGTGGCTGACCGGGCTCGCGAGCTCGATGTGTCCCATGCGCTCTCGCCGGACCTTCGACTGCGTCACCTCGACGCCGCATTTGTCGCACACGACGCCGCGGTGTTTCATGCGCTTGAACTTTCCGCAGAGGCACTCCCAGTCGGTGACCGGTCCGAAGATCTTCGCGCAGAAAAGTCCGTCCCGCTCCGGCTTGAAAGTGCGGTAGTTGATCGTCTCCGGTTTCGTGACCTCGCCGTAGGACCACGACCGGATCTTCTCCGGACTCGCGAGACTGATCCGGATCGCGTTGAAGTCGTTGATCGTCTTCGCCTTGTCGAACAGGAACGACGTGCGATTCACCGTGCCTCCCTCCCGCTCAGATCATCGAGGGGCCCCTGGCGTCCGGCCGGTCGCTCAGGAGCTCGACGTCAAGGCAGAGGCTCTGCAATTCTCGAACGAGAACGTTGAACGACTCGGGAAGGCCCGGCTCGACGGCCGGCTCGCCTTTGACCAGCGCCTCGTAAATCTTCGTCCGCCCGTACACGTCGTCGGACTTGACCGTGAGAAGCTCCTGGAGGATGTGCGCGGCGCCGTAAGCCTCGAGCGCCCAGACCTCCATCTCGCCGAAACGCTGTCCGCCGAACTGCGCCTTCCCCCCGAGCGGCTGCTGGGTGATCAATGAGTACGGTCCGATCGAGCGGGCGTGGATCTTGTCGTCGACGAGGTGGGAGAGCTTCATCAGGTAGATGTAGCCGACCGTGACCGATTGCTCGAACCACTCGCCCGTCTTTCCGTCCCGTAGTCTCAGCTTTCCGGACGACGGAAGGCCGGCGAGCTCGAGCTGTCGCTTGATGTCGGACTCGGTCGCTCCGTCGAACACCGGCGAGGCGAAATTCACGGAACGCGCGAGCTGTCGACCGAGGTCGAGCACCTCGTCGTCCGTCGCGCTCTCCCACCGATCCCTGGCGTCCCCAGGCGGGAGCATCGCCGCCAGTCGCGCTCGAATCTCCCGAGCCGCCTCGGTCCGCGATTCGTTGAGGCGGTCCTGGAACCAGGCGGTCATCGACGCAGCGGCCCAGCCGAGGTGCGTCTCGAGGATCTGTCCCACGTTCATGCGGGACGGGACGCCGAGGGGGTTGAGGACGACCTCGACCGCGGTGCCGTCCGGAAGGAACGGCATGTCCTCCTCGGGAAGGACCCTGGCGATGACGCCCTTGTTCCCGTGCCGGCCGGCCATCTTGTCTCCGACGGAGAGCTTTCGCTTCATCGCGACGAAGACCTTGACCATCTTGATCACGCCGGGGGCGAGCTCGTCCCCCTTCTGCATGAGCGCGATCTTGTCTTCGTTGATCTTCTTGAGGATCGAGATCCGCTTGTCCGTGCGCTCCGCCACGCGGCGGAGCTCGGCGAGCTTCGCGGAGTCGCCCGCGGAGATCTCGCAGGCATGGAGATCCTCCGTGTCGATCTCGGCCATGACCTCCCGGGTGAGCACTGCGCCGGCCTCGAGGAGGGTCTGCTTCGTGCGCCTCGAGCGAAGCGGCGTCTCGAGCCGCTCTCCCTCGAGCAGATCCATCAGGCGCCGCCGGTCTTCCTCCCGAATGATCCGAATCTGGTCCCGGAGGTCCTTGTTCATCCGCTCGATCTCGGCGGCCTCGATCTCGAGTGTCCGTCCGTCCTTCTCGACCCCCTTCCGGCAGAAGATCTTCACGTCGACCACGGTCCCTTCGATGCCCGGAGGGGTCGTCAGGGAGGCGTCGCGCACGTCTCCGGACTTCTCGCCGAAGATCGCACGGAGGAGCTTCTCCTCGGGGGTGAGTTGCGTCTCCCCTTTGGGCGTGACCTTCCCCACCAAGATGTCGCCCGGTTTGACTTGGGCGCCGATCCGGATGATCCCGGAGTCGTCGAGATCCTTGAGGAACTCTTCGGCGACGTTCGGAATGTCCCGGGTGATCTCCTCGGGGCCCAGCTTCGTGTCGCGGGCTTCGATCTCGAACTCCTCGATGTGGATCGAGGTGAAAGAGTCTTCCCGGACCAGCTTCTCGGACACGAGAATCGCGTCCTCGAAGTTGTAGCCGCGCCACGGCATGAACGCGACGAGGACGTTCCGGCCGAGCGCGAGATCGCCGCGCTCCGTGCACGGCCCGTCCGCCAGAACCTGCCCCCGCTCGACCCGCTGCCCCTTGGCGACGAGCGGGCGCTGGTTGATGCAGGTGTTCTGGTTCGAGCGCTTGAACTTCGTCAAGGAGTAGATGTCCGCGCCGAAGTCCTCCTGGCCCTCGGCGCCGACCCGGACGATGATCCGGCGGGAGTCGACCAGGTCGACCACTCCTCCCCGCCTGCACAACACGACCGAACCGGAGTCGCGGGCCGTGATCGACTCCATCCCGGTCCCGACGAAGGGGGCCTGCGGGCGGAGGAGCGGGACGGCCTGACGCTGCATGTTGGAGCCCATGAGGGCGCGATTGGCGTCGTCGTTCTCGAGGAACGGGATCAGGGAGGCGGCGACCGACACGAGTTGCTTCGGGGACACGTCGATGTAGCCGACTTCCTCCCTCGGGACCAGCTTGAACTCCCCCTCCTTCCGCGCGTTGACACGCTCGTGCTCGAATCGTCCGTCCTCGGTGAGGCGCGCGTTGGCCTGCGCGATGACCGTACGGTCCTCCTCCCACGCGGCGAGGTAGAACGAGTGGGGCTCCGCGAGCGGTGGTGTCTTCCCCGCTTTCCGGAGGCGCTCGGCTTCGGCCCGGAACTCGTCCCGCCGAACGACCTCGTGGAGCCGGTACGGGCCGTCCCCGGTCCGCGAGACCCGGACGTAGTCCCCGACGCGGCCATCCTCCACCTTCCGGTACGGGGACTCGATGAATCCGTAGTCGTTGATCCGCGCGTAGCAGGAGAGCGACGAGATGAGGCCGATGTTCGGACCTTCCGGGGTCTCGATCGGGCAAATGCGGCCATAGTGGGTCGGGTGCACGTCGCGGACCTCGAAGCCCGCTCGCTCGCGGCTCAGTCCGCCGGGACCGAGAGCCGACAATCGCCGCTTGTGGGTCACCTCCGATAGCGGGTTCGTCTGGTCCATGAACTGCGAGAGCTGGCTCGACCCGAAGAACTCCTGAATCGCCGCCATGACGGGCTTCGCGTTGATCAGGTCGTTCGGCATCGCGGTCGTCATTTCCTGGTAGACCGACATTTTTTCCTTGATCGCGCGCTCCATGCGGACGAGGCCGATCCGGAACTGATTCTCGAGGAGCTCGCCGACGCTTCGCACGCGCCGGTTGCCGAGATGGTCGATGTCGTCGACGTCGCCCTGCCCCTTGTGGAGGCGCATCAGGTAGCGGAGCACCTCGACGAAGTCCTCGCGCGAGGGGGTTCGGTCCTCCCCCTTCTTCCAGCGCTCCTGCACGGTCGCCGGCCACCGCTGTTCATCCCCGAACAGCTTGGTGTTGAACTTCAGGCGTCCGACCCTCGAGAAGTCGTACCGCGCGGGATCCTCGAACATGCTGCGGAAGAGGTTGCGGGACGACTCGAGGGTCGGCGGGTCGCCCGGCCGGAGTCGCCGGTAGATCTCGAGGAGTGCCGCCGCCTGCAGGCGGTTCTCCTGGACATTCCGGAGCTGCTCGGCATGCTCCCGCATCGCGTCCTTTCGGAGCGTCTCGAGGAGCGCCGAGCCGACCTCCTCCTGTTCCGGGAAGACGACCTCGAACCGAACCCCCTCCATCGAAGCGAGGCGATCGAGGAGCGCCGCGTCGAGCGGGGTCCCGACCTCGGCGATGAGCTCGCCCGTCGCCGGATCGACGAGATCGGATGCGGCGCAAGCCCCTTCGAGCTCGGCGGGATCGACGGCGATCCACTCGACCCCGGCCGCCTGAAGCTCGACGACCTGCTCGGCCCGGATCTTCCGCCCCCGCTTGACGAGCTCCTCGCCGGTCGTGGGATGGACGACCGCCGCGCGCACGCGGCGATTCGCCGCGCCACGGTCGCAGCGGAACGAGGGCTTGCTTCCCTCGAAGCGGACCGTCGCGGGGGTGTAGAAGGCGCGGAGGATGTCCCCCTCGGACTCGAGGCCGAACGCCCGAAGGAAGACCGTGGCCGGGAACTTCCGTTTCCGGTCGATCTTGACGTGAACGAGGTTCTTCTGGTCCACCTCGAATTCGACCCACGACCCGCGGTACGGGATCACTTTGGCCGTGTGCATCGACTTCTGGGCGTCCTCCTGGAAGAAGACGCCGGGGCTGCGATGGAGCTGGCTGACGATGACGCGCTCGGTGCCGTTCACGATGAAGGTTCCGTGCTCGGTGAGCATGGGGATCTCGCCGAAGTAGACCTCCTGCTCCTTGATGTCGCGGATGCTCCGTGCGTCCGTGTCGGGGTCCTTGTCGTACACCACGAGCTGGATCGTCACCTTGAGGGGAACGGTGAAGGTCTGCCCGCGCTCCTGGCACTCGTCGACGTCGTACTTGAACTTGAGCGCCACCGGCTCGCCGCACTGGTCGCAATCGCGCACGACGACGGCGGTGACGTTGCCGCAACCGTCGCAGACGACCTGACCTCCGCGCGCGTCGGGGGCGATCAGGCGCTTCCCGCACGATCGGCATTCGCTTCGGAGATGCTCGATCCCCTGAAGCTCCCCGCACTTGCACTCCCAGTTCCCGATCGTGTACTCGACGTATTCGAGCGAGCAGGTCTGGCGAAAGTCGCGGATCGGGAAGACCGACTTGAACACCGCCTGGAGGCCGGAATCGTCCCGGTCCGCCGGGGCGGTGTGCATCTGGAGGAAGCGCTCGTAGGAGCTCCGCTGGACCTCGATCAAGTTCGGGATCGGGATTTCGGTTCGGATCCGAGAAAACGAGATCCGCCCGGTGGCGTCGAGTCTGGACCGTTCCGGCATCGAGTTTCAGTCTCCCTGGGCGCGCCGATCGGGGCGGCGCGCCGGATCGAGGCGTCTGCTCCGTCTCCTCCGCTCCGGGCGGCGGAGCCGGACAACCGGTGCCGCCCCGTCGGGCGGCGCCGGGACCGGTCGTCGGGATCCTCGCGGGGTCGAACTACCGGATCTCGACCTTCGCCCCCTCGGCCTCGAACTTCTTCTTGATCGCCTCGGCTTCGTCCTTCGTGACCCCCTCCTTGACGGTCTTGGGGGCGCCGTCGACGAGGTCTTTGGCCTCCTTGAGACCCAGGTTGGTCACTTCGCGGACGACCTTGATCACGTTGATCTTCTTCTCGCCCACCTCCTTGAGGACGACCTCGAACTCGGTCTTCTCCTCGGCGGCGGCGGCGGCCGCGGGAGCCCCCGCCACGGCGGCCACGGCCACCGGAGCGGCGGCGCTGACGCCCCACTTCTCTTCGAGGATCTTGACCAGCTGCGCGGTCTCCATCACGGTGAGCGTGCTCAGGTTCTCGGCAATCGCCTGCAAGTCGGCCATCTGGAAACTCCTCCGTACTTCCCGTCGGGAATCTCGTTAAGGCCCCCGGCACCCGGCGCGCCGGAGGATCCACCGTCCGATCTAACCGTTGTCCTCCAACCGCTCTCGTCGCGCGTCGAGGGCGCGCGCCACCTGTGAGGCCGGCGTCCCGAGCAGACGCACGAGCTGCGTCGCCGGCGTCTGCAGGAGGGCGAGGAACTGCGCGCGCAGTTCCGGGAGCCCCGGCATGCTTGCGAGCGTCTTGACCTCGGCCGCCTCGAGGACTTCCTTCGCGCCGACCACGGCGGCGAGGAGCCTCAGGTTGGGATGGTCCTTCGCGAACTCGTCCAGCGCCTTCGCGAGCGCGACCGGGTCCGAAGGGTGGACCGCGAGCGCACAGGGCCCCCGGAGCCGATCTCGGATCCGTTCGACGGCCGTCCCCTCCGCGGCGCGCTTCGCGAGCCGGTTCTTGAGGACCATCACCGACCCTCCGGTGCCGCGCACCTTCCGCCGGAGATCGTTCGCCTCGTTGGCGGTCAGGCCACGGTAATCCGCGAGAACGACGTGGGGCCGCGACCGGAAGGTCTCGGCGAGCGTTTCGGTCATTTGCGTCTTTTCGGCGCGGTTCACGGTCTCACCTCAAGCCGCCGGGGCCTCGACCGTCGCCGGATCGAGGGCCACCGACGGTCCCATCGTCGAAGCCAGGTAGATCGAGCGGACGTACTTCCCCTTGGCGGCCGCCGGCCTCGCCCGGACGACGGCCTGCATCACCGCGTTCGCGTTCTCCGCGAGCTTCTCGTCGGCGAACGAGAGCTTTCCCACGGGAACGTGGATGATCGCCGTCTTGTCGACCCGGAACTCGACCTTCCCCGCCTTGATCTCCGCGATCGCCTTCGCGACTTCGAAGGTCACGGTCCCCGTCTTCGGGTTGGGCATCAGTCCGCGGGGGCCGAGAACCTTCCCGAGCTTCCCCACCTCGCGCATCATGTCGGGGGTCGCGACGACGGCGTCGAAATCCATGAATCCCTCCTGGATTTTCTGGACGAGCTCTGCGCCCCCCACGACGTCCGCTCCCGCCGCCTCCGCCTCCTTGGCCTTTTCCCCCCCCGCGATCACCGCCACGCGCTTCGACTTTCCGGTCCCGTGAGGGAGCACGACCGTGCCCCTCACCATCTGGTCGGCGTGCTTCGGGTCCACACCGAGCCTCATGTGGAGTTCCAGCGTCTCGTCGACCTTCGCGTAGGCCGCTCGCCTGACGGCCGCGACCGCTTCCTCGACGCCGTACAGTCGCCGCTCGATCTTTCGGGTTCCCTCGATGTACTTCCTGCCGTGCTTCGGCATCTCGCATCCTTCCTCGGGACGTTCGGGTCCGTCAGCCGGTGATTTCGATTCCCATCGACCGCGCGCTGCCTTCGACGACCCTGATCGCGGCCGCGAGGTCGCCGCAGTTGAGATCCTCGAGCTTCGTCTTCGCGATCTCTTCGACCTGTGCGCGGGTCACTTTCCCCACCTTGACCTTGTTGGGCTGCCCGGACCCCTTCTCGATTCCGGCTGCCTTGGCCAGGAGGACCGAGGCCGGAGGAGTCTTGGTGATGAAGGTGTAGGAGTGGTCCTGGAAGACCGTGATGACCACCGGGGTCAGCATGCCGTTCCCCTTGGCCGTCCGCGCGTTGAAGTTCTTGCAGAAGTCCATGATGTTGACGCCCTGCTGTCCCAGGGCTGGGCCCACCGGCGGCGCCGGCGTCGCCTTTCCGGCCGGAATGTGGAGCTTGATGTACCCGACGATCTTCTTTGCCATGTCGCCTTCCCGCGCGTCAGACCTTTTCGACCTGCGCGAATTCCAGTTCGACGGGTGTCGCCCGCCCGAAGATCGTCACCATGACCTTCAGGGTCGAACGGTCCTCGTTCACTTCCTCGACCTGGCCGGTGAAACTGCTGAACGGTCCGTCCGTGATCCGCACGCTCTCCCCGGTACGGAATTCGAGCTTCGGCTTCGGTTTCTTCGCCGCGACCGTGACCTGGTTCACGATCCGGTCGACCTCGGCGTCGCTCAGCGGAACCGGCTTGTTGCCGGTCCCGACGAACCCCGTCACCTTCGGGGTGTTCTTCACGACGTGCCACGCGGCGTCCGACATCTCCATCTTCACGAGAACGTAGCCGGGAAAGAACTTCCGAGTCGACCGGGTCTTCTTGCCGTCCCGAACCTCCACGACCTCCTCGGTCGGGATGAGGATGTCTTCGATCGTGTCGGCCATGCCCATCGAGTCGGCGCGCTGGCGGAGGCTCTCCTTCACCTTCGCCTCGAACCCAGAGTAGGTGTGGACGATGTACCACTGCTTCGCCACGATCGCCCCCGTCGCGCTCATCGCCCGAAGAACTCGAGGACCCACCGGAGGCCCGCGTCGATGAAAAAATCGACGACGTAGAGGAAGATCGCCGTCAAGAACACGGCGACGATGACCACGATGGTCGTCCCCTGGACCTCCTTCTTCGAGGGCCAGGTGGTCTTCTGGAGCTCCGACCACACCTCCACGAGGAACCCGCGGAGGCGGGCGAAAGAGCCGCCGACCTTCCCGACCATCGACTCGCTGTTGGCTTCCACGATGCCTCCGGCCCGCCGGGTCAGCGGGTCTCCTTGTGGGCCGTGTGCTTCCGGCAGAAGCGACAGTACTTGCTGAACTCGAGCTTCCCCGTGGTCGTCTTCTTGTTCTTCGTGGTCACGTAGTTCCTGCGCTTGCACGAGCCGCACTGGAGCTGAACGTTGTCCCTCATCGTCCGCCCTCCGGGTCCACGTCTACTCGAGGATCTCCGTGACCGTTCCGGCGCCCACCGTCCGGCCGCCCTCGCGGATCGCGAACCGAAGGCCCTTGTCCATCGCGATCGGCGTGATCAGCGACACCTCGATCGTCACGTTGTCCCCCGGCATCACCATCTCCACACCCTCGGGAAGCTGCGCGACCCCCGTCACGTCCGTCGTCCGAAAGAAAAACTGAGGACGGTACCCCGTGAAAAACGGCGTGTGCCGACCCCCCTCCTCCTTCGTCAACACGTACACCTCACCCTTGAACTTCTTGTGCGGCGTGATCGACTTCGGCTTCGCCACCACCTGCCCCCGCATCACCTCGTCCTTCCCGATCCCACGCAGCAACAACCCCACGTTGTCCCCAGCCTGACCCTGGTCCAGGAGCTTCTTGAACATCTCCACGCCAGTCACCACCGTCGTCTGCGTGTCCCGGATCCCCACGATCTCCACCGTGTCCCCGACCTTCACCACCCCCTGCTCCACACGCCCCGTCACCACCGTCCCGCGCCCCGAAATCGAGAAAATGTCCTCGATCGGCATCA
>CAZVOE010000070.1:0-6718 GCA_964628935.1 uncultured Acidobacteriota bacterium
AAAGCGGCCAAATCACTTGCTACGGCGACCGGACAAATCATTTGCTACCTACACGCGGTCGGCCGTAACTCTTGACAGGTAGGGGCTTCCGGGTCTAATTTTCGCGGCGGTTCGCGGCCTCACCGATGTCTGTGTCAGGGGAACCCGGATTTCGCGCGCCGCAGGAACGGTCTTGCGGCGTTTTTTGTTTCGGCCCCACCTCGGGGCGTGAGGGCGCGGAAGGATGAAGGAGCCGGAAGGCTCCGAGCCGGTGAACGGGCCGCCCCGGCCGTTCGGCAGGAGATGGGTTCGATGGGTACGAGACTCTACGTCGGCAACCTCCCCTTCAGCGCGACCGAAGACGACGTTCGGGCGCTGTTTTCCCAGGACGGGCGTACGGTCCGGGAGGTGAAGTTGATCACCGACCGCGACACGGGCCGGCCGCGGGGATTCGGCTTCGTGGACATGGGGAGCCAGGACGAGGCCGACGCAGCGATTCGCTCGCTGAACGGGACGAACTACGGGGGTCGTCCGCTGACCGTGAACGAGGCGCGCGAGCGCGAGGGCGGCGGCGGCGGCGGCGGTCGCAGGGGCGGCGGCGGCTACGGCCGCGGCGGTTACTGAGAAAAGGGGACTGTCACCGTTGCCCCTCCGGGAAGCGGTGCCAGTCCCCGTTCGCGTTTCACCAGCGCAATCTCTCGCCTCCGGGACCGTAGAACCCGCCGCTCCGGTCGGGTCCGACCGAGAGGGCGATTGACAAGAGGTCGCGGACTGCGGACTCGACGTCGAGCGGGGCCCGTTCCCCTCCCATTCTCGTGCGGACCCAGCCCGGGTGCATCGCCAGGACGACGAACCCGGCATCCGCTAGCTCGATCGCGAGATTCTTCGTGGCGGCGTTGAGTGCGGCCTTCGACATCCGGTACCCGTATGCGCCACCGCTCGCGTTGTCCTCGATCGACCCCATGAGGGAGGAGATGTTGACGATCCGCTTTCCCGATCCCTCGTGCAGGAGCGGAAGGAACGCCGCCGTGACGCGCAGCGCCCCGAGCGTGTTCACGCGGTAGGCGTCCTCGAGACGCGAGAAATCGAGCGCGTCGACCGAAATCTCGCCGCGGTGAAAGACGCCGGCGTTGTTGATCAACACATCGACATGGCGGACGCGCGCCGCGACCCTGCGTGCCGCTTCCCGCACCGAGAGCCCCTCGGTCACGTCCATCGGGACGATGTGGAGCGTCGATCCGTGAGTGACCGAGAGGGCGTCGAGGCCGCAAGACTCGACGCGGCGGGGACACGCGACGACCGTCTCGCCGCGGTCGAGGAGCTGTCGCACCATTTCGAGGCCGAG
Source organism: uncultured Acidobacteriota bacterium (assembly GCA_964628935.1). Classification (GTDB taxonomy): domain Bacteria; phylum Acidobacteriota; class Polarisedimenticolia; order Polarisedimenticolales; family DASRJG01; genus CAYLHQ01. The sequence goes on from CAZVOE010000070.1 coordinate 1,325, forward strand.
CCCGCGCGCGGCCCCTGTGACGAGACAGACGCTCACCCTTTCTTCTTCCGAAGCGCTTCCCACGCCGATTCCGGCATCTCCAGGAGGTCGTTGAATTCTCCGGCGCCGCGGAGCCACTCGCCGCCGTCGAAGGTCACGACCTCGCCCCGCATCCAGTCGGAGGCGTCGGAGACGAGAAAGGCCGCGAGCTCCGCCAGCTCCTCCGGGGTGCCGAACCGACCCGCCGGGATCCGCTTCTTCCGCTGGGCCTCGAGGTCCTTCGAGGGGAGCAGGCGCGAGAACGCCCCCTCGGTGGGGATCGGACCCGGAGCGATCGCGTTCAGTCGGATGCCGTGATGCGCCCATTCGACGGCGAGCGAACGCGTCAGTGCGACCACGCCAGCTTTGGCGCACGCCGACGGGAGGACGAACCCGGAACCGGTCTCGGCGTAGGTCGTGGCGATCGAAAGGACCGTTCCGCCGCGTTTCGCGGCGATCCAGCGTTTGGCGATCGTTTGGGTGCAGTGAAATGTCCCGTGGAGGACGATCCCGACGACCGAGGCGAAAGCGTTGGGGCTGAGGTCCTCCGATCGCGCGAGGAAGTTCCCCGCTGCATTGTTGACCAGAATCCCGGGAAGAGAGGCCGACTCCGTGATCCGGTCGAGCGCGGCCGCGACTTCGTCGGGGACCCGCACGTCGCACGGCGCCCAGACGGCCTCGCCGCCCTCGGCGCGGATCGCTTCCGCGGTCTCCCGAAGCGGTTCCTCCCGCCGGCCCGAAAGAGCGACCCGCGCGCCGAGCGACGCGAACCGAGTCGCCATCGCTCGTCCGAGCCCCGAACCGCCGCCCGTGATCCAGGCGGTCTTCCCGCGGAGAAGCCCCGGGGCGAGGGCGGTCATGGCTTGGGCCCGGCGGCCTCGCGCCGGGCACGCGACGCGGCGGCCCGTTCCGCAATCGACACGGCGGCGCGCGTCCAACCGTAGGTCACGAACCCGAGGATGAGCCCCGCGATCACGTAGTAAAGGCGGGCCTCCGCCCTGAGGACCGCGGTTTGCATCGCGGCGGGGACCTTCATCTCGAAGATCCAGAGCCCCACCATTCCCGCGAGCAAGCCGAGTACGAGGCTCCCCCCGAGCATGACCCATCGGCCGACGGTCGCCCAGTTCATGTCGTCCTCCTCACCAGGTGGCGAGCTTCCGAATCGCCTCCGTGACGTCCTCTTGGGACGGCAGGACCGCCGCCTCGAGAGACGGAGCATACGGTGGGAAGGCATCCTGCGCTCCGCAGCGCCGTACCGGGGCGTCGAGATGCTCGAAGGCTCCGGAAGCGACCCGCGCGGCGACTTCCCCACCGAAGCCGCCGAAGACCGGCGCTTCGTGCACCACGATGCACTTGCCCGTCTTTTTCACCGAAGCGAGACATGCCTCCTCGTCGAGCGGGACGAGGGTCCGGAGGTCGATCACCTCGACGGAGAACCCCTCCCGTTCGAGGGTGTCCGCCGCCCGGAGGCAGCGGATCACGCCGCTTCCCCAGGTGATCGCCGTGAGGTCGGTCCCGCTCCGCACCACCCTCGCCTTCCCGAACGGGATGAGGAAGTCGGCGTCGGGTTCCGGAGACTTCGAAAAGACCTGGCGGTAAAGGCCCTTGTGCTCGAAGAAGATCACCGGGTCGTCGATGCGGCAGGCGGTCTTGATCAGGCCCTTCGCGTCCTCCGCGTTCGAGGGGTAGACGACGTACCAGCCCGGGGTGTGGACGTAGAGGGATTCCGGCGACTGGCTGTGGAACGGGCCTCCCCGAATGTAGCCGCCGGTCGCCATCCGCACGACGACGGGGCAGGACCACACACCGCCGCTCCTCCATCGCAGCGTCGCGATCTCGTTGCGGATCTGCATGAAGGCGGGGAAGGAGTAGTCCGAGAACTGCATCTCCACGACCGGCTTGTAGCCGCGGATCGCCATGCCCTTCGCGACCCCGACGATTGTCGCCTCGGCGAGCGGCGAGTTCTCGACCCTCCCCGGGAAGGCGTCGGTCAGCCCCCGCGTGACGCCGAAGACGCCCCCCTTCGGGTCGGCGATGTCCTCGCCCCACATGACGATCTTCGGGTTGCGCTCCATCTCCTCGCGGAGGCCGTGGTTGAGCGCGTCGATCATCGTGATCGGTGCGGAGGACACCGCCTTCGGCGGCCGCTCGTCTTCGACCGGGGTCTTTCCCGAGAAGACGTGGAGCGTGGCGATCGAGGGATCGGGGGCCGGAGCCGCGTCCGCCTCGTCCGCCGCACGGTCGACGGCCGCCTTGATCTCGGCATGAAGCGCCTCGAGCCCCCGTTCGTCGATGAGCCCCCAAGAGAGGACACGCCCCTGCGTATGGGCGACCGGATCGCGCTCGCGGATCTTCTCGAGCTCTTCCTCGCTTCGGTACTTCAGCTGGTCGTCCGAAGAGGAGTGGGAGTCGAGGCGCACGACGTGGGCTTCGACGAGGAGCGGACCCGACCCCCTGCGCATCTCCGCCACGAGAGGCGCGAGGGTCGTGTACATCTCGGTGAAGCGGGTGCCGTCCACTTCGAGCGACCGCACGCGGAACCCCTTCGCCACCGTATGGATCTCCGTCCCCGTTTGCACGCTCTGCGGGACGCTGATGGCGTAGCCGTTGTTCTGGATCATGAAGAGGACGGGGAGCCGGTCCCTTCCCGCGTAGTTGAGCGCCTCGAAGAACTCGCCTTCGGACGTCGCTCCCTCTCCGGAAGAGACATAGACGATCTCGTCGCACTTCTCCGCTTTCACGCCTTTCGCCATCCCGACCGCCTGAAGGTACTGCGTGCCCGTGCAGGCGGTCGGCGAGACGACGCGGAGGGCGCGGCTCGAGAAGTGCTCGCTCATGTTCCGCCCGTTGCCGCAGGGGTCGTCGGCCTTGGAGAGCATGTGGAGGAAGACGTCCTTCGGGGTCATTCCGAGGCCGAGCATGAGAGCCTTCTCCCGGTAGTAGGGGAAGAACCAGTCCTTGCCGGGCTCGAGGAGCATGGCGGTCGCGATCTGCAGCTTCTCGTGGCCGCGGGTCGAGGCGTGGAAGGAGACCTTTCCGGCGCGCACGAAGAGCTTGAGACGCTCCTCGGTGTAATACACCTCGAGCATCTTGCGGAGCAGCTTGAGGTAAACCTCGGGCGGGACCCCGGTCTCCGGGCCGTGCAGCGCGCGGGCGGGGGCCGACGAGGCGGGTTTTCGGGGCATGGGCTCTCCTTTCCTCTCGGGTCCGAGGCATCTTGACCGAAAGGCGGGGGAAGTTCAAAGGGGCTAGACTGGCGCCATGACGGAACCCCAGGGAAAGCCGATCGTCCTCGTCGCCATGGGCGGCCACGCCTTCATGCAGAAGGGCGAGCGGGGGACGATCGAGGAACACGAGCGGAACGCCGAGATCATCGCCCAACTTCTGATGTCGTTGGTGGAGAAGGACTACCACCTCGTGATCACGCACGGGAACGGCCCGCAGGTCGGAAGTCTGCTGATCCAGCAGGAGAAGGCCCGGGACGAGGTCCCGGTCATGCCGCTCGACGTGCTGGTTTCTATGACCGAGGGGAGCCTCGGGTACATCCTCCAGCAGGCGCTCTTGAACCAGTTGCGAAAGCGAGACGTGCAGCGATACGTCGTCACCGTGGTCACGCAGGTGCTCGTCGAGGAAACCGATCCCGCGTTCGCCGATCCCAACAAGCCGATCGGGCCGTTTCTCGCCCGCGAGGAGGCCGAGCGGCGGCGCGATACGATGGGTTGGAAGATCCGAGAGGACTCCGGCCGTGGTTACCGTCGCCTCGTCCCCTCCCCGAGGCCGCTCCGTGTCGTGCAGCGGCAGATGATCCGCGACGCGGCGAGGCAGGGTCACATCGTCGTCGCCTGCGGGGGCGGAGGGATCCCGATCAAGAAGGACCACGACGGGAAGTACGTCGGGATCGAAGCGGTCATCGACAAGGACCTGACGTCGAGCGTCCTCGCGGCGAACATCGGCGCGGCCCTCCTCATCATCCTCACGGCGGAGCCGCAGGTCTATGTGAACTTCGGGAAGCCGGACCAGCGTCCCCTGGGCGCCGTCACGCTCGAGGAGATCGAACGGCTCCAGGCCGAGGGGCACTTCCCGCCCGGGAGCATGGGGCCGAAGATCGAGGCGGTGATCCACTTCCTCAAGTCGGGGGGACGCCGCGCCCTCATCACCGACCCTCCGAGCCTCCCCGACGCGATCGAGGGGCGGGCCGGAACCCATTTCGTCGGAAGGATCTGAGCCCCCGGGCTTGAAGTCGGGTGGCGCTCGCGGTACACCCTTCCTTGCGGGGCGGTTCGGCCCCACGGAGGTCGCGGGAGATTCACACCGTTCACGGGAACCTGCACGGGCTGTCCCACGCGGAACGCGACCGCCTCGAGCGTCTGTACCGCCGGAAAGTCCCGCCGCACTCGGTGGTCAGCCACGACCTCGCACGGGAGCTCGCCGCCGTCACCCACGACCTCAATCGCCTCGTCGGAGTCCTCGTCGACCGCGCGGGACGGGTCGAGGCGGTGAGCGTCGGCGACGCCAAGTCGGTGCGGGTCCCGCGAGAGCCCAGCGCCCCTGCCGGGCGGGAGCGCTTCTGCACGCTCCGGTGGATCGCCACCCGCGTCGCGGACGACCCGCTCACCGCGGCCGACCTCCTTCCGCTCGCCCTCCACCGCCTCGACGCGATGGCCCTCGTGGCGGTCGAGGAGAACGGGGCCCCCGGCTCGGTCCGCGTGGCGCACCTCCTTCCGGCCGACGAACAGTCGGCTCCTCTCTCGGAGCCGCCCCTCCCACCGCTTCCCCGGGGCACGGTCGTGCCGCTCGGCCGGGACGGGGTCCGCCGGTCCCGCGAGCGGGAGATCGAGGACGTCGTCGCCGACGGCGGTCGTTACCGTGTCTTCCCCCCGCGGCCCGCCGGGGTCCTCGAGGACGACTTCCTCGAAATGATCCGCGCTCTCGAGCGGGAGTTCGACCGCCGGAGGACCCGCACGAAGGTCGCGGGGAAATCGGGGCGGGCGATCCTCGTCCACGTGACGACGGGAAGCCGCGCGCTCGCGGAGGAGTCGATGAACGAACTCGAGGAGCTCGCCGCGTCGGCCGATCTCGGGGTCGTCGACCGGATCCTCCAGAGGCGTCAAGCCTACGACGCCCGGACATGGATCGGCTCGGGGCGCCTCGAAGATTTGATCGTCCGCGCCTCGCGGCTCCAGGCGGACTACATCGTCGCCGACCAGGACCTCTCGCCGGCGCAGGCCCGCGCCCTGGCGGAGGCGACCGCGCTCAAGGTCCTCGACCGCTCCCAGCTGATCCTCGACATCTTCGCCCGGCGCGCGAAGACCGCCGAGGGAAAGATCCAGGTCGAGCTCGCGCAGCTCAAGTACCTGTTGCCGCGCCTCATGACGC
>CAZVOE010000070.1:6728-15635 GCA_964628935.1 uncultured Acidobacteriota bacterium
GGCGACTCGGGGCTCTCGCGCCTCGAGGGGGGGATCGGCGGCCGCGGACCCGGGGAGCAGAAGCTCGAGATCGATCGTCGGCGCGTGCGGGACCGCATCCGCCATCTCGAGAAACTGCTCGCCGCCGAGAGGACGCGGCGCGAGCAGCGCCGCGCGCGGCGCAAGGAACGCGACGTTCCGGTTGTCTCCCTCGTGGGGTACACGAACGCCGGAAAGAGCACGCTCTTGAACGTCCTGACCAAGAGCGAGGTCTTCGTCGAGCACCGCATGTTCGCGACGCTCGACCCGTCGAGCCGGAGGCTTCGACTCCCCCGGGAACGGGACATCGTGATCAACGACACGGTCGGGTTCATTCGGGACCTCCCGAAAGACCTGATCGCCGCTTTCCGCGCCACGCTCGAGGAAATCGAGGGCTCGGACCTCCTCGTGCATCTCGTGGACGGATCGCACCCCCGTTACGAGGCGCAGATCGCGGCGGTCGAGGGGATCCTGCGTGATCTGGAGTACCTCGACATCCCGAGAATGCTGGTCTTCACGAAGGCAGACCTCCTCGGGGAGGAGCAGCGGAACGCTTTACTCGATGGTCGCGAGGCCGGCCTCATCTCCGCCATCACGGGAGAGGGGATCGACGCCTTCCTCCGAGCGGTCGACGATCGGCTGCCGTTGCGAGCTCGGCAGACGTCGGCGGTCTGACCGCCGCTCTCTTCTCGGTCCGGCCAAGACCTCCGTCAACCGGTGGCCGGTCTCCCGTTATGCGGCTGCTTGCATGAACTCCCGCCAGCCGGCGTCGACCGCCTCCAAGTTCCTGACCCCCCTTCGCCGCGTCCACCATCCGAGGAACAGGAGCGGGATTCCGATCGGCGCCAGCAGGATGAGCACCGTGCACAGCGCGCCGAGAATCATGAAGTAGACGCCGACATGCTTCGGGAACTTCGCCAAGGACGTGAGGTGGGCTTTCTGCGTGTGGAGAACGTCCGGGTCGCGTGAACCCGCGGATTTCAGGTATCCCACCACCATCGGTTTCTCGAGCTTCAAGAACGGGCTTCTGTCGATCTGCATCGGGTGCCTCCTCTCCGATCGGACTCGATCTCCATTGCGCGGAGTCCCCGCCGAAACCGTCATCCCGGCCGAATTGCCAGGCCGGACCGCCCTTTGGTAGGCTCGCGCCGGATCGGAGAGGAGACGGGCCGGTTTCCCCGAGAAGGTCGGCCCCGCCACGCGAAAGGCCGGCGAAGCCCCGCGGAGGTGTCCGCATGCCGGAAGACCGACGCGCCATCGACGACCTATTCAGCGCGGCCTATGAGGAGTTGCGTCGGCTCGCGCGCGCCGTCCGTCGCGGCGAGGCGGGCACCACCATGTCGCCGACGGTTCTGGTCAACGAGGCGTGGCTCAAGCTCGCCGGCTCCCCGGCCCTCGGCTCGGTCTCGCGCCTCCACTTCAAACGCGTTGCCGCTCGTGCCATGCGCCAGGTGCTGGTCGAGGCCGCGAGGCGGCGCAAGGCCGGGAAGCGCGGCAGCGGCATCGCGCCGGTGACGTTCGACGAGAATCTCAGCCGAGGCGGCGCCGAGGAGGACGTTCTCGCGCTCCATGCAGCCCTCGGTGATCTCGCGAGGATCGCGCCCCGTCATGCGGCGATGATCGAGTGTCGTTACTTCGGAGGTCTCGACGTCGCGGAAACCGCGGAGGTTCTCGGCGTTTCCGAGGCGACCGTCCTCCGCGACTGGCGCTCGGCCAGGGCCTGGCTCGGTCGGGAAATGCGCAGAGGGCGGTGATGGACCGAGCCCGATGGGAACGGGAGCAGGATCTCTTCCACCGCGCCCGCTCGCTTCCCCCCGAACAGTGGGCCGACTTCCTCCGAGCCGAGTGCGGCGACGACAAATCGCTGCGAGAAGGCGTTCAAGCGCTGCTCGACGCGGATTCCGACGACGGGTCGCCGCTCGATCAAGGTCTCGAGGAGACGGCCCGGCGGCTGCTTCGCGAACCGGACGGTCCCACGCTTCCGGAGGAGAGGTTCGGCCCCTACCGGGTCCGCGAAGTCCTTGGGGAAGGCGGGATGGGGGTCGTCTATCTCGCGGAGAGGGAGGACCTGGGGAGCCGCGCCGCGATCAAGGTTCTCCGCGACGCGTGGCTCTCCCCCGCGCGCCGCGACCGCTTCTCCGCGGAGCAGCGGACACTCGCCCAGCTCACCCATCCTTCCATCGCCCGACTGTACGATGCCAACTCGCTCTCCGACGGAACGCCGTGGTTCGCCATGGAGTACGTCGAAGGCGTGCCGCTCACCGACTACTGCCGCGCGCACGAGACGACGATCGAAGGGCGGCTCGAGCTGTTCCGGCGCGTGTGCGAGGCGGTGCAGCACGCTCACGCGCAGGCGGTCATTCACCGGGACCTGAAACCGTCGAACATCCTCGTGACGGAGGACGGAACGGTCAAGCTGCTCGACTTCGGAATCGCCAAGCACCTCGAGAGCCTCGACGCGACGGCGGACCAGACGAGGACGGGACTACGCCTCATGACGCCGGCGTACGCCGCGCCGGAGCAAATCCGAGGGGAGCGCGTGGGGATCCATTCGGACGTCTACTCCCTCGGCGTGATTCTCTACGAGCTCCTGACCGGGAGTCTCCCGTTCCGTCTGTCGAACCTCACCCCCGCGGAGGCGATCTCGCTCCTCGCGACGCGGGAGCCGGAGCGACCGTCGGCGGTCGCCCGCCGGGTCGGAGGAACGTCGGGCGGCGCTCCTCGAGGCCTCGTGCAGGGGACGGCATCCTGGACCGATCTGGACGTGCTCTGCCTCACCGCGATGCACAAGGACCCGGCGCGTCGCTATCCGACCGTCGAGGCGTTGATCCGGGACCTCGACCGTACGCTTTCGGGGGATCCGCTCCTCGCGCGCCCGGACACCGTGGGGTATCGGATCGGGAAGTTCGTGCGCCGGAATCGCGCGGCCGTGGTCGCGGGCGCCTCGGTGACGGCGGTCGTCTTGGGATTGGTGGGGTTCTACACGGTGCGACTGGCTCGGGCGCGCGACCAGGCCGTCGCCGAGGCGGCGCGGACGCAACGGATCCAGCGCTTCATGCTGAGCTTGTTCGAGGGCGAGGACGCGGATGTCGCGCCGCCGGAGGATCTTCGCGTCACGACCCTGATCGATCGAGGCGTGCGCGAGGCGACAAGCCTCGACGCCGAACCCGCGGTGCAGGCGGAACTCTACCGGACGCTCGGCGGGATTTCCCAGAAGCTCGGCAGTCTCGATCGCGCCGACGAGCTGCTCCGCGCCGCGCTCGAGCGTCGCCGCGAATGGTTCGGGAGCGATCATCCGAACACCGCGGAGTCCGAGATCGCCCTCGGGCTTCTGCGGGCCGACCAGGCCTCTTACGATGAGGCGGAGCGCCTCGTGCGCGATGGCCTGGCGAAGCTCCGCCGGACGCTTCCCGCCGGGCATCCATCCCTCGTGGAGGCGATGACGGCGCTCGGTCACGTCCTCGTGGAGCGCGGCGCGTACGCCGAGGCCACCGAGATGCTGGAGGAGGCGCTGCGGATCGAATCGAGGCTCGACGGGGGCGGACCGGACCTCACCTCGGTCCTCTACCCGCTGGCGAACGCGCACTTCTACCAGGGTCACTACGCGGAAGCCGAGGAACTCACCCGTCGTGCGCTCGCGACGAACCGCGCGCGATACGGGCCCGGCCATCCGCACGTCGCCGACGACCTCGTGAATCTCGGGGCGATCCGGCACGAGCAGGGAGAGTATCCCGACGCCGAGCGCCATTACCGGGAAGCCCTCGACGTCATGCGGGGGTGGTACGGAGGGAGCCACCACCGAACCGCGTCCGTCTTGATCATGCTCGGGCGCTCGCTCGTCTTCCAGGATCGGCATGCGGAGGCGAAGGGGCTGCTCGAGGAGGCGCTCGCCATCCAGGAGCGAGTCTTCGGTCTCGACCATCCCCGTGTCGCGTCGGCGATCAACGAGCTGGGCTCGATCGCTCTCCATCAGGGTCGTTTCGACGACGCCGAAGCCGCGTACAGGAGGATGGAAGTCATCTATCGAAACGCCCATCCGAACGGTCACTACCTTGTCGGGATCGCGCTTTCCAACCTCGCGAGCGTGTCCATGGCCCGAGCCGAGTACGGGGTTGCGCTCCCGCTGTTTCGGCAGGCGATCGGCATCTATTCGGAGACGCTTTCGCCGGAACACCCGAACGTCGGCATCGCGAGGATCAAGTTGGGACGGTGTCTGTTACGGCTGGGACGCTTTCTCGAGGCCGAGCGGGAATCGCGGAGCGGATACGAACTCCTGAGCCGTCAGGCCTCCCCGTCGGTCAGTTGGCTGCGATCGGCGCGGGAGGACCTCGCCGCAATTTACGAGGCGCTCGGCGACGCGGAGAAGGCGGCGATGATGCGGCAGGCATCGGAATTGCTCGACGATCCCTCCTGAGGGCCCGACACCGGCGTTCTCCGCAGGAGAACCGGCGGAAAGGTCCACGAAAGCGCCTCGTTCCCGATCATCGGGGGTCCGGCGCGAACCGTTGGGGTGTGGGGATTTTCATCGCCGGTGCCGGAAATCTCGACAGGAAGGAGGGCTCGATGAGCCGCGCTCGAGGGATCTCACGGAGGGAGTTCGTGCGCTGGGCCGTTGCAGCCCCGGTCGCCGCGGCGGTGGCCGAGGAGTTCTTCGGCCGCCTCGCCTTCGCGCTCGAGGAGGCGGTCAAGGAATACCCGATCGTCTGGATCCAGGCGTCGGCGTGCAGCGGCTGCTCCGTTTCGGTGATCAACACGATCCATCCGAGCATCAAGAACGTCATCCTCGAGCAGGTCCTTCCCGGCCACCGCCTGATCCTGAATTACCACGGCACGCTAATGGCCGCGACCGGATCGATCTCGCTCGACGCCGCGAAGAGGGCGGCCGAGACGCACGCGGGCAAGTTCGTCCTGATCGTCGAGGGGGCGATTCCGACCAAGGCGAACGGAGCCTACGGCCACCTCGGGTCCGAGGGAGGCCAACCGGTGCCCATGCAGGACTGGGTCGATCGCTTCGGGCGGAAGGCGATGGCGGCGCTCACCGTCGGCACCTGCGCGGCCTACGGCGGCCTCCCCGCCGCCGCGCCCAACCCGACGGGGTGCATGGGGCTCTCCGACTTCTTCGGGCTCCGCGCGATCAAGACTCCCGTCGTGAACGTCCCCGGCTGTCCGTGCCATCCCGACTGGTTCATCGGAACGGTCGCCAAGATCCTCCTCTACGGCCTCCCGAAGCCCGAGGAGCTCGACGACCAAGGCCGGCTCAAGCTCTTCTTCGGCCGCTCGGTCCACGCCCGTTGCGTTTTCCGGGACTACCTCGATGACGGCGTCTTCGCGAGCAAGTTCGGCCAAGAGGGGTGCCTCCTCGAACTCGGCTGCAAGGGGCCGTTCACGAACGCCGATTGTCCGATCCGCCGCTGGAACGGAAGCGTCAACTGGTGCATCGGGGCGAACGCTCCGTGCATCGGATGCACGGAGAGGGGATTCCCCGACGCCCACTCTCCGATCTACCAGAGGAGGTGATCCGCCGTGAGCACGTCCACCACCAAGGTCTCCATCGACCCGATGACGCGCATCGAGGGGCACCTCAAGATCGAGGCGTCGGTCGAGGACGGGAAGGTCGTCGACGCGCGCTGCGAGGGGACCCTGTACCGCGGATTCGAGCAGATCCTGATCGGCCGCAACCCGCTCGACGCGATCCAAATCTCCCAGCGGTTCTGCGGCGTCTGCCCGACCCCTCACGGCATCGCGTCGTCCCAGGCCCTCGAGAACGCCTTCGGCGTCATGCCGCCGAGAAACGGCCGTGTGATCCGGAACCTCATGCAGGGGGCGAACTACATCCAGTCCCACGTGCTGCACTTCTACCATCTATCGGCCCTCGACTACTTCGAGGGTCCCGACGTGCCGCCCTTCGTTCCGCGGTACAAGGCCGATTACCGGGTGCCGCGGCAGGTTCGCGAGGCGCTGATCGACCACTACATCCAGGCGTACCAGGCCCGCCTCAAGGCCCACGAGCTGTGCTCGATCTGGGCCGGAAAGATGCCGCACGTGGCCTCGCTCGCCCCGGGGGGCGTGACGATCGTCCCGCGGCTCGACAACGTCACAACGTCGGTGTGGAGGCTCAAGGAGCTGACCGACTTCATCGACAACGTCTATCTCCCCGATGTGCTGACGATCGCCCAGATCTACCGAGACCACTTCCAGCTCGGGAAGGGCTGCGGCAACTTCCTCTCCTTCGGGTTGTTCGATCTCGACGATGAGCCCGACGTCCTGAAGCGGAAGCGCTTCTTGCCGATGGGACGGTTGACCCGCGGAGAACCGGGCCCGGTCGATCCCGCGAAGATCGCCGAGGACGTCTCTTCGTCCTGGTACGACTCCACGAGCGCGCTCCATCCGTCGGAGGGCGAGACGAGCCCGAACCCGGAGAAGAAGGGGGGATACAGCTGGCTCAAGGCGCCCCGATACGACGGCGCGCCCTACGAGGTCGGGCCCCTCGCGCGGATGATGCTGGCCTACCGCACGAAGTCGAACCCGAAGGTCGTGAAGCTCCTCGACGAGAGCATGACGACCCTCGACGTCGAGCTCGGCGACCTCTGTTCGGTCATGGGACGCCACCTCGCGCGCGCCGTGGAGTGCAAGGTGATCGCGGACGAGCTCACCCGGATGGTCATGGAGGTGAAGCTCGACGATCCGGTCTGCAGCGAGCACAGGATTCCCGAGGAGGCGCGGGGGATGGGCCTCTGGTGCGCCGCACGCGGGGCCCTCGGCCACTGGGTCGAGATCCGCAAGGGGGTGATCTCGCGCTACCAGGCGGTCGTGCCCACCACGTGGAACGCCTCCCCTCGCGACGCGCTGGGAAAGCCGGGACCGATCGAGCAGGCGATGATCGGGACCGCGGTCGCCGATCCGGCGAATCCGTTCCCCCTCGCCCGGATCGTGCGCTCGTTCGACCCCTGTCTCGCCTGCGCGGTCCACGTGCTGGAGCCCGGACGGTCGGTTCGGGCGTTCCGGGTGCAGTGAGCGGACGAGCGGAGACCCTCGTCGTCGGCGTCGGGAACGAGCTTCTCGGCGACGAGGGGGTCGGGGTGCACGTGGCACGCGCCCTACGGGGGCGGGCGCTCTGCGACGGCGTGGAGGTGCTCGACGGGGGAACGACCGGCTTCGAGCTGCTGCCGTGGTTCGAGGGGAGGGAGCGCGTGATCCTGGTCGACGCGATCCGGACGCGGGCGGAGCCGGGGGCGATTTACCACATTCCGGCGGAGGAGGTGGCGGGATTCCTTCCCGCCCCCTCCTCCGCGCACGAATCGGACCTCGGGGAGTTGATCCGCGCCGCCCTCGCGCTCGACCCCGCGCCGGAGGTCCGAATCGTCGGCGTCGTGCCGGAATCCCTCGATCGGTTCTCGCTCGAGTTGAGCCCTTGCCTTCGCCGGCGGTTCGAGGCGATTGTCGAGGCGATCCTCGACGAGGTCGCGCGTCCCCTTCGGATCAGCCCACTTCGATCGTGACCTTCTCGATCTTGAGCGGCTCGGAAGGGGTTCCCCCCCGCGACCCGGCCGCCTCGAGTTTCTTCAGCGTGTCCATTCCCTCGACGACCTTCCCGAAGATCGTGTGCTTCCCGTCGAGCCATGGCGTCGGGACGAACGTCAGAAAGAACTGGCTTCCGTCGGTGCCGGGGCCGGCGTTCGCCATCGAGAGCAGCCCCGGAACGTCATGCTTGACCGTTGGAGAAAACTCGCCGCCGTACTCGTAGCCGGGCCCGCCGGTCCCCGTGCCGAGCGGGCAGCCCCCCTGCGCCATGAAGCCGGTGATCACCCGATGGAACGAAAGGCCGTCGTAGAACCCGAGACGAGAAAGATAGATGAAGCTCGTCACGTGCATCGGGGCGACGCCGGGTAGGAGTTCGATCTTGAGCGGTCCCTTGCTCGTCTCCATTCGGGCGTAGTACTTGCTCGACGCGTCGAAGGCGACCTTCTGCGGCTTCGGGAGCCGGGTCCTCCAGCGGGCGTCGGACTTGTCGATCTTGGCGCCTGCGATCTGCTGGTCGATCTGTTGGATGGCGGCATCCCCTTTCTTGGCCGGAGCCTTCTGCGCGTCGGCCGCCGCGACCGGAATGGCCGCGAGGGCGGCGAACGCCACCATGCGTGCGAAAGTCCTCATCGATCATTCTCCCCCGTGTGGTGTGGTTTCCTTTCCATTCTAGCCGCGGCCGGCTCGCTCCCGCAGCCGCCGGGCCTCCTCGAAACCGGGGTCGGCCCGGAGGGCCAGGTCGAGGCGCCGAACCCCCTCCGCACGGTCCCCCCGAAGGAGGGCCACGCGGGCCATCTCGGTCCAGACGTCGGCGAGGAGCCGTCCCGCCGGATTTCCGCCGAGGAGCGCACGGAGGTCCGCTTCGGACCCGTCGAGATCCCCCGCGAGGAGACGAGCGTGGGCCCGACCTCGGATTCCCCTGCCGGACCCAGGGTCCTCGGCGATCAGCCGGTCGTAGAGGCGGATCGCGTCGTCGGTCCTGCGCGCGGCGACGTACTCGTCCGCGGCGGCGAGGCGAAGGCTCCGCTCGACGTCCCCCTGACCGGCCCGGTCGGCCGCCTCGGCCCCCTCTTCGTACCTCGCCGCGGCCTCCGCGCGCCTTCCATCCTTCGAGAGCATCGACGCGGAGGAGGCGAGGAGCGCGGCCCGAAGCGCGTCGAGCGACTCTCCGGTCGCTTCGCCCTCGAAGGACGCGTCCTCGATCGCCTCGAGCGCCTCCTCGATCGCCCGCTCCGCCTCGTCGTTCCGCCCGAGCCGCGCGAGCGCCCCGGCCTTCTCGCGGAGGAGGACGACCCTGCCCCCCTCGCGCCGGGCGGCGCGGTCCCCTTCGTGAGCGGCGGCGATCGCCACGACCTCACGGCTCCGGGT